>DATNAR010000110.1:0-15299 GCA_035607385.1 Casimicrobiaceae bacterium
TTACTGGAAGAACTTGTTTGCCACTTTGATCGCCACCGGATACGCGGTGGCTTTGCTCAATCCGCTGCGCACGCATCGTTTCGCCGGCGAACAGTTGCAGCGCACCAAGACCGATGCCATTGACGCACTCGGCATCGCGCACTTCGCCGCGCAAAAGCGCCCGCCCACCACGCATCTGCCCGACGCCGCCACGGAAGAACTGCGCGAACTGGTACGCCTGCGCGATCGCTTGCTGCAAGACTTCGGCGATCGGGTGCGCCAGTTGCATCGCGCGGTCGATCTCGGATTTCCCGAATTCACGCGCTATGTGCGCGGCCTCGACACCGAGCTCGCCACGGCCATCCTGCACGATTATCCGACGGCGGCCGCCTTCCATGGCCTCTCGGTCAGACGCCTGGCCGCCTTGCGCTATGACAAGCGCCAACCGGGTCGGTCTCGATCTCGCCCGCGCGCTGATCGACGCTGCACGGCATTCTGTCGGCCAGCATCAAAGCGTGGCCTACCGCGTCCAGGTGCGTTACGCCTGCCAGGATCTGGATCTGCTGCGCAGCCGGTTGCGCGAGCTCGACCACGATATCGAGGGCAAATTGCGCGAGCATCAAGTCGGTCACCTGCTCACCACCATCAACGGCATCGGCTCGCAAACCGCCGCCCGCGTCATCGCCGTCGTCGGTGACCCCGCGCTGTTCCGCAGCGCCGGTGCGCTCGCTGCCTACGTGGGGGCCATCCCCGGGCTCAAGCAATCGGGTAAACGCAACAACATGCGTGCCGGTTTTGACTCCCCTCGGCAATTCCCGACTTCGTGCCGCCCTGTGGATGCCTACACTGAGCGCCGTTCGCAACAACCCATGGCTGCGCGCCCATTACCAACGCTTGCTCGCGCGTGGCAAACTGCCCAAGGTTGCGCTCATGGCCTGCATGCACAAACTGCTGCTCGCCATCTACTCCGTGGCGAAACATCGCCGACCGTTCGATTCCGGACTCGCTACCCCGAGCGCTTCGACATGAAGACACCCCTTGACAAAGGTCACGGTATCTCATTTCAGCCTCATATGCCGTTGGAAACACAGGCATCCTTTCAGCCTCCTATGCCATTGGAAGAGCCTACGCCTTGTACGCCGCGGCGCGAGAGGCTATCGTCACGGGTCGAATGCGGCCTCGTCACGACGGCCGCTCGACGAGCATGGACGAACAGACATGACCTATCGACATTGGCCCGCAATCGCGCTCGCCGCGCTCGTTGCAGCGAGCACAGCGGCGGAAGCGCAGATGCAATCCGCGACGCCGCCTCCGGCGCCGCTGCGCGTCATTTCGTTCGACGGCGGCTGGAACCTGCCGGTCTGGGCTGCGCAGCGCCAGGGATACTTCGAGGCGAATCGCGTGACGGTGCAGATCGCGTATACACCCAGTTCCGGATTCCTGGTCGCATCACTGTTCGACGGCAAGTACGACGTCGCGCTCGCCCTCGTCGACAACCTGATCGCATACCAGGAGGGACAGGGCGAGGCGAAGATTCCTGCCAATCCCGATCTCACGGTGTTCATGAGCGGCGACGGCGGATTCCTGTCGGTGGTTGCGGCGCCTTCGATCCACGCGTTCGCCGACCTGAAAGGCAAGACGCTGTCCGTCGATGCGATGACCACCGGCGCCGCGTTCGTGTTGCGCGAACTGGTGACACGCAATGGAATCGCGGAAGGCGACGTCACATACGTCCGCGCAGGCGGCACCGCCAATCGATACAAGGATCTCCTCGCCGGCAAGCACGACGCCACGCTGCTGCGCACGCCGTTCGAGCTGCTCGCGCAAAGCCGTGGCTACCACGTGCTGGCCAACGCGGAGGCGCTTGGCCCGTATGAAGGCACCGTCGGTTACGTGCGGCAGAGCTTTGCACGCGAACACGAGGCGCAGATGATCGGCTTCCTCAAAGGCTACAAGGCGGGCCTGGACTTTGTCGTCGACCCGGCCAATCGCGGCATTGCCGAAGCGCTTCTGGTCGCCAACATCCGCGACATGACACCGGCGCTGGCGAAACAGGCGTACGACCTGCTGCTCGATCCGCAGCACGGCCTGACGCGCGACCTGAAGCCCGACGAAAAGGGCATCGCCAACGTGCTGGCGCTGCGCAGCAAGTACGCCACGCCGCCGAAGGCGCTGGATGATCCGATGAAATACGTCGACCTCACGTGGTACAACAAGGCGTTCGGCACGCATTGAACGGCATAGCGCCCGCGAATGCCGGGCGACTCGCGCAGGAGCTCCGCTTGGCCAGGAGGATTCGCAAGGACCCGACGATCATCCGCCCCGATGACATCGACGCGCATCACCAATGGGATCGGCCGCTGCAGGCGCCGGGGCACACGCAAGTCGATTTCGAACAGCGGATCGACTTCCGCCGGCTGCATGATTATCGTCTCGCTCGCACACGCGCTGCACTCGCGGGCTCCGGGCTCGGCGCCCTGCTCTGCTTCGACCAGAACAACATCCGCTACACCACGAGCACGGTGATCGGCGAATGGGCGCGCGACAAGCTCACGCGCTATTCGCTGCTGACCGGCAACGGCGATCCGTACATCTGGGACTTCGGCTCGGCCGCGAGGCACCACCGGCTGCATGCGCCGTGGTTGCAACATGACCATTGTCGCGCGGGGCTGCTCGGTCTTCGTGGCGCTACCGGCGCCGATACCACGCTGTTTCGCGATGCCGCGAAGGAGATCAAGGCGATCCTCGTCGCCGAAGGCGTAGCCGACCTGCCGCTCGGCCTCGACGTGGTCGAGCCGCCGATGCTGTTCGAGTTGCAGAAGCAGGACATCGATGTGCGTGACGGCCAGCAGGTGCTGCTGCAGGCGCGCGAGGTCAAGAGCATCGACGAGCTGACGCTTCTCAACATGGCCGCCGCGATGGTGGACGGCGTGTACCAGGACATCGCCGAGGTATTGAAGCCGGGCGTCAGGGAAAACGAGATCGTCGCGCTCGCCACCAAGCGACTCTACGAAATGGGCAGCGATTGCGTCGAGGCGATCAATGCGATTTCCGGCGAGCGCTGCTCGCCGCATCCGCACAACTTCACCGACCGGTTGATCCGCCCGGGCGACCAGGCCTTCTTCGACATCATTCAATCGTTCATGGGTTACCGCACGTGCTACTACCGCACGTTCAACGTCGGCATGGCCACGCCGGCGCAACGCACGGCGTATCGCAAGGCGCGCGAATGGATGGACCGTGCGATCGACCTCTTGAAGCCGGGTGTCGGCTCGGACAAGATCGCGCGCGCATTTCCCAAGGCCGGCCAAATCGGCTTCTCGAGCGAAATGGAAGCGTTCGGGCTCAACTTCTGCCATGGCCTGGGACTTGGCCTGCACGAGCGGCCGCTGATTTCACGGCTCAATTCACTCAAGGATCCGATCGAGTTGAAGGCCGGGATGGTGTTCGCGGTCGAGACATATTGTCCCGCCACCGACGGCATCTCCGCCGCACGCATCGAGGAGGAAGTGATCCTGACGCCCGACGGACCCAGAATCATTTCGTTGTACCCGGCGCAGGAACTGCCAATCGCCAATCCGTATTGAACGCGAGGAACGCGACCATGCCCGCACGCAATCCCGATATCCTTCATTGGCGGTTCGCCATCGGCAAGCCGTTCGGAATATCCGCATGACGCCCGCCACTTCCGCGCGCCTCGGCTGGATCGGCACCGGCCGTATGGGATATGCGATGGCCGAGCGCCTGACGATGCGCGGCGCGAACCTCACGGTGTGGAATCGCACGCGCGCGAAGGCCGAGCCGCTCGCGCAAAAAGGCGCGCACATCGCCGATCGCTTGAGCGAGCTCGCGGCGTGCGACATCGTGTTCGTCATGGTGTCCACGTACGACGACGTGCGCGATGTAATTGCGGGATCGGGCGGACTGCTCTCGGGCGATGGCGCTGCGCATCCCAAGCTGATCGTCGAATGCTCGTCGATTTCTCTCGAAGGCTCGGCCGAGTTGCGCGCGCTGCTGGCGCAGCGCGGTATCGACCTGCTCGCGGCGCCTGTCTCCGGCAACGCCAAGGTGATCAAGGCCGGGCGCCTTTCCTTCGTGTGCTCGGGGCCGAAGCCCGCGTATGACACAGCACTTCCTTATCTCGAGCTCATCGGAGCCGGTGCGAGCTATGTCGGCGAGGGCGAGCTCGCGCGCATCGTCAAGATCTGCCACAACGTGTATCTCGGCGTGGTCATTCAATCGCTCGCGGAAATCACCATCCTCGCGCAGAAGGCGGGCGTGCCTCGGCACGCGTTCCTCGACTTCATCAACCAGAGCGTGATGGGCTCGACGTTCTCGCGCTACAAGACACCGGCGCTCGTGAACCTCGACTTCAAGGTGACGTTTACGCCGAAGCTTCTGCGCAAGGACCTCGACCTGGGCTTGAGCGCGGCGCGCGAATTCGACGTGCCGATGCCGCTCGCTTCGCTCACGCGCGATCTGGTGCAGACGCTGATCGGCAACGGCATGGACGACGAGGATTTCGCCAAGCTGATCGTCCTTCAGGCCAATGCGTCCGGCATCGAGCTCACCCCCGAGAATGTGCCGGTGGGAGACGGGCTCGACGCGGTGCGCGCCTAGCCTATCCGCTCGCGGTGGCCGCGACCGACGAGGTCCACCAGCACCGCGGCAAGCAGCACGACGCCCACGATCAGCGGCTGCCACTGCGCCTTGATGTCGAGCAGGTTCATGCCGTTGATCACCAGCGCGAGGATGATCGCGCCGAGCACGGTGCCGAGCAGGCTGCCCACACCGCCGAACAGCGACGTGCCGCCGATCAGCACCGCCGCGATGACCGGCAACAGCAACGGTTCGCCCATGCCCGAGTCCGCTGCATTGACGCGCGCGAGGTACACGACCGCGGCGAGTCCCGACATGAGGCCGCTCAACGCATAGACCAGCAACTGACGCCGGCGCACGGGAATGCCCGACAGCCGCGCCGCTTCCGGGTTCGCGCCGATCGCATAGATCTCCTGTCCCACGTTGGTGCTGCGCGTGAATAGCGTGCCGGCAACGAGCACGGCCGCCATCAGGTACACCGGTACCGGCACGCCGAGCAGGAAGCCGGTGCCGAGCGCGCGGAACGCCGGTGGAAAGCCGTAGATTTCCTGTCCGCCCATGTAATGGAACGCGAGGCCCTGCAGGATCCACAGCATCGCGTACGTGGCGAGGAATGCCGGCAATCGCAACAGCGTGATCGCGAGACCGTTCAGCGCGCCGGCGAGCGTGCTGCACGCGAGCGCGGTGGCCACACCGAGCCAGGGCGATGCGCCCGACTTGATAACGCCCGCGGCGAGACACGCCGACAGCGTGAGGTTCGCGGCAACCGACAGGTCGAAGCCGCCGCACAGGATCACCAGCGTGAGGCCCGTGGCGAGCAGAAACATGAGACTCGCCTGCCGCAAGACGTTCAGCACGTTGGCGGTGCTCAGGAACGCGTCGCTGGACAGCGCAAGCAAGAGCGCCATCAGCAGGATCAGCGCAACGCGCAGCGCAAGCGCGGCGTTCTCCGATGCGAAATGGTGCCGCCAGTGCGCCAACGGCACACGGGCACGCGCCGCGGCGGCATGGCTCGATGTCATGCCGGATGCACGCGCCAGGTCCTGCGGGCGCTGTCGATCATGATCACCACCAGGATCAGCACGCCGATGGACACTACCTGCAGCGAAGATTCGATGCCGAGCAGATCGAGCGCATTGCGCAATACGGTGATCGTCGCCACGCCGAGCACCGTTCCGAGAAGACGCCCGTCGCCACGCTCGAACGATGTGCCGCCGAGCACCACCGCGGCGATCGCATCGAACTCCATGCCGATGGCCACGGTCGGGTGCGCGGCGTTCATGCGACCGGTCAGCAGCAGCGCGGCGACGCCCGACACCAGCCCGCCATAAGCGTAGATGGCGATGTGCCATGCCGAGGCGCGCACGCCCGCGAGCACCAGCGCATCGCGGTTGCCGCCGATCGCGAATACATACGCACCGAATCGCGTGTGGTACAGCAGGACGTGCGTCACGAGCCAGGTGGCGAGCGCGATGATGACGGGCAACGGTATGCCGGCGATGTGATCGGCGTAGAGCGCCGAGATGCCGGGACCGAGGCCGGACACCGCGTTGCCCTCGGTGAGCACGAGCGCTGCCCCTTGCGCGATGCCGAGCGTGCCGAGCGTCACCACGAACGGCGGCAAGCCAAGCAGCGAAACGAGGCCGCCGTTGGCGAGACCAAATGCAAGGCCGACGCCAAGCGATGCGGCAAGCGCAGCGACGAGTCCGTGGCCGCCCGCCAGCATCATCGCCATGACCACGCTGCAGAGGCTCAACACCGCACCCGCGGACAAATCGAGTCCCTCGCTCATGATGATGAGCGTCATCGGCATCGCCAGCATCAGCAGGATCGACGCCTGCAGTCCCAGGTTGGCGATGTTGCGTTCCGATGCGAACCCGTGCCCCGCGAGCACGGCGCCGACGACGACGAAGAGTCCGATCGGTACGATGGCCGGCAGCGGACGCGTGCGGTAGGTCACCGAGCGCGCGGGCGCGTTCATCGCCTCAGGTCTCGTGCATCGCGAGACGGAGGAGGTTCTCCTCCGACAGATCATGGCGCGCGAGCTCGCCGACGATGCGGCCCGTGCGCATCACGTACGCGCGGTCGCACACGTGCACGATCTCCGACAGCTCGGAGCTGATGAGCAGGACGGCGGCGCCGCGCTTCACGAGGTCTTCGATCAGCGCGAAGATTTCACCCTTCGCGCCGATGTCGATCCCGCGCGTCGGCTCGTCGAACATGAACAGGCGGCAACCGGCGACGAGCCACTTGCCGATCACCACCTTCTGCTGGTTGCCGCCGGACAGCACGCTTGCAAGGCGCCGCGGCTCACCCGGCGTCACGCGCAGCCGCTCGATCAGCGCACGCGCATGGCGGCGCGCCGGCCGCGCGCGATACCAGCCTCGGGGAAATTGCTTCCACAGGCTCGCGGCGAGCAGGTTGTCCTGCGTCGAACGCTTGAGCGCCAGGCCTTCCTGCTTGCGGTTTTCCGGGATCAGCGCGACGCCGCGCGACGCAACACGGTCAGGGCCGCCGTGAACCGGCGCGCCGAACAGTTTCACCTCTCCCGCCGTGATCGGATCCGCGCCGAAGACCGCGCGCGCGACCTCGGTGCGGCCCGCGCCCACCAATCCTGACAGTCCCACGATTTCGCCCGCACGCACGACGAGGTCGACGCCGTTGACGCCGGAGGCGGTGCACAGGCCGCGGACTTCGAGCGCGGTGGCGCCCGGCTCGCCAAAGTGCCGGCGCTGATACACGGCCCCCGCAGCACCCGCCGCTCGGCCCACCATCATGGCGATCAGCTCGTTGGCGCTCGCCTCGCCGCGAAGCATCGTCGCCACGCGGCGTCCGTCACGCAATACGGTCACGCGGTCGCCAAGCTCCAGCACTTCCTTCATCCGATGCGAGATGTAGAGGATGGCCACGCCGTCGGCGCGAAGCCGCCGAATCACCGCGAACAGCGCATCCGCCTCGCGGTCGGACAACGCGGCGGTGGGCTCGTCCATCACGAGGATTCGCGCGTTTTGCGACAGTGCTTTCGCGATCTCGACCATCTGCTGGCGCGCGATGCCGAGATGCACGGGCAGCGCACGCGTGTCGTAGTCGAGCCCGAGGCTGTCCAGCGCCGCGCGCGCTTCGCGGTGCATGCGGGCGTGATCGATCAGGCGCGTCACGCGATGGCGCGGCTCGCGGCCGAGAAAGATGTTGTGCGCGAGATCGAGGAACGGAACGAGTGAAAACTCCTGGAAGATCACCGCAATGCCCATGCGCCGCGCATCGGCGGGGCGCTTGATATCGACGAGGTGACCTTCGTGAAGGATCGTTCCCGCGTCGGCACGATACGCGCCGTAGAGCACTTTGATCAGCGACGACTTGCCGGCACCGTTCTCGCCCAGCAGCATGTGCACTTCACCACCGTGGAGATCGAGGCTCACGTCCTCGAGCGCGCGCACACCCGGAAAGGATTTGCTCACGCTGCGGAGCGCGAGCAGCGGCACGCTCGGCTGCGCCCGCGCGGATGCGGGCGAATCGGCGCCGGTCGCTTGCGGCGAAACGATGTTCAGCCCTTCGGTCGCACCGCGATCATGTCGAGCTCGACGCGCGCGCCGGGTGTGCTGAGGGCGTTGATGCAGATCGTCGTGCTCGCCGGCTTCCAGTCGCCGAAATACTCTGCGAGCACCGCGACCATGCCGTCCATGTCGCGCATGTCGGTCATGTACTTGGTGACCTTCACCACGTGCCGCCACGATAACCCCTCGGCATCGAGCACGAGCTTGATGCCGGCCATCGCGCGATGCGTCTGCGTTTCGATGTCGATCGGATGGCAGTGCTCGCCGGCGACATGCGGATGCTGGTGATACAGCGGCGACGACGTCGAGCCGGAGATGAACAGGATATCGGCCGGGCCCTCGACGCGCACGGCCGGCGCGTAGGGCATATGGTGCGCTTGGTCCGGACGCGGGTGCACCGCGCGGATTCGTTGCGTGGCTTCGTCCGTTTTGCTGGTCACGATGATGCGTCACTCATGTTGGGGTGAGTCACGGCCAAGCAGACCTGATCGCGATCCGTTGACTACGTTACTTCGCGTAGTCGTCCCACTTGGGGCAGCTACGCTTTTCGGGTGGCACCTCGAACGGACCGGTGGTGCTCTTGTCGATCACGATTCCCTTGATCACGATCGTGTCGGGCACAGGCTCCTTGCGCAGGTAGCGCACCGCCGCCATGGCGGCGAGGCAGCCCATCTTGTAGCCGTTGAATTCGGCTGTAGCGAGCAGGCGGCCGGACTTGATGGCCTCGATCGACTCGGGGACGCCGCCGATGCCAACGACCTTCGCACTCTTCTTGCCGGCCGCTTCGAGCGCTTCAATCGCACCGAACGCCATCACGTCCGCGGCAGCCAGCACGCCGTCGATCTGCGGGTTGGCCTGGATCAGGTTCTCGGTGACCTGCAGCGCCTGCAGCCGTTGATAGTTGGCAGGTTGCGACGCGAGCAGCTTGACGCCGGGATTCTCCTCGATCGCCTTGCGAAAGCCGCGCACGCGATCGTCGCTGGTGGTCGAGCCCTTGACGCCTTCGATGATCACGACGCTGCCCTTGCCGCCCAGCGCCTTCAACAGGTAGCGGCCGGCGTCGAGGCCGAGGTTGTAGTCGTCGGCGGCGACATAGCTGACGAATTTGCCGCCGCGTACGCGATCGTTGTAATTGACGAGCGGTATCCCGGCGGCGTTGACCTTTTCGATCGCCGGCACCACGCCGCGCGCGTCGACCGCCATGAACAGGATCGCGTCAGGCTTCTTGACCGTCACGTCCTCGATCTCGGACAACTGCTCGGCGAGATTGTTGGGACGCGTGGGCGCATAGTGCGTGACGGGTCCGGCGCCCATCTCCTTCGCTGCAGCCTCGACACCCGCGCGCACGAGCGCAAAGTGCGGATCGACCTGGTTCTTGTAGAACGCGGCGAGCTTTTCGCCGGAAGCGAGCGCTCCGCCGGCGCCCAGCAGGGCAACGGCAGCGACGGCGAACAGCGAGGCGAATGGTGGCACCGGGCGATTCATGACGCTCTCCTTTGCGGTTTTCCGGTGGCGGGCGCGGCAATGTTCGCGTCGCCGATCGTGACGTTGGGGCGCAGTTTACTGCAACGAGGCTCCAACGGATCGCTGCCGAAGCCACGCCAAATCGAGACGCTGTCTGCGTCCGGCAGGCGGCATTTCGCCGGGTGGGCGAAGAGAAGACCCGCGGGTCCGGCGCCGACAATGGCGATGCGCATCAATCGTTCGAGCGTCATTCGAGCGCCATCGCGATCAATGCACCGCCGAGCGCCGCGCATACCCCGGCTACGATCATCGCGACGCGAAAGCCGCGATGGAACGCCTCGTGGTCGACTGCAGCCAGCACGTCCGGCGCAGGACCGGTACCCACCGACGCGACCATCGCGACGATCAGCGTCAGCGATGCGACGGCCATCAGTCCCGCGACCCGCGCCACCGCGTTATTGATTCCCGACGCGAGGCCGGTATGCCGGACTTCGACCGCGTTCATGACCGCCGCCGTGAGCGGCCCCACGGTGAGTGTCATGCCAACCGCCAGGACGAGTAGCGGAGGCAATCGCGCCGTCCAGTACCCGCCGTCGATGCTCGCGAGCCCGAGCCACGCGATGCCGGCGCCGGCGACGAGTGGACCGGCGGTGAGTTGCAGGCGTGTCCCGATGTGCGTGGCCATTCGCCCCGCCGCGGAGGAGAACAGGCCCATCACGAGTGCGAACGGCAAAAGCGCCGCGCCCGCCGCGGTGGCGCTGTAGCCCTCGAGACGGATCAGCTCGAATGGCAGCAGGAAGAGCGCGCCGCTGAGCGCAAAATAGAGCAGGAAGGTCATGGCGTTGAGGCTGGCAAACGCACGTGAGCGAAACAGCTCGAGCGGCATCATCGGTGCGCGGCTGCGCCGCTCGAGCACCAGAAAGCCGGCGAGAAGCAAGGCGCCGCCGATCATCCACGCGCAGGTCGCGACGGTCCAGCCGTTTCCGCTCGCCGCGGTCAGGCCATAGGTCAGCGCGCCCAATCCCGATACAGCGGTCAGCGTGCCCGGGATATCGAGCGCACGTGCTTCGTCGTCACGGCTCTCGGGCACCGAGCGCTGCGCGATGAAGATGGCCAGCGCCGCCACGGGCAGATTGATCAGGAAGATCGCGCGCCATCCGACCGTGTCGACCAGCCAGCCGCCGAGCACCGGTCCGAGTGCGGTCGTCAACGCACCGGCGCCCGCCCAGATACCGAAAGCGCGCGGCCGCTCGGCCTCGGTGAAGTTTGCACCGAGCAGGGCGAGGCTCGCCGGCGTCAGCAACGCAGCGGCAAATCCCTGCAGCGCACGCGCTGCGACGAGCAGCGGAGCAGTCGGAGCACCTGCGCAGGCGAGGGAAGCAACGGCGAAGAGAACGACGCCCAGCACGAAGATCCGCTTGCGTCCGTATCGATCCGCCGCCGCGCCGCCGACGAGCACCAGCGCGCCGAGCAGCAGCAAGTAGGCATTCATGATCCATTGCACGACCGCCGCGGACGCGCCGAACGCCGATTGCAGTGCGGGTAGCGCGACGTTGACCACGGCTCCGTCGGTAAACGCGAGGCTCGACCCGAGGACCGTTGCGCCCAGAACGGCCCGGCGTGTGCCGGCTGCGGCACCGTGCGGCGCATACGCGCGCGCGATGCCTTCGTCGCACGGCGGATGCACCAGGATGGTCACGGCCGGCGCAAAGACATGGCCGACAACCGATCAGGACAATTCCATCGCCAGCTCGTCGATGTAGCACCAGCTCCAAGTTTCGTCTTGC
This sequence comes from Casimicrobiaceae bacterium, assembly GCA_035607385.1. GTDB lineage: Bacteria > Pseudomonadota > Gammaproteobacteria > Burkholderiales > Casimicrobiaceae > PALSA-1003. The sequence goes on from DATNAR010000110.1 coordinate 11,384, forward strand.
TCGAGCGACGTGATGATCGGGTGGCCTGTCGAATGAAAATGCTTCGTCGCGTGCTTGTTCTTTGAATCGTCGCAGCAGCCGACATGGCCGCACGTGCGGCACAGCCGAAGGTGCACCCACGTGTCGCCGATCGCGAGGCATTCCTCGCAACCGGTGCTGTTCGGCTCGTCGGTCCGTACGAAATTCAGATGGTCGCATTCGGCAGGCATTGCGCGCTCCTCACAAAGGACTCTGGCCGGCGTGAGTGCCACCCCCGGACACATGCTGGTGAATCAGTGCGACGGCCGCGGCGCCTTCACCGATCGCACCGCCCACCCGCTTGATCGATCCCGAGCGCACGTCGCCGACGGCAAACACGCCGGGAATGCTGGATTCGAGGGAAGCGCGCGTGCGCCCGTCTGCCGCTCGTGTCGCTTGGCCGGTCAGCACAAACCCGTGCGCATCGAGTGCCAAGCCGCAGCTTTTCAGCCAACCGGTTTCCGGGTCTGCGCCGACGAACAGAAACAGGTTACGCACCGGGTGCCTGTGCTCGACGCCGGTCCGTTTGTCGAGGCATGAAATGGCTGCAAGCCTCGCGTCCGCGTCACCGTAAAGCTGCGCAAGCTCGGTGTTGAAATGCAGCTCGATTGCAGGCGTTGCAGCGATGCGGTCGATCAGATACCGCGACATGCTGGCTGCGAGACCCTCACCGCGCACGAGCACATGAACCTTCGCTGCGTTCGCGCCGAGGAACACGGCCGCCTGTCCCGCCGAGTTGCCGCCGCCGACGATTGCGACTTCTTCACCGGCGCACGACTTCGCTTCGAGCGCCGAGGCCCAGTACCAGACACCTCGACCTTCCAATTCCGCGAGTCGTGGCACGGCGGGCCGTCGATAGCGGGCGCCGCTCGCGACGACGACCGTGCGCGAGCGCAGCCGGCGACCGTCGGTGAGCGTTATCCTGAACTCGCCGTCCTGCGCCGCGCTGCGGCAATCGAGTGACGTTGCCTGCGCGGGTATCAGGACTTCCGCGCCGAATTTTTGCGCCTGCACGAATGCACGGCCGGCGAGCGCCTGTCCCGAGATGCCGGTCGGAAAGCCGAGGTAGTTTTCAATGCGCGCGCTCGCACCCGCCTGACCGCCGAACGATCGGCAATCGAGCACGATCACGCGAAGCCCCTCCGACGCCGCATACACGGCGGTCGAAAGCCCGGCCGGTCCCGCACCGACGATCGCGACGTCGAACAGTTCGTCGTGCGCGACTGAGTCGAGCATGCCGAGGCAGCGGGCGAGCGTGTCCTCGGAGGGCGTGAGCAGCATGGAACCGTTCGGACAAACGACCAGCACATCGGCGGCCGCGCCGCCGTATTGCGCGAACAGCGTAGCGGCAGCCGCATCCTGTGACGGATCGACCGCATGATGCGGTTGGCCGTTGCGTCGAAGGAAGTTCTGCAGTCGCAACAGGTCCGCCGCCTGCGGCTGACCGATCAATACCGGACCACTCGCCCCGGATTCGATGAGACCCACGCGGCGCAGGATCAATGCGCGCGTGATGCGCTCACCGAGCTCGGCCTCGGCCACGAGCAACGTGCGAAGCTGATCGGGCGGAATCAGCAGCGCTTCGACGTCCTGGTCCGCACGGGCGTCGACCAGCTCGGTACCACCGGACAACTGTGCGATCTCGGCCAGGAACTGTCCCCGTCCCTGCCGCACGATCGGCGCAACATGGCCCAATCCGTCGCGCTGGCTGATCGTCACCGTACCTTCCAACACGACGAACATGCCGGGGGTGCGATCACCCGCGGCGTAGAGTCGCGAACCCTCAGGGTAGTGCCGCAGCGAACCAAACCGGCGCATGCGCGAAATCTCGGCGTCGGCGAGCGCCGGAAACATCTGCGGGAGACGACTTTCGATGCCCGCCGACGTTTCTCCGGACGTCAACCACTCGGCATTTGACGCTTGCATGGATGCGCAATCTTCGATCTATGAGGGCGGCCTAACCCGGCGTGGAATCGATGATCTTTTCGAGCGCCGCCGCATCGAGAGGTTTCACCAAATGGTAATCGAAGCCAGCCTCTCGCGTCTGCTGGCGATCCTCGTCCCGGCCATAACCGGTGAATGCCACGAGCGTAACGTTTCGCAGCTCCGCGGACTTGCGCAATTGCCGGGCGACTTCGTAGCCGTTCATTTGCGGAAGCCCGATATCCAGCAGGACTAGCTGCGGTCGAAACGCCTCGGCGGCCGAGCTCGCGGATGGCCCGTCGTAGAGCGTTCGCACATCGTGACCCGCCTCGCTCAGGAGAAAAGCGAGTGAATCTGCCGAATCGCGGTTGTCGTCGACGATCAGGATGCGTCGTTTCGCGAGTGGCAGCTTTGGGTGCCATCTGGAGTCGGGCCCACTCGCGGTTGGTTTCAGCGTCAACATGGGCAACCGCACGACGAACTCGCTTCCCATATCAGCGCCGCCACTTCGGGCGGTAACCGAGCCACCATGCATGTGAACGAGTTGTCTGACCACCGTCAGACCTACACCGAGGCCACCTTCAGTGCGAGAGAGGGAACGCTTTTCCTGCACAAACAGATCGAAAACGATCGGTATCAGGTTAGCCGACATGCCGATGCCCGTGTCCTTGACGCGGACCAGGGCCCAGTCATCTTCTTGCTCCAGTGCAATCTGGATCCTGCCTCCGTTCGGCGTGTATTTGACGGCATTGTTCAAGAGGTTCAGAACGATCTGCGAAAGCCGGACGGGATCGCCGTCGACCAACAGCGGATCCCGCGCGAGCTGCAACTCGAGGGTATGCCGTCGGGCATCGAGCTGCGGCTGGCATGACTCTACCGCGCGGAGAACCGCCGCATTCATCTCCACGGGCTCCTTTTGAAGCATTATCGTGCCGCTGGTGATTCGACCGACATCCAGCAGGTCGTCCACGAGCCTTGTCAATTGCGTCACCTGCCGATCGATGATGTTCCGAGACCACTCGTGCGTGGAATCGCCAGTGGATCTGATGCGCATGAGATCGAGCGCGTTACGGATCGGTGCCAAAGGATTCCGAAGCTCGTGCCCCAACATCGCAAGGAACTCGTTGATTCTGCGTTCACTTCGCTCCAGCATTTCGATACGTCTTATTTCCTCCTGCAACGATCGATTTGCGCCTTCCAGCTCCTGTGTTCGGTCGGCCACGCGTTGCTCGAGTTCGTCATGACTGCGGCGAAGCGCTTCCAAAGCGCGGCGCAATTCGCCGAAAATTGCGCTTATCACGAGCCCCGTCATCGCCACCGCGCAGATGAACGCGAGCAGGAGGAGCAGTGACACATTGGTCGATGTGGAAGAAAACGGGCCCTGACCGAAGACCGTGTACGAGATGGCGAGGGCACATAAGGCAGCGATTGCTGCCGTTACGCCTCGCTGGTCGAATCGAAATGCGGCCCAAACGATGATGGGCAGCGTTACGAACGGCAGCGCGTGGAAATCGTGCGTCGCGGCGCTGCTTCCGAATACGCCGTATCCGACAACCGCCAGCGCAATGGTGACGGCCACGGCCTCGATCTTCTTGCTTGCAGGCCACTTCGGGGCGTTGCGATCTATCCAGCACAGAATCATCGGCGTAATGACGATGATGGCCGATGTATCGCCTTGCCACCACGTCCACCAATTCGTAGCAAGACTGGACAATGTGAATTTGCCCTGAATTGCAATCGATGCCACGCCGAAAGTGGCCGCAAGGGTGGAGGCGGCAGCGGCCAGCGCGACAAACCTGAATACATGCTCGCTTTTGTCGAAGCTGTGAGGAACGCCGATGTAGAAACGAATCAATGCGGCGCCCACCAACGCCTCGAGCGTATTACCGGTGCCGATGAGGGCCGCCGTGACCGCTGAGCCTTGAACCGTGAAATTGACCGCAGCCGCTCCGAGCCAGATGGCGGGCCAGACCCG
>DATNAR010000115.1:0-2877 GCA_035607385.1 Casimicrobiaceae bacterium
TTTCATCGACGACATCGCGCGCCACTATGCCGACGCGGATCTCGTCATCTGCCGCGGCGGCGCCTTGACGATTTCCGAGCTCGCCGCCGTCGGCGTCGGCAGCGTGATCGTGCCACTCCCCGGGGCGTTCGCCAACGAGCAATCGCACAACGGCCAATTCCTGGTCGATGCCGGCGCGGCGGTCATGCTCAAGCAGTCGGCGATGACCGCGCAGAGCCTGGCCGACCTGCTGCGCGCGATGAATCGCGGCCGCCTGCTGGCGATGGCGATCGCGGCACGTCGCGTCGGCCGCACCGATGCGAGCGAGCGCGTCGCCGATGCGTGCATCGCACTGGCGCAAGGATCGGCGGCATGAAGTTCAAGGTCAAGCGCGTGCACTTCGTCGGCATCGGCGGCGCCGGGATGAGCGGCATCGCCGAAGTGCTGCTGACGCAGGGCTACGAGGTCAGCGGCTCCGACGTCGCGCTGTCCGCGACCACGCGGCGCTTGAGCGAGCTCGGTGCCAAGATCGCCGCCGGACACGCCGCGCGCAACGTCGCCGGCGCCGATGTGGTCGTCGTGTCGACGGCAGTTGCCGCCGACAATCCCGAAGTCGTCGCGGCGCGCGAGCGGGGCGTGCCTGTCGTGCCGCGCGCGCTGATGCTGGCCGAGCTGATGCGCTTGAAGCAAGGCATCGCCGTCGCGGGCACGCACGGTAAGACGACGACGACGAGCCTCATCGCCAGCGTGCTGGCCGAGGGCGGACTCGATCCGACCTTCGTCATCGGCGGCCGATTGCTGTCGGCGGGCGTCAACGCGCGCCTGGGCAAAGGCGACTTCCTGGTGGCCGAGGCCGACGAGTCGGATGCGTCGTTCCTGGTGTTGCAACCGGTCGTCGCCGTCGTGACGAATATCGACGCCGATCACATGGATACCTATGGGCACGACTTCGCGCGGCTCAAGGAGGCGTTCGTCAATTTCGTGCAGCGCCTGCCGTTCTACGGCGTCGCGGTGCTTTGCATCGACGACGGCAACGTGCGCGACATCCTCCCCGCGATCGCCAAGCCGACCGTCACCTATGGTCTCGATTCCGACGCGCAGCTGCGGGCGGTCGACGTCGCGCACGCCGCGGGCCGCATGCGCTTCGTCGCCACCGGCGGCGGCGCCGATCTGCCGATCGAGCTCAATCTGGCCGGCGTGCACAACGTGCAGAACGCGCTCGCCGCGATCGCGGTCGGCCGCCAGACCGGTGTCGCCGATGCGGCGATCGCGAAGGCGCTGGCCGAGTTCAAGGGGGTCGGTCGCCGCTTCCAGCGCCACGGCGACGTCGCGCTGCCCGGCGGCGGCACATTCATGCTGATCGACGACTACGGCCATCATCCAGCCGAAATGGCGGCGACGATCGCCGCGGCGCGCGGCAGCTTTCCCGGGCGCCGAGTCGTGCTCGCGTTCCAGCCGCATCGCTACACGCGCACGCGCGATCTGTTCGAGGACTTCGTCGCCGTGCTGGCGACCGCCGACGTGCTGCTGCTCGGCGAAGTCTATCCGGCGGGCGAGCCGCCGATCGTCGCGGCGGACGGCCGGGCGCTGGCCCGCGCACTGCGCGTCGCCGGGCGGATCGAGCCGGTGTTCGTCGACGACATCGCCGACATGGCGGCCGCCATACGCGCCGTCGCTGCGGATGGCGACGTCGTGCTGACGATGGGTGCGGGATCGATCGGCGGCGTGCCTGCCCAACTGGTGCCTGCATGATGATGCTCGAGCCGCTGCGCTTCCCGGGCCTACGCGGCGAGCTGCGCCGCAACGAGCCGCTGGCCAGGCACACCAGCTGGCGCTGCGGCGGCGCCGCCGACGTCGCCTTCCTTCCGGCCGATCGCGAGGACTTCGCGACCTTCGTGCGCCAGCTTCCTGCCGAGGAGCCGGTAACCGTCATCGGGCTCGGCAGCAACCTCCTGGTGCGCGACGGCGGCGTGCGCGGCACCGTCGTGTTGCTGCACGCGGCACTGAACGAGCTCGGCTTCGACGGCAGCTGCATCCGCGCCGAGGCCGGCGTCGCGAGCCCGAAGGTCTCGCGCTTTGCCGCAATGCACGACCGGGCGGATGCGGAATTCCTTTCCGGCATCCCCGGTACGATCGGGGGCGCGCTGGCGATGAACGCCGGCTGCTACGGCGGCGAGACCTGGCGCGATGTCGTCGAGGTCGAGGTCCTGACCCGGCAAGGTGCGTTCGAGCGGCGCCCGCCGGAGGCCTACGTCATCGGCTACCGCAGCGTCGTCGGCCGGCGCGGCGCCGACGATATCGCATTCACCGCGGCGTGGTTCGATTTTCCGCCGGGCAACGGCGCGTACGCGCGCGGACGCATCAAGGCGCTGCTGACGCAACGGATTGCAACGCAGCCGCTCGGCTTGCCGAACGCGGGATCGGTGTTCCGCAATCCGGAAGGCGATCATGCCGCGCGCCTGATCGAAAGCTGCGGGCTCAAAGGCTATGCGATCGGCGGCGCGCGCGTCTCGGAGAAGCACGCCAATTTCATCGTCAATGCCGAAGGCGTCGCGACCGCGGCCGACGTCGAGGCGCTGATCGGTCACGTCCGCGCCGTCGTCCGCGACCAGACCGGTATCGATCTGGAACCGGAAGTCCGCATCATCGGGGAGGCCCGATGAGCGAGTTCGGAAAAGTCGCTGTGCTTATGGGCGGCCCGTCGTCCGAGCGCGAGATCTCGCTCTTGTCCGGCAACGCGGTTCTCGCGGCGCTCAAGGGCCGCGGTATCGACGCGCATGCGTTCGATCCGGCAGAACGCTCGATCTTCGAGCTCGAGCGCGACCGATACGCACGCGTCTTTATCGCGCTGCACGGCCGCTTCGGCGAAGACGGCACCGTGCAGGGCGCGCTCGAAGT
>DATNAR010000120.1:0-5116 GCA_035607385.1 Casimicrobiaceae bacterium
AGGAGCTTGAAGATGCGGTCGCGTCCGGCAAAGCGAAGCTTGGCGAACGCATAGCCCGCGGCCACGTTGAACACCAGCGACACCGCGGTCACTGCCACAGCGAGAAATACGCTGTTGACCAGATACCGTCCGACGCCGGCGCGTCCGAAAAGCTCGCGGTAATTGCCCAGCGTCGCACGTTCGGGAACCAGCGGCGGCGGGTAGCTGCTGGCTTCGCCCGGGGACATCAGCGACACCGAGACCATCCACAGCAGCGGGAACAGCGTGAGCGCCGCCGCGGCCAGCAGCAGGCCGTTCACCAGCGGCGCCTGGACGCGGCGCCTCATCCGCCGATCCATCTTTTCCCGCGAAGCTGCAGCGCGGTAACGGCAAAGATCAGCAGGAACAGGACGAACGCGACCGCCGAGGCGGAACCGAGGTTCCACCACTTGAATCCTTCCTCGTACATGAAATACAGCACGCTGACCGTGCTTTGCAGCGGCCCGCCCTGGGTCATTACATACGGCTCGGCGAACAGCTGAAAGTAGCCGGCTATCGTCAGGATGCCGACCAGCATGACAACCGGCGAGAGCATCGGCAGCGTGACGGATGCGAACTGGCGCCAGATCGACGCGCCATCGATGCGTGCCGCCTCGTAGAGCTCGTCCGGGATGCTCTGCAGCCCGGCGAGAAAGATGATCATGTTGTAGCCGAAGTTCTTCCAGACGGCGAAAAGAATGATCGCCGGCATCGCCCAGTGCGGATCGCCGAGCCAGTCGATCGGGTCGATGCCCAGCCCGCCGAGCGCATAGTTGAGCAGGCCGTAGCGGGTGTTGAACAGATAGCGCCAGATGACGGCGACGGCGACCAGCGTCGTCACCACCGGCGCGAACAGCGCGGTGCGAAAAAACGGCTTGAATCGCGTCAGGCGCGAATGCAGCAGCAAGGCGGCGCCGAGCGACGCGGCGATCGACAAGGGCACGCCGGCGCCCACGAAGTACAGCGTGTTGCCCAGCGCCTGCCAGAACAGCGGCGTCTGCAAAAGCTTCAGGTAATTGCCCACGCCGACGAAGCGAAGGTTGGCCAGATCCGCGAGCGCGTAGATGTCGAAATCGGTCAGGCTGATCAGGAACGCCGCCACGACCGGCAGGAAAAAGAACACGGCGATGACCAGCAGCGCGGGTGCCACGAACCACCAGGCGGCGCGGTCGAATCTCAATGCGGCTCCCCGCGCGCGAGCATCCAGCGCCGCTTTTCCAGAATGTCGTTGGCGCGCGCGTCGAGCTCCTTCGCCGCCTGATCGACCGACAGTCCACCGGACACCGCGCGCTCGGCCACCAGCCTCATCTGGTCGGCGATGCGCTCCCACTCGGCGACCTTGGGCGTGGGTTTGACGCGCTCGAGCTGGTCGCGAAACGCGCGCGCATAGACGTCGTCGGCGAGCGGCGCGCCGCGCCATGCCTCGCGGCGCGGCGGCAGATCGCCGGTAAGCTCATGGAAGCGGCGTTGAACGTCGGGCCGCTCGAGGTATTCGATCAGCTGCCAGGCGGCGGCCTTCGACTTGGAGGCGCGGAACACGACCAGGCTGGACCCGCCGGCGATCGACGCGCCGGGGCCGCTCGGGCCGGGCAGCGGCGCGGTCGCCCATTCGGCTTGCACGCTCGCCGGCAGGCGGCGCTTGAACTCGGCGATATTCCACGGACCCGAAATGTAGAACGCGAAATAGCCGCGCCCGAACTCGTTCCACACGTTCGAGACATCGACGCCGGTCTTCGCCGGCGCGAAGCCGGCGCGAAACGCATCGACATAGAATTGCAGCGCGCGATGGAATCCGGCGCTGTCGAAATTGCCCCAGCGGCCGTCGCCGCGCAACAGCGGCTCGTCCTGCTGCAGCGCCAGCGCCAGCAGCGGCTCGGCTTCGTTCAGCGGCAGCAGGATCGCGTAACGATCGGGGCCGGCACGCTGCTTGATGGCGGCCATCATCTGCGTCCATTCCGGCCAGGACGCCGGCGGCGACGCATAGCCGGCCTGAGCGAGCAGATCGCGCCGGTAGAACAACAGCCGCGTATCGACGTACCACGGCACGCCATACAGCGCGCCGCCGACAATGTTGGTCTGCCAGATGCCGCTGAAATAGTCGGCAGCATCGACAACCGGCGAAGCGGCGACGTACCGGTCGAGCGGCGCGATCGCGCCGAGCGCCACGAATTCCGGGACCCAGGTATTGCCGAGCTGGCAGATGTCCGGGGTCGCGTCGCCGGCAAAAGCGGTCAGGAGCTTTTCATGCGCCGCCGTCCACGGCAGCTGCTGGACCTCGACGCGGATACCGGGATGCGTGCGCTCGAACTCGGGAAGCAGTTGGACGACGACTTCGCCCTCGCGGCCCATCGCCCAGAATTTCAAGACGGTGTCGCCGGTCGGGGACGAGCGGCAGGACGCCAGCAGCGACGCGGCGGCGAAGGCGAGCAGGAGCACCATCCCGCGCCATCGCGCGGGCGGGCCCTGGGATTTCATCGCGCTGCGGTGAGCCAGCCGCCGGAGAAGCCGGCGCGCTGCAAGCCGGTCCGGACGTAAGCATTGGTGTGCATCACCCGCCAGATCATGTCGCTGCGGTAATTCTCGATCATCGTGAAGATCGCGCCCTGGTCGATGCCCAGGTAGTCGCCATCGACCCACCCGAATCCGGGAATGCATCGGCCGTGCTGCAGCGGTCCGTCGAAGTTGAAGCTTAAGTTGAATGCGTCGAGAAATCCGTACTTGGCATAGATGTAGTTGCCGAAGCGCTTGTTCATTTCGAGTACGGCCGGGATCGCAAGTTCCGGCGCGAACGGCAGCGAGGCCACCGCCGCCGTGGGCGCCAGCGTGCAGTCATCGTGAGTGCCCGCCCCCGTGGTGCCTATGCCGCGGGCGGCATAACTGCGAAAGAGCCGCATCACGCCGGCGACTTCGAGCTCCATGTCCGCCGGGCCGTCGCTCGCCGTCAGCCCCCAGATCATCGCACCGTAGTCCTTGCATTGCCGCGGATTGGCGACCGCGTAGGCCTGCTGCGCGTAGATCGCGCGGCGCGTGTTCTGGAAATAGTCGAGCCCGCGGCGACGCATATAGGCATCCTGGACATCGCGGAAATCCAGCCAGACGTGCGTGTATTGATGCCCGAACAGCGGCGCGAAGCCCAGGTATTCCTGGCCGAATTGCTTGCCCCAGGATTGGTCGTAGGTGCTGGTCCATGCCGCCCAGGCCTCGGGGCCGACCGGGTGCGTCGGCGAGCCGAGCGCGAGCAGATAGACGAGCATCGCCTCGTTGTAGCCGCGCCAATCGTAGTCGAGGAAGCCGTCCTCGGGCGACCAGCCGAGGCTGATCGCCGGCGCCCTCGGCTGGGCCCACGTCCAGTCGACGCGACGGTAGATCTTGTCGACCAGCGAGCGGATCTCGACTTCTTCGGGCTCGGAGCCGTCGAAGTACGACTGGCAGAACAAGGCGCCCGCCAAGAGGATCGCGGTGTCGACCGTGGACAGCTCGCTGTCGGCGAAGCGCTCCCCGGTCTTCATGTCCAGGAAATGGTAGAAGAAGCCCTTGTAGCCGGCGACGCCGCGCGTGTGCGGGCTCTGCGGAGCATTGTTGAAAAACCGCAGCGTCGCGAGCACCCGCTGCCGCGCCGCCTTGCGCGTCACATAGCCGCGCTCGACGCCGACCGGGTAAGCGGTGAGCGCAAAGCCGACCGCGGCGACGCTGGAAAAGGACGGCGTTGGATAGCGGTCGGGCACCAGGCCGTTCTTGGGATTGGCGGTGTCCCAGAAAAACCGGAACGTCCGCTCCTGCAGGTCGATCAGGAACGGGTCGACGACCGGACTGGCCTTGCGCGATCCCAGTGCGTCGAAGCCGAACTTGGGCGCTTCGCTGCCGTGAACCATCGTCACGACGGCGCTTACCATCGCTATCGTCGCAATCAGGCGAGCCCAGCGCCCGACAGACATCGGCACCTCTTTGCGCACTAGTCGATGTCCCGGTTCTGCACTGTCAAAAGGCTCCTCTCAGCTGAAACCACGCCGGCTCGCGTTCGCCGCCGCAACGCCCGACCGTCGTCGATCAGCCCGCCGTAGGATAACGGAATGCTCGCCGCCAGCGAAGGGGCGCGGCGATCGGCCCGACGAGACCGAGCTTCCGGCCGACGAATGCCGTTCGCGGCCCGCTTCGACTGCCGCTGCTGCCGATAGTTCTTGGCGCATCCGCCTCGGGCGGCGCCGCTCGCGTTCGGAGCGGCGCGGGCCCCGCGTTCGATTAGAATGGCGCGAGAGAGATGTATGCCCGGATTGTCAAAGACATACGAACGCATGGACACCGCCGCCCTCCCGCCGATCCGCCTGACCGAGTTCAGTCACGGCGGAGGTTGCGGCTGCAAGATCGCCCCCGGCGTGCTGCGGGAGCTGCTCGCCAAATCGTCACCCGGCCTGTTGCCCAACGACCTTCTGGTCGGTATCGAAACGTCGGACGATGCCGCCGTCTACCGGCTCAACGACCGCCAGGCGATAGTCGCCACGACCGATTTTTTCATGCCCATCGTCGACGATCCGTTCGCCTTCGGCGCGATTGCCGCGACCAACGCGCTGTCAGACATCTATGCGATGGGGGCAACGCCGCTGTTTGCGCTTGCCCTGGTGGCGATGCCGCTCGAACGGCTGCCGCTGGCGACGATCCGCGCCATCCTGGCCGGTGGCGAGGCGACCTGCGCCAGGGCCGGCGTCCCCTTGGTCGGCGGACATACGATCGACTCGGTCGAGCCGATCTACGGCCTGGTGGCGATCGGGACCGTCGACCCCGCCAAGATCAAGCGCAACGTCGGGGCTAGGCCCGGAGACGTGCTGGTCCTCGGCAAGCCGCTGGGCATCGGCATTTGCGGCGCGGCGCTGAAAAAGCGCCAGCTCGGCGAAGCGCAATACGCGGCCATGCTCGCCCAGGCCACGCAACTGAACACCCCCGGCATCGCGCTCGGCGGACTCGATGGCGTGCACGCGCTGACCGACGTCACCGGCTTCGGCCTCCTCGGTCACCTTCTGGAGATCTGCCGCGGCTCGGGTGTGGGCGCGCGGCTTCGCTTCGACCGCGTGCCGCTGCTTCCGGGCGTGCTCGAGCTCGCTCG
>DATNAR010000132.1:0-4530 GCA_035607385.1 Casimicrobiaceae bacterium
CGCCGAAGACCGTTCCCTGGCCGCAGCCGCTGGTCGTCGTCCGCTTGCCGAGCTTGGCCTCGAGATCCTTCAGGCCGCTGCGCGTGTTGATGACGACCGCGTTGACGTCCCAGTCGACCTGCACCGAAACGATGTCCTCGACGCGATCGAGCAGCCGCTGGTTGCGCAGGTACCCGATCGCCAGCGCTTCGGGCGCCGCGCCCAGCGTCATCAAGGTCAGGATCTCGCGCTTGTCGACGTAGAGGGTCAGCGGATGCTCGCCGGCGATCGGCGTGTCTCTCGTCTCGCCGTTTTCGTCGACCGACTTGACGTTGAACGTCGACGGGCGAGCCGCGTCGGACAGCAGCGGCCGGTAATGCTCGTTCGGCGCGTTCACCGCTGCTCCGGTTTGACCGCGCTGCGCAGCCAGGTCATCAGCGGCAGGAGGTCGCGAAAGTAGCCGCTCAAGTCGGCGGCGAGGTCCTTGGGCGGGCGTTTCTTGAGGTCGACTTCGATCATGCCGAAATAGTGCCTCAATTTGATCGCCTCGATGTGGCGCATGTCGGCCGCGTACCCCTTGGGCGGGCGCTTGAGCGCGTCCTCGTCTGACAGTCCGCCGTAGGTCCGGGCGAAGCGCGGCTCGCGCAGCATGCGCGTCAGGCTCGCCGGCCTGGCGGCGATGTGCCGGCGGATATTGACGAGCATCGCGGGCTGGGGGCGGTAGATGCCGCCGCCGGCCAGCAGGATCCCCTGGTGATCGATATGAAAGTAGTAGCCCGGGGCCAGACCGCGCTTGGCGCGGTCGTTCAGCGCGGCGCTGAAATGCGTCTTGTACGGCGTGCGATCCTTGGAGAATCGCGTGTCGCGGTAGATGCGGAACATCGCCTTTTTCGGATCGACCGGCCCGAGCTCGCGATCGAATTTGGCCACCCTTCCCGCGACGTCGCCGACCAGCGCCTGGAATTCCTCGCGCAGCACGTCGTACGCCGGTTTGTTCCACGCGAACCAGGGGCGGTTGTTGTTCTGCTCGAGCCCTTGCAGGAATTCGATCAGCGCTTTGATATGCATGGTGTTGCCGTTCCGCCAAACCGTCGCTTCGGTTGCTTCGGCTTGCTCAGCCGCCGATGTAGCTCATCTCGATCTTCGGCAGGGAGCGGGTGTTTTCCGAGCGGATTTCCGAATAGCGATCGGCGCGCCGCGACCAGACGGCGGCAAGATGGTTGCCGATCTCGTCGTCGGTCGCGCCACCGCGCACCAACGCGCGGAGGTCGACCCCTTCGGTGGCGAACAGGCACGTGTAGAGCTTGCCGTCGGTGGCGAGGCGCGCCCGCGTGCAGTCGCGGCAAAACGCCTGGGTCACCGAGGAGATGACGCCGATCTCGCCGCTGCCGTCGCGGTAGCGCCAGCGCGCCGCGACTTCGCCGGCGTAATTGGGGTCGATCGGCTCGAGCGGCAGCTCGCGGCCGATGATGTCGATCACCTCGGCCGACGGGACGACGTCGTCCATCCGCCAGCCGTTGGTATGCCCGACGTCCATGTATTCGATGAAGCGTAGGATGTGGCCGCTGCCGCGGAAGTGCCGCGCCATCGGCAGTATCTCCTGCTCGTTCGTGCCGCGCTTGACGACCATGTTGACCTTGATCGGCGCGAGGCCGGCGTCGGCCGCGGCATCGATGCCCTCGAGCACCCGCGTGACCGGAAAATCGACGTCGTTCATCGCGCGGAACACATCGTCGTCCAGCGCGTCTAAGCTCACCGTGACGCGGGTCAATCCGGCGGCGCGAAGCTCGCGCGCCTTGCTGGCCAGCGCCGACCCGTTGGTCGTCAGCGTGAGGTCGAGGCCGCCGATGTCGGCGAGCATCGCCACCAGCCGCTCGAGATGCTTGCGCAGCAGCGGCTCGCCGCCGGTCAAGCGGATCTTCTCGACGCCGTGCGCCTTGAAGACGCGGGCCAGCCGCGCGATCTCCTCGAACGTCAGCAGCTCGGCATGCGGCAGGAACGGGTAATCGTGGCCATAGACGTCCTTCGGCATGCAGTAGACGCAGCGGAAATTGCAGCGGTCGGTCACCGAGATGCGCAAGTCGCGCAAGCTGCGGCCACGCGTGTCGGCCAGCATGCCGGTCGGCGCGACGGCGGGTGCGCTGCGCGCCGCGGCAAGCGTATCGCCGCGCGCGCGGGCATCGGTCAGAGGAATGATTCTGGTCATTGAAACAAGTATTCGCGAAAATTCGTCGTGAGGCGCGGTGCGATCGACGATGGTAGCAGACGGGCCGGACCGGTGCACGATAGGCGTATGATTGCAGGTCGCGCAAATCGTGCCGCGATACGGAAAAAGGCCATGCCAGCGTTGCGGTTTCCCGTTGCCGTCGTCGTCGAGAGAATACCGCTCGCCAACCGCTGGGCGAGCGAAAAATGGCAGATCGGCGCCGTCGAGCGCGATGACAGTCCGCTTCGGGTCGCGGTCAGGCTGTCCGACGACGCGACCGGAACGCGCTGGCGCTTTACCGGATTCGGCATCGAATTGCACGCCTCCGAAAGCGAAGGCTATTTTTTGAACATCACCGCACCGGAGCCCAAGATCTTCGTCATGTGGCGCATGCTCGACGCCGACACTATCGCCGCCGATGGACTGGCGGCGAGGCCCGAGCTCGTCACCGTCAGCTTCAACGAAGCAGCGCGGCTGATGGACGGCGGCGAGATGGTCGACGCGGTGCCGCTATCGCCGGACGTGCTCGCCTGGATGCAGCCTTTCGTCGCGGCGAATTACAAGCCGGAGCCGAAGCGCAAGGTTCGCCGCAACGAGCTTTACGAGCGCGAGGACCAGCTCAAGGAAGGGCGCGAGCGCAACACCTCCGACGCGTCAGGCGAGGCCGCGAAATGATCGACAAGCCCGACTCCGCGCCGCCGCCGGATCGGCTGTCGCTTTCGCGCTGGTCGCGCCGCAAGCTCGAAGCGGCGCGCGCGCAATCGGCGCCCGCTCGCGAGGTCGCGCCCGCGCCGGTGGCGCCGGGACAGCAAGCGCCGCAGCCGGGCCCGCCTTCCGCGCCGGAGGCGAGCGCGGCGCTGCCGCCGATCGAATCGCTCAGCATCGAGTCGGAATTCGCGCCGTTTTTCAAGCCGGGGATTCCCGAATCGACCCGGCGCGCCGCGCTGAAGCAACTCTTCCGCGATCCGCGCTTCAACGTCATGGACGGGCTCGACGTCTATATCGACGACTACTCGAAGCCCGATCCGATTCCGCCCGAGATGATGAAGCAGCTGCTGCATACGAAGCACATTTTCAATCCGCCGAAGACCGAAGTTAACGCCGAAGGGCATGTCGTCGACGTGGTCGAGCCGGTCGCGCAGGCTGCGCCGGAGGAGGCGCCCGGCACAGCGGCGAGCGCGATCTCCGACGGCACGGTCGATGCGAAACCCGACTCCCTGCCCGGCGCAATCGACGCCTCGGCCGAGCCGGATACGGTCCGGCAGGCGCAACCGCAAGGCGGCACCAAAGCATGAGCGCCGACGACAAGACGCTGCACGTCTGCAGCTGCAACGGCACGATGCCGCTCGACGCGGCCGCGCTTGCGCGCGCGCTCGATCTGGCCGGTCCGCTGCCGGTGCACACCGAGCTCTGCCAGAAGGAGCTGGCGCGCTTCGCCGACCGCGCCGAAGGCGATTTGCTGGTCGCGTGCACGCAGGAAGCGCGGCTGTTCGGCGAGGTCGCCGAGGCGTCGGGCAAGGCGCAGACGATTCGCTTCGTCAATATCCGCGAGACGGGCGGATGGTCGGCCGAGGCGCGCGCCGCCACACCCAAGATCGCGGCTTTGCTGGCGATGGCGTCGCTGCCCGAGCCGCAGCCGGTGCCGCGCGTCGCGTTCAAATCGGAAGGACGGCTGCTGATCGTCGGGCCGGCGGACTCGGCCCTGTATTGGGCCGAGGCGCTGCAGGACCGGCTCGACGTCACCGTGCTGATTACGGGCAGGGCGATCGGCAACGAGCTGCCGCCGGAGCGCGCGTATCCGATCTGCTCGGGCAAGCTGACCGGGCTTGCGGGATGGCTGGGCGAGTTCAAGGCGCAGTGGGTGCAGGAGAATCCGATCGACCTGGATCTGTGCACGCGCTGCAATGCCTGCCTCCGCGCCTGCCCCGAACAGGCGATCGACGCCAGCTACCAGATCGATCTCGACCGCTGCCGGGACCACCGCCAATGCGTGATCGCCTGCGGCGCCATCGGCGCGATCGACTTCGAGCGTACTGCGACGCAAACGGCGCGCGAGGAGTCGTTCGATCTCGTGCTCGACCTGCAGCGCGAGCCGGCGTTCGCGATGCACCAGCCGCCGCAGGGCTACTGGCATCCGGGCGCCGACGCGGCCGCGCAGGCGATGGTGATCGTCGACGTGCTGGGTGCGGTCGGCGACTTCGAAAAGCCCAAGTATTTCACTTATAAGGCATCGATCTGCGCGCACAGCCGCTCGCAGCAGCCCGGTTGCAATCTGTGCATCGACATTTGCTCGACGGCCGCGATCCGCCCCGACGGCGACCACATTGCGGTCGAGCCGCACCTTT
>DATNAR010000136.1:0-2008 GCA_035607385.1 Casimicrobiaceae bacterium
GAACGCGAGCGCGGCCAGCATGCGCTTGCCGTCGGCTACTACCGGCGCGCTCTCTCTCGCGCTCCCGGTCATGCCGGCGTGCTCAACAACCTGGGCCTGGCGCTCGAAGCGCAGGGCCATAGCGGTGAAGCCGAGGCCTGCTATTGCGAGGTCCTCGCCGCCACCCCCAGCCATCCCGATGCGCTGGCCAATCTGGCCAACATCCAGTTCGGCCGCGAAGACTTCGCCGCCGCCGCCGAAAGCTATCAACGCGCCTTTGCCATACGGCGCGACGCGCCGGCATGGATCTGGGTCAAGCGCGGCATCGCGCAGGACCGCGTCCACGACATGGCCGGCGCCGAAGCGAGCTTTCTGGCGGCGGCGCAGCAGGCGCCCGACGACCTGCAGATCCACGGCAACCTGGCCACCCACCAGATGGGGCTCGCCCACTACGCCGAGGCCGAGCCCACGTTAGCGCGGATGCTCGAGCTCGATCCGGGCAATCCGTATGCGCTGTCGATGCTCGCGCACGCGCGCCAGCAACGCTGCATCTGGGCGGGGCTCGATGCCTTGTTCGCGCAAGTCCGCGCCGCACTGGCAGCGCCGCCGCACGGCGATGGTCGTTACACCGTCAATCCGTTTCCGTTGCTGTCGATGCCATGCGACGCGCGAGAACAGCTGCGCGCCGCGCAACGCTGGGCCGCGACCAAGGCGCCGCCGACGCCGGCAGCACGTCCCCGACCGACGATGCCGGCAGGCGCGCGGCTGCGGGTGGGCTTCATCTCGTCGGACCTGCGCGAGCATCCGATGATGCACCTGCAGCTCGAGCACTGGGAGCGGATCGATCGCGCGCGCATCGAGACGTTCGGCTATGGCTTGCGCGCGGCCGACAACGGGCCGATCGGGCGGCGCGCCGCGCGCGCCTTCGAGCATTTCGCCGATGTCGGCGCGCAGTCGAACGAACAAATCCTGCGCCGCATCCGCGCCGACGGCATTGCGATCCTGTTCGACCTGAATGGCTATACGGCCGGCGGCGACAGCCGTTTGATGGCATTGCGCCCGGCGCCGGTCCAGATCAATTCGATCGGCTTTCCCGGCACGCTGGGCGCCGACTGGTACGACTACATCCTGGTCGACCGCTTCGGCGCCCCCGAAGCGATGCAGCCGTTCTATGCCGAGCGCCTCTGGCATATGCCGCACGCGTCGTATCCGAGCGATACCACCCGTGCGCCGCGCGGGACACCGCCATCGCGCGCCGAATGCGGCTTGCCCGAACGGGGCTTCGTGTTTTGCTGCTTCAACAAATCGGCCAAGATACTGCCGGCGGTGTTCGCGATCTGGATGCGCTTGTTGCACGCGGTGCCAGCAAGCGTGTTGTGGCTGCTCGCGAGCGAGGCCGAAGCGACCGCCAACTTGCGGCGGGAAGCGGCGGGGGCCGGCGTCGACCCGTCGCGGCTGATCTTCGCGCCCAAAGTGCCGCAGCAGCAGCATCTGGCCCGGCACGCGGCGGCCGATCTTTTCGTCGACACGTTTCCATACGGCGCGCACACGACGACCAACGATGCGCTGTTGGCGGGGCTTCCTCTTCTTACCCGTGCGGGCGAAACGCTGGTGACGCGGCTCGCCGGCAGCCAGCTCCATGCGATCGGCCTGCCGGAGCTCGTGACCGGCGACTTCGCCGCCTATGAGGAGCTCGCGCTCCAGCTGGCCCGCGAGCCGCGCATGCTGTCCGGATTTCGCGGATGCCTGGCGGCCAACCGCGCCACGCATCCGCTGTTCGATATGGCGCGTTATACGCGCGACTTCGAAGACGGCCTGCAGACGATCTGGGACGACTTTGTCGCTCAGCAGTCTCGAATGTCGTCGGCCTGAAGCAGTTGTTGCAGCCGATCGATCGCGTCGGACACGTCGAACAGACGCGATTGCGCCGCACCGATTCGCGCCGACAGCTCGCGGCGCCAGCCCTCGTCGCCGGCAAGGCGAGCGGCGATCGACAGATAATCGGCGTCGGCGGCGGCGATCAGCTCCG
>DATNAR010000157.1:0-4907 GCA_035607385.1 Casimicrobiaceae bacterium
AGGTCGTTCCTTCGCCCAAAGAACCTTAGTCCAGGAACGATGCGCTTTCGTTCACGCCGGGCCCGGTTTGCGCGATGGCGCTGCCGTGATGATGCCGAACGCAAACCGCCGCGCTCCGACGTCAGTGCGGCACTTCCCCCAGCACCGTGCAACGCCTGATCACCCGCCCTTGCGTCGCCGGATCGTAGGCGGTCGCGCGATGCATGACGCAGCGGTTGTCCCAGAGCAGCAGCTCGCGCGCGGTCCAGTGATGCTCGTAGGTGAGATCCGGATGGATCGCCAGCCTGTTCAGCTCCTCGATCAGCGCGCGGCCCTCGTCGTACGGCATGCCGACGATGTATTCGGCGTGGTCGCCGAGGTACAGGCACTTGCGGCCGGTCTCGGGATGCGTGCGCACGACCGGCTGGTCGACCGGCGGCTTCTCGCGCCGCTGCTCGTCGGTCATCGGATCTTCGCCGTGGCGGCGCGTGCGCGAGAAGTCGAGGTTGTGCACGGCGCGCATGTTGGCGATCCGCGCTTTCCACGCCGGACTCAGACGCTCGTAGGCGCCGTACATATCGGCGAAATGCGTCTCGCCGCCGACCTCGGGCATCACCTCGCCGTAGATAATCGTCGCCTGCCCGGTGACGCGCTGCCACGAGCCGTCGGTATGCCAGGCGAGCGTCCCCTTGTCGGGATGCTTGCCGCTCGGCTTGCCGTTTTCGTCGAGGTTCGACAGCCGGTAGAGCTCGGGAAAACCGTCGGCGTGGTACTGGTTCATGATGTGGATCTGCACTTCGCCGAAGCGGCGCGCGAACGCCACCTGCCGCGCCGGCGGCACGTCCTGGGGCGGAAAGAGCAGCACCTGGTAGCGCAGAAACGCCTGGTAGATCGCGTGGAAGAGCTCGTCGCTCATGTCGTCGGCGAGCTTCACGTCGGTGAGCGCCGCACCGAGCTTCGGCGTCAGGGGCCGCAGCGCGAGCTTGTCGGATATCTCGATGGTCGAGTTCATCGCCAGTTCCCGGATTGCACTGACTTACGGCGGGCAGATGTAGTTGGTGCCGCCTGGCGCCCTGAAGCAGCCGACCGACTCCGGCAAAAGCTGCTTCGGCAGCCACAATACCACTTTGGGGAAATAGACGGTAAATGCGATCGTCAGGAAAAACACGATGTACAGCGGCAGCGAGCGCACGACCGCCTTGCCGAACCCGACGCCGACGTACTTCGACGCGACCAGCAGCGACAGTCCGTACGGCGGCGTGATCAGGCCGAACACCAGCGTCGTGATAATCACGACTCCCATGTGCAACGTGTTGATGTTGCCGACCTCGGCGAGCTTGCGGATGATCGGCATGAAAATGATGATTGCCGGGACGGCATCGATGAAATCGCCGACGATGACGAACACCGCGACCAGCAGCAGCATGATCAGCTGCCCGTCGTTGCCGGCGAAGCCCGTGATATACCCGGCGACGATGTCGGGACCGCGCAGGTACGCGACCATCCAGCCGAATGCGGAGGCGCCCGCGACCGCCCCAAGCGGCAGCGAATAGAGCAGTCCCGCGTACATGAAGTCGCGCGGCAGCTCGCGGATATGGGTGCGATTGAGGACCGGTATCAAGACGACGAGGATGTAGACCGCGGCCACCATCCCCGCCTCGGTCGGCGTGAACCAGCCGGTGAGTATGCCTCCCATGATGATCACCGGGATCACCAGCGGCAGCGCCGAGCCGCGCGCGGCGACGACGACCTCGGTCAGCGACGAGCGCTTTTTCATCACGCCCACCGGTCCGAAGAAGTAGCTGTAGATCATCAGGCCGATGCCGATCAGCACGCCGGGAACGACGCCGGCCAGGAACAGCCCGCCGATCGAGACGTCGCCGGTGGCCCCGTAGACGACCGCCATGATGCTGGGCGGTATCAGGTTGGCCATCGTCGATGCCGACGCGATCAGCGCCGCGGTGAAGGCGCGGTCATAGCCTTCCTTCGCCATGTCGTGCGCGATCGTGCGGCTCAAGACCGCGACGTCGGCCACCGACGAGCCCGAGATCCCGGCGAAGAACATGCTGAACACCGTCACGACTTGCGCGAGCCCGCCGCGCAGGTGTCCGACCAGCGTCTGCGACAGACGGATCATCCGCGTTGCGACGTCGGACGCCGCCATCAGCTCGCCGACCAGCAGGAAGAACGGCACCGCCAGCAGCGTCTCGGAGTCGATGCCGTGGAAGAGCTGGCCGATCATCGACTGCATGCTGATCTGGGTGAACGCAGTGGCCGTCAGCACGCCGGCGATCAGCGCGAACACCACCGGCACGCCCATGTAGCCGAACAGCAGGAACAACAGGGTCATCAGCAGCAGGACGCCGCCGGGACTCATATGATCGCCTCTCGCGTGTCGTCCCGGTCCTCGGGGCCTTCGAAGCCGTGCTTCCAGCCGTTGATGAGCTGCTCGATGGAGAACAGCGCGACCAGCGCCCCGGCGATCGGCACGATTGCCGTATAGACGGTCAGCGGAATCAGCGACGGCATGCGGAAGCTGCCGAGGTCGAGCATTGCGTTTTGCGTTCCGCACCAGACGATCACCACCGAGACGATCAGCACGACGATGCGGTTGACGATCTCGATCGTCTGCCGCGGTGCGCCGGTCATGCGCTTGGTGATCTCGGTGAGATAGAAATGGTCGTTGCGGCGCGTCGCCGCGGCCATGCCGATGAACACGCCCCAGGCGAAGAACGCCGTCGTCACCTGCTGCAGCCACAGCCATGGCGCGCCTATCGTGCGCGTCACCACGTCGAGCAGCACCGTCAGCGTGAACATGAAGATGCTGACGCCGCACATGACCATCAGGAAGGCCTCGAGCGGATCGAGTGCCTTCCACTTCAGGCGGCGATGCCGCTGCAGAATAAGGGCCCGGTAGTCGGCCATCTCGTCGCTCCGCTATGCGTTGGCCAGGCAACAGGCCGGAGTCGCGGCGCGCGCGGCGCCGCGGATCCGGAACGCGAGGCGAGCTACTTTACGTCGCGCACGAGCTGCAGCAGCTTCACCGCGTGCGGGCCGAGCTCCTTGGCGATCTCGTCCTGCACGGGCTGGGCGGCTTTGATGAATCCGGACTTGTCGACGTTCTCGACGACCTTGACGCCCATCGTCTTGAGCTTGTCTTCGGAGTCCTTTTCGAGCTTCATCGCCATCGCCGGCTCGCGCTTCGCCACTTCGTCGGCGGCTGCCTGGACCCACCCCTGCTGCTGCGGCGTCAGGCTGTTCCAGGTCTTGTCGCTGACCCAGATGCAGTTGTTGTTCGCTTCGTGCTCGGTCATCGACAGGATCGGCGCGACCTCGTAGTGCTTGTTGGCCAGGTACACATTGACGCCGTTCTCGGCAATGTTCACGACACCGGTTTGCAGCGACGTGTACACCTCGCCGAACGGCATGTGCACCGTCTGCGCGCCGTAGGCCGGGAACAGCGTGTCCTCGGTCTTGGTCGCCTGCACGCGCACCTTCTCGCCCTTGATGTCGTTGATGTTCCTCACTTCCTTCTTGCTGTACATGTTGCGCAGGCCCATCGTCAGCAGTCCCAGCACGTGGGCGCCCTGCACCGAGTCCTTGATCATCGCGCGGAACTCGTTCGAAACCGCGGGATCGGCCAGTACGTGCTGCAGATGCTGCTGGTCGCGGAAAATGTAGTGCAGCGAGAACACGCCGGCCTGCGGCGCCACGCTCGAGGCATTGGCCGTCGAGGTGATGACGAAGTCGATGTCGCCGGCGCGCATCTTCTGCAGCATCTGCGGCTCCTGGCCGAGCTGCGCGCCGGGGAACTGGTTGATGCTCATCGTGCCGCCGGAAAGCTCTTTGAGCTTGGCATCGAAGATGTTGGCGGCGATGCCGTAGGCGGTGGTCGTCGGCTGGTCGTAGGCGAAGCTGAACGTGCGGTTCTGAGCGGATGCGGCGCTGATCCACCCCACTGCTGCCGCTACGGTCAACGCGCACAGCATTGCCCTGCGGCAATAGGTAAGCGTATTCATGTTGCGTTCCTCCTCGTGATAGTGCCCGGGATCTGGCGTCCGCTGTCGGGCATGGCAGGCACTCACCGCGGACAATAGCGGTCGTCCGCCAATAATGCAACCTTCAAAGATTGCAGAATGTCAGCTCGAAATCGAAGTCGCCGTCGTACACGGTGCCGCGGTCCATGCCGGCGATGCCGATAAAGCGGATATTCAGCGCGTATTTGTTGGCGCTGATCTCCGGCACGCACGGCAGGTCGGCCGGCAGCGCCAGGCGCAAGAGCTGCGCCACCTTGGCCGTTGTCAGCATCAGCTGGAACACGCCGTGGGTCGCGGTGTGTTTGCTGGTCTTGCCGTTTTCCCGGAGCAGCCGGAGGATGATCGTCAGGCCGCCGTGGATCGGCAAGAACGGCGCGATCCAGGTCTGCAGGTCGTGCTGGCGCTGCTGCGGCGCCAGGTGCAGCCAGTAGTGGTAGGCGGGGAGGTCGAACTCGCACACGCCGCCCGGGATCGCCGTGCGCTGCTTGATCGCCATCAGCCACTCGTTCTCGCGCAAATGGGCGCCGACTTTTCCGGTCAGCGCCAGCAGGTGGGCGCTGACGTTGTCGATTTCGGCGAGCAGCGCGTCGAGCATCTCGCGGTCGATCGCCGGGTTGTTGCGCAGAGGCGCCAGCAGCTGCCGCTGCCGTTCGAGCTCCTGCAGGATATCCGTCTTCAGATCGGCGCGCGCCGCCACATCGGTGATCTCGAACAGCGCCAGGAGCGCCGCGTGGTGCGCCTCGGGCGTGGTCTCGCCGGTGAAGAACAGCGCGCGCGAATACAGGCCCTCGAGCCGCATCAGCGTGCGGACGCGCTCGTTCAACGGATGCTCGTAGCGGATCATCGTGCGATCGCGCGCGACGTGCTCGACGCGGCGAGCTCGCGGTAGCG
>DATNAR010000159.1:0-6164 GCA_035607385.1 Casimicrobiaceae bacterium
CCGGCTGGTCGTTCCGGTGCCCTTCTCGCGACCGGTCCCTTCGCGGCGCGTCGCACTCGCGCATCGCAAGAGCTTTCCCCGGCCGGCCGCGATCGCGGCGATACGCGACGCGGTGGCAGCGTGCCGGGGAGGCACGATGAAGGCGAGCGGCGGCGCGAGTCCGCGGCGAGGAGCCGCGCGCGCGTAGTACAATCGACTCGACCCACGACGGAGAGACGATGGCTACGGATCTGAAGAACAAAGTCGTTTTGATCACCGGCGCTTCCACAGGAATCGGCGCGGCCGCCGCACGCGCGTTCGCAGAACAGGGCAGCAAGGTGGTGGTCCACTACAACGCCAGCAAGGACGCCGCCGACAAGGTCGCGCGCGAGGTCAAGGCGGCAGGCGGCGAAGCGCTGCTCGTCGGCGGTGACGTCACCAAGAGCGCCAACGTCAAGCGGATCGTCGCCGACGCGCTGGCCGGCTTCGGCCGCATCGACGTTCTGGTCAACAACGCCGGCGGCCTGGTGCAGCGGACGAAGATCGAAGATTACACCGAGGCCTTCCTGCACCAGGTGCTCGACCTCAACGTCATCCAGGTCGCGATGTTCATGCACGAAGTCGTCCCCGCGATGCGCAAGCAGGGCGGCGGCAATATCATCAATGTCAGCTCGATCGCCGCGCGGCACGGCGGCGGCGGCGGCGCGATCGTCTATGCCGGCGCCAAGGGCTTCATTTCGACCGCGACCAAGGGATGGGCCAAGGAGCTGGTCGGCGACAAGATCCGGGTGAATGCGGTGTCGCCGGGCGTCATCACCACGCCGTTTCACGAGCGTTACTCGACCGCCGAGCAGCTGAAGGCGATGCAGGCGACGATACCGATGAATCGGCTGGGCACGGCCGAGGAATGCGCCGGGACCTTCATCTATCTGGCGTCCGACGCGATGAGCGGCTATGTCACCGGACAGGTGATCGAAGTCAACGGCGGCCAGTACATGCCGTAAGGCCGGCGCCTCGCTGCGGCTGCGCGAGCGACTGCCACCGCAGTCCGCGCTACGCGGGGGCGAGCAGCGAAGGCAATTCGCGCAGGCTGCCGATCACGCCATCCGGCGGCGGCCCGTGGCGATCGATCGGCGCGCCCGAGCGGTTGATCCAGAACACCGTGAAGCCGAATGCCTTGGCGCCGATCGCGTCCCACGAGTTCGACGACACGAAACCGATACGGATCGGCGGCCGGTCGAGCGCGTCGACAGCAAGCTGATAGACGCGCGGGCTCGGCTTGTAGACGCCGGCATCGTCGACCGACAGGATGCCATCGAGGTGAGGCGCGAGGCCCGTCGCTGCCACGAGCGGCGCGAGCATGGCATGCGTGCCGTTGGACAGGATCATGCGCGGGCGCGGCGCCAGCGCCGCCAACGTCGGCACCGCGTCGGGAAATGGCGACAGGTCGAGATAGGCGTCGAGCATGCGGTGCCTGGCGTGCGAAGGCAGCGGCAAGCCCAGCGCTTCCGCCGCATAACTCAGCGCATGCGCGGTGACGGCGGCAAAGTCCTCGCGCGGTTGCGCCGGGGTCTGCATCAGGCTTTGCAGCCAGCTGTACTCGAGTTGCTTGCTGCGCCAAAGTTGGGCAAGCGCCGCGCCGCGGCCGGGGAACAGCGCCTCGGCGGTCGATGCGACCGACTGCACGTCGAACAGCGTGCCGTAGGCATCGAAAACCAGCGCGTCGACCGCGCGCAGGCGGCCGGAATTTTCAATCATCGTCGTGCCCTGCGTCCGGAATTGGCGACATGCCATGCAAAAATTGCCGCGATGCGGCGTGTCGCGAAAAAGCCGGGCAAAAAAATAGGGGTTACACTTGCGTGCAACCCCTTGGTTCCATGGTGGGCGATACTGGGATCGAACCAGTGACCCCTGCCGTGTGAAGGCAATGCTCTACCGCTGAGCTAACCGCCCGCGCGAACCCAGACAGGAGCAAGTATTTAAGCACGCGGGCCGAGGCAGGGTCAAACCGGCAATGGGTTTTGTCCAATCCTGTCATGGACAAAAACAGAGCCCGTTTGGGGCGAATTTCCGTCCGGGAAGCGGCTGGATGCCGCCTGTCCCGAGTCGAATTTAGGTAAGCTTATAGGCGTAAAAGCAAAATTCCCGCTGGCTCAAGTCTTGCAGAAACAGTCGATATCCGCCGATAACCCCGTTGTGTCCCGTCTCTGTTATGACGAAATGCACGCGACGGGCGGGGCGATCCGCCCCCAGTACCGGGCTTTTTCGGACTGGCTGGAAAGCACGCCGCCCGACAAGATCGCGCGCAAGCGCAAGGAGGCGGAGGGCGCCTTCCATCGTCTGGGCATCACGTTTGCAGTCTACGGCGAGGACTCGGGTACCGAGCGCCTGATCCCGTTCGACATCGTCCCGCGCATCATCCCCGCCGGCGAATGGCAGACGCTCGAGCAGGGGCTCAAGCAGCGCGTCAAGGCGCTCAACCTTTTCCTGCACGACATCTACCATGGCCACAGCATCCTCAAAGCCGGGGTGATCCCGGCGGAGCGCGTGCTGTCCAACTCGCAATACCGGCCGGAAATGCAAGGCATGGACGTGCCGGGCGGGATCTATGCGCACGTTGCCGGCGTCGACGTCGTCCGCGCCGGCGAAGGCGATTATTACGTGCTCGAAGACAACCTGCGCGTTCCGTCGGGTGTGTCCTACATGCTCGAGAATCGCAAGATGATGATGCGACTCTTCCCGGAACTGTTTGCCACGCAGGCGATCAAGCCAGTAGAGCACTATCCGGATCTGCTGCTCGAGACCCTGCACGCGGTGGCCCCGGCCAGCGAGGATCATCCCGAGGTCGCGGTGCTGACGCCGGGTGCCTACAACTCGGCGTATTTCGAGCACGCGTTCCTGGCGCAGCAAATGGGTGTCGAGCTGGTCGAGGGGCAGGACCTTTTCGTGCAGAACGACGCGGTCTACATGCGCACGACGCGCGGCGCGCAGCGCGTGCATGTGCTCTACCGGCGCGTCGATGACGACTATCTCGATCCGCGCGCGTTCCGCGCCGATTCGACGCTCGGGGTCCCGGGACTTTTCGCGGCGTACCGGGCCGGCAAGCTGACGCTCGCCAACGCCATCGGAACCGGCGTTGCCGACGACAAGTCGATCTACCCGTATGTGCCCGACATGATTCGCTTCTACCTGACCGAAGAACCGATATTGAACAACGTTCCGACCTGGCAGCTGCACCGCGACGACGATCTTTCCTACTGCCTCGATCACCTCGCCGACCTGGTGGTCAAGGAAGTGCACGGGGCCGGCGGCTACGGCATGCTGGTCGGGCCTGCGGCGAGCGCCGCGGAGCGCGACGCGTTTCGCGCCCGTATCGTCGCGAACCCGGCCAAGTACATCGCCCAGCCGACGCTGTCGCTGTCGACCTGTCCGACGTTCACCGAATCGGGACTGGCGCCACGGCACATCGACCTGCGTCCGTACGTGCTGTCGGGCCGCGCGATCAGCCTGGTGCCGGGCGGGCTGACGCGGGTGGCGCTGCGCGAGGGCTCGCTGGTCGTCAATTCCTCGCAGGGCGGCGGCACGAAGGACACCTGGGTGATGGCTGCCTAGCGATGCTCTGCCGTACCGCCAACGAGCTTTACTGGATGGCACGCCACATCGAGCGCGCGGAGAACACCGCTCGGCTGCTCGATGTCACCTATCGCATGTCGCTGTTGCCGTACGACGCCGTCGAGCCGGGCCTCGCCTGGGCCGAGCCCTGGGCGGTCCCGCTGATCACGTCGGGCCTCGCGACCGCGTTCTACGAGCGTTTTCCGCAGCTGTCGGCCGAGAGCGTGCTGCGCTACATGATCCTGGACGCGCGCAATTCCTCGTCGATCTTCTGCTGCCTGCGCGCGGCGCGCGAATCGGCACGGGCGGTGCGCGGCGCGATCACGTCCGAGATGTACGAGGACCTGAATTCGGCATGGCTGGAGATGCGGGGCCAGAACTACGACAAGATCCAGACCAGCGGCGTGTCCGAGTTTCTCGGCTGGGTCAAGATGCGGTCGCACCTTTTCCGGGGCGTGACCTTCGGGACGATGCTGCGCGACGAGGGCTATCATTTCATCCGCCTCGGCACCCACATCGAGCGCGGCGACAATACCGCCCGCATACTGGACGTCAAGTACCACACGCTGCTCCCGTCGGCGGCGGAGGTCGGCGGCGCCGTCGACTACTACCAATGGGGCGCGCTGCTGCGCTCGGTGTCCGGCTTCGAGTCCTATCGCAAGATCTACAGCGATGTCATCACGCCGCGCCGCGTGGCCGAGCTCCTGATACTGCGCCAGGACATGCCTCGGTCGCTGCATTCGTGCATGAATTTCATCAACGAGACGCTGGCGGTGCTGTGCGACGACAGCTCGACCGAGATCAGGCGGGCCAGCGGCGAGCTGCACGCCAAGCTTCGCTTTGCCCGCACCGATGACATCATCCGGTTCGGCCTGCACGAATATCTGATGGAATTCCTCGACCGGATCTCGGACCTGGGGGACGAAATCAGCAGCCACTTCCTGGTCCCCACGTTCCAGGACAAGGCCTAGCGGCGGCTTCCGGTAGAATCGCCACTCTCGATCGCGCCAGACCGTTCATGACCTATTGCGTTGCCATGTCGCTGGAAGCCGGAATGATCTTCGCGGCGGACTCGCGCACCAATGCCGGCGTCGATCAGATCGGGCGCTTCTCCAAGCTCCGCGTCTTTGCCCGGGAAGGCGATCGGGTCGTCGTCACGCTGTCGTCGGGCAATCTTTCGATGACGCAGAATGCACTGAACATACTGGAGCAGCGGTCTCGTTCCGGCGACAGCCAGCTGCAGCTGTGGAATGCGCCGTCGATGTTCGACATCGCCCGGCTGGTCGGCGATGCCCTGCGCGAGGTCAAGACGCGCGACGGACCGTACCTGCTGCAGAACAACATCGACTCGCACGCTACGTTCATCGTCGGCGGCCAGGTGCGGGGCGAGCCGCCGCGGCTGTTCGAGGTTTACAGCGAGGGCAATTTCATCGAGGCCACGGCCGACACCTGCTATTTCCAGATCGGCGAGAGCAAATACGGCAAGCCGGTGATCGATCGCGTCATCACGCGCTCGACTTCGCTGCAGGAGGCGACCAAGTGCACGATCGTGTCGTTCGACTCGACGATGCGATCCAATATCTCGGTCGGGCTGCCGATCGACTTGGCCGTGTACGAAACCGACGGCCTGCGTCTCAAGTTGCAGAAGCGCATCGAGGAATCGGACCCCTATTTCCAGATGATACACACGCAGTGGGGCGAAGGTCTGCGCCGTGTTTTCGCCGAGCTGCCGAACCCGGAATGGTCATGAGAGGCGTAGCCGGATGGCGATCCGCGTAGCGCTGCAACATCGCACGACCTACACGTTCGACCGGTTCGTCAATTTGTCGCCGCACGAGGTGCGGCTGCGGCCGGCGCCGCACTGCCGTACGCCGATCGTCGGCTACTCGCTGCAGGTCGAACCGGCGCGGCACTTCCTGAACTGGCAGCAGGACCCGTACGGCAACTGGGTGGGGCGGCTGGTCTTTCCCGAGCGCGCGAACCGCCTGGAGATCGTCGTCGATCTCGTGGCCGACATGACGGTGATCAACCCGTTCGATTTCTTCGTCGAGCCGTATGCCGAGAGCTATCCGTTTGCGTACGCGGGCTCGCTCGCCAAGGAGCTCATTCCCTTCCTGGAGGCGGATCCGCCCGAGCCCCTTCTGCAATCATGGCTGGCGGCGTTCCGCGCGACGATCAGGGCGGATGAGGCGACGGTGCCGATGCTGGTCCGGCTCAATCAGCAGCTCAAGAACGAGATTCGTTACCTGGTGCGGATGGAGCCGGGGGTGCAGACGCCCGACCAGACGCTGGCGCAGGCGAGCGGATCGTGCCGCGACAGCGGATGGCTGCTGGTGCAGATACTGCGCCGGCTGGGGCTCGCGGCGCGCTTCACGTCCGGCTACCTGATCCAGCTCGTCGCCGACGTCAAGGCGCTCGAGGGACCCGCCGGACCCGAGCGCGATTTCACCGACCTGCACGCGTGGGCCGAGGTCTATCTGCCAGGCGCCGGCTGGATCGGCCTCGATCCAACGTCGGGACTGCTGGCCGGCGAAGGACACATTCCGCTCGCGTCCACCGCGGATCCCGGCAGC
>DATNAR010000160.1:0-6997 GCA_035607385.1 Casimicrobiaceae bacterium
ATGGCACTCCTCCCGCGGGGTCACGACCGTCTCCGTGACCTCCCGGACGCCGATAACCTCGGCGACCTTCGGCTTGGTAAGCGCCTTGTAGGTCGGGACTGCGCCTGCCGCGACGACAACCATAGCGATGCCGCCGATCACGATGCCCTTGACCATTGAGCTGTCCATGCCTCCTCCTTCCTTTACGGACGGTGAACCTCCGCGCGATCGAACGGCCTTGCGCGGGCGCGCGGGACCAGCCCTCGGCCGCCCGCGCGAGCATTCTAAGCCGGTCCGGGGCGGCCGGTGTACGCCATCTCCCAAGGCTCGATCGAGGCAATGAAAATCACGCCCGGAAGCGCGCCAAGCGCGCTTTGCGCGCGCGGAGCTCCAGCAGCTCGTGCCGGGTTGATAACGACCGCTCGGTCAGATCGCGAAGGCGGAGCTCGGGTGGGCGGGAAGTGTCGGAGGAGCGTGTAGTCGCAGAGACCGGGCGTTACGCGCCACGCCAGACCCATCATCGATCGGCGCGTTTCCAGGTGACCGTGCCAACGCCGCCGCTCGACGCGGTAGGCGTCACGTATTTGAGCTCATCGCCATTTGCGGTGACGATCAGCCTGTTCTGCGTGGTCCCATTCCAGTTGGGAAATGTCGCCGCCTCAACGTGAAACGTCAGCGTGTTGGTCGTCGCGTCCACGAAATAAGTGCCTATCATAGCGATACTGCCCGCGACCACCATCCTGCTCTCCTCCGGTGTCGCACTCGCGCGGTTGCCGGACGCGAATTTTGGGAGATCAGGGCCGATGATGGTGAGCATGAAATGTCCTTGCGCGTCCAGACTCATCATGCCTTTTGCGCCGGTCCCGAACTGGTCGCTCTTCTTTCCGTCCCTCTCCGTCACCGAGGAGACCAGTGTCCAGGTTCCAGTCACGGCGGCGCTCTGCAGGGGCGCGCTCACGCAAGTGGCCGCGCCAAGCGCCAGGCAGACCGTTAGGGAAATACGCTCCAGAGCACCATTGCGCATGTGCTGCCTCCAGTCCGAAGGATGTCGGGATGAAATGTCTCTCCGTTTCAGGTATAAGTGAAGCCACTATTTTCTGATGTTCATATAGGAAATGCCTATAGCAGACCTGCACCAGGAGGCGCGCATCGGACGCCGCCTCAAGCTGCGTGACTTGCACATACTTTCGGCCGTTGTTCGGTGGGGATCGATGGCCAAGGCGGCGACACATCTGGCGATGTCACAGCCTTCCGTATCCGAGGCGATACGCAACTTGGAGGATGCGCTTGGCGTGCGTCTTCTGGACAGAAGCCACCGCGGGATCGAGCCCACGATCTACGCAACGGCCTTACTGAAGCGCGCTGACGTGGTGTTCGACGAGCTGAAACAGGGCATCAGGGATATCGAATTCCTCGCCAATCCCGCGATGGGGGACGTAACGATCGGATGCCCGGAGTCGTTGGCGGCCGGCTTCGTCCCCGCTGTCATCGGTCGCCTCTCACGTCAATATCCGAACGTTACCGTCCACGTCGTCTCGGCACAGCCGGGAGAACAGGAGTTCAGGGAACTGCGAGAGCGCAGCGTCGATCTGCTGCTCGGACGACTCTTCAAGCCTGTGACGGTCGATGACGTAGCGGCGGACCCGCTGTGCCGCGATGCGTTCTTCGTGGTGGCTGGCGCACATAACGCCTGGGCGAAGCGCCGCAAGATCGCCCTCACCGAGTTGATGCGCGAACCTTGGATACTCTTTCCGGAAGACAGCTTGTCGGGCGCGTATATCGAGGCAGGATTCCAGGCGCAGGGGCTG
This sequence comes from Casimicrobiaceae bacterium, assembly GCA_035607385.1. Taxonomy (GTDB): domain Bacteria; phylum Pseudomonadota; class Gammaproteobacteria; order Burkholderiales; family Casimicrobiaceae; genus PALSA-1003. Next base: position 1,788 of record DATNAR010000160.1, read on the forward strand.
GCACTGCCGCAGCACCGGCTGACATCCTTTTCGATGCAGCTGCGATTTCATCTGCTTGCCAACGGTCGTTTCATTACAGTTCTGCACGAGTCCGTGCTGAGGTTCAATGCCAAACGGTGGTCGCTCAAACCGTTGGCCACATCCTTATCCGTTCAGCCGATGCCGATCGCGATGTTCACCCTGAAGAACCGGACGCTAAGCCCGGTCGTAAAGCTTTTCATCGAAGAGCTGCGACAGGTCGCGCGGCTAATGCCGGCGATTACGCCGGATGCAAGTGCGCCATCGAGGCGCGTCACGTGAATTTTTCGCATTCCCAGGCCGGAACGGTCGCTGTCGTCCGGCAGCGCTCACCGATAGAGTGTGTCCTGACAAGCGACTTAGCGGGAGGCAAGCCGTTTGCGCCGGATATCTCTTCCGAGGAGCGCACGCATGAAATCCATCTACGATCACCTGTCGGCCCGGGATCGACGCCTGGTCGCCCGCTGGCGCGCGATTGTGAGCGCGGGCGCGATCGCGACATTGCTGGCGGTGGCTGCCGTCATCGCGGTGCTGCAACCTGGCGATCTACAGTCGGCCGTGACACAGTCGGCCGTGACGCAGGTCGCGAACAAAACGGTGAACTAGCCGGTCCTGCCTGATGCGGTCGCGGGCCCGGCGACCTCCTACGGTTGCTGCGCGCCGGCCGGCGGGCCGCCTCCCGCCGCGATCCACTGGTCGACCAGCTTTTCGAGTACGGCGAGCGGCATCGAGCCGTTGTCGATGACCGCCGCGTGGAAGTCCTTGACGTTGAAGCGCGCGCCGAGCGCGCTTTCCGCGCGGGCGCGAAGCTCCTTCATCTTGTGATAGCCGAGCAGGTAGCCGAGCGCTTGCGCCGGCGTCGAGAAATACCGGTCGACCTCGCTTTCGGCGAATCCCTGGTCGACGCCGCCCTGATGGCTCATGAAGTCGATCGCCTGGTCGCGCGGCCAGTGGTAGGCGTGAATTCCCGTATCGACGACCAGGCGCGCGGCGCGGAAGAGGCGCGCCTGCAGGTTGCCGTAGTGCTGGTACGGATCCCTGTAGAAGCCCAGGTCGTAGCCGAGCGACTCGGCGTACAGCGCCCAGCCCTCGGCATACGCGATGTTGAAGCTCGCCTGCGAACGCCACGGGTGGAGGCCCTCGATCTCGGCGGCACGCGCGAGCTGCATGTGGTGCCCCGGCACGGCTTCGTGCAGAAAAAGCGTCTCGGTCCGCCACTTCGCCTCGTCCGCATAGCCCAGCGAGTTGATCGTGAAGTAGGCACTCGTGCCCAGGGCCAGCGAGCCGACCTGGTAGTTTGCCGCGGCGCTGCTGGCGGACTCCGCCGGCGTCATGCTACGCACCGCGTACGGCATGCGCGGCACGTGATGGAAGAGCTTCGGCAGCTGCGGGTCCACGCGCGGGGCCATCGCGCGGTAGGCGGCGAGCACCGCCTCGGACGACTCGAAAAAGAATTTGCGATCGCTGCGCATGTGCTCGATGAAGGCGTCGGTCGTTCCGTTGAAGCCCACTTCCCTGGCGATCGCGCCGATCTCCCCGCGCAAAGCCTTGACCTCGGAGAGCCCCAGTTCGTGAATCTGCGCGGCCGACCGGCCGCGGACGATGCGCGCGCGGATCAGGAACTCGTAGTAGCGCGCACCGCCCGGAAACGAGGCGAGTCCGGCGATGTCCGGCGCCTTCGGGCGGTAGTCGGTCAGGATGAATGCCTTGAAGCGGCGCAGCGCCGGCTGATAGTCGTCGGCGATCGCCCGCTGCGCCTCGGCGGCCAGCGCGGCGCGCTCCGCGGCGGGAATGCCTTCGGCCATCGTCGTAAAGGGCGACATCAGCGCGCTCTGCTCGACGTGCTCGACCAGGTGCGCGTCGATCGCTCCGACGATCCGATCGAGTACCGGCTTGGTGCTCATCCATCCGCTGGCCATGCCCAGCCGTAACCTGGCGATCGTGTTGTCGGCGAGCTGGGTTGTCGCGCGAATCCGTTGGATGTACTCGCGATAATCGGCGGCCTTGCGAAACGGCGTCACCTGCGCCGCCCGCGGCAGAACGTTGTGCAGGCCACCCAGCGTCGTGAGCACCAGCGCATCGGCGTCCCGGAACTGCTGCGCTTCGACGGCGAGCTCCATCCGGTCGAGCAGCAGCTCGTACGAAATCCGGTCCTGCCCGCGCAGAGCCTTGGCGTCCAGCGCGTTCAGGCGCGCCAGCGTGGTGCGCTCGCGCGCGTGCTCGCGTTCGAGCGTGGCGAGCGACAAGTCCGGCAGAAGGTCGTTGTAACCGGCGACGCCGCGAACCGTGGCCTGGATAGGATTGCGCCGGAACGTCGCGTCGAGGTCTTCGTCCAGCAGGACTTTGAGCTGTGTTGCGGCGTCGGCAGAAAGGTCGTTGGTCTGGGCGTGCACGCTGTGGATCCCGAGGGTGATGAGAAGCGCGAGGAAGATAACAGGCGCGGCGCGGAGACGGAAGTGCAGCTCGCGCCTGCCGGATCGCGACGCCGGCGGTGATGTTCTGGTCATTGAACTCGCCCCCGGTGCGATGGCCTAACGTATCGGATGGTCGCGCGCCTCGACGACCCACAATGTCGGGCATCGGCCGGCGTCAGGGAGGGGGCGCATCGCGCGTTGAGGCAGCTCGGCGCGGCCTCCATTTTCGAGGAGTCTAAAAGTGAAAAAGTTTCTTGTCACCTATCTGGCCCCCGCCTCGGTCATCGACGACTGGAAGAAGACCGAACCCAAGCAGAGAAAAGAGGCCGAGGAGAAGATGCAGAGCGAATGGAAGAAATGGATGGGCGATCACATGACCATGTTCGCCGATAAGGGAGCGGGGGTCGGCAAGACCAAGCGTGTGACTGCGCAGGGCACGAAAGACGCCAGAAACGACATCATGCTGTACGGGATCGTCGATGCCGAGTCGCACGAGGCGGCGGCCAAGACGTTCGAAGGCCACCCGCATCTGCAGATCCCGCAGGCGTCGATCGAGATCATGGAGATCAATCCGCTGCACGGGATGTAGGCGGAGCGATCGCAGCGGCGATCCGGGGTATTCGGCGGATGGCGTCGCTTTGTCCTATTTGCGCGCGGTGTCGATGTCGAGGTAATGCCACGGCGCCAGAAAGTAATGCACGTTCTTGCGGTAACCGAGAATCCGTGGTGCGACGACGGTGCTGCTGATCCGATAGACGTTTGAGCACCACGGGGCCTGGGCGGATACGATCTTCGTCATGGCTTCGTAGAGCTTGTTGCGTTCGACGACGTCCTGCGTACGGTGGCTCTTATCGTAGAGCGCGTCGTAGTCGGCATTCTTGAATCGCGAGAGATTGCTGGCGCCGGCGTAGGGCCCGTAGAAGATGCGCATGAAGTCGTCGGCAATGTCGCCGGTCCAGCCGAAGCTCGAGAACTGCAACTTCCCGGCATGCGCGGCCTTGAACCCTTCGGGGAAGGTCTGGATCTGGAAATCCATGCGGATACCGACGTCGCGCATGCTCCGCAGCCAGAGGTCGTCGAACTGCCGGTACGCGGCGCCGACGTAGGACATTTGGTGGATAGTGAGCGGACGACCGTCGGGTAGCTCACGGAACCCGTCGCCGTCCCGATCGCGATAGCCGAACTTGTCGAGCAACGCCCGCGCGGTCGCGGGATCATACGGCGACAACCCCTGGTATCCGCGCACGTGTCCTTCGACATCGGGTGGAAGCGGCTGGGTCGCCGGCAGCGCCTGACCGTTGCGGATGACGCGGATCTCGTCGGGCAGGTTGTACGCGCTGCAGATTGCCCGGCGCAGTGCGATCCTGTCCGGCGTGTAGCCGCCAACCACCGGGTCTTCCATGTTGAAGTAGGCAAAGGTGACGCCGAGCTCGGTCGCGCGCTCGAGGCGAATGCCGCGCGCAGCGTACTCGGGCAACAGATTCCCCCGGTCGTCGATCATCTTTGGTGCGACGTCGCCGGGCACATCCAGCAGGTCGAGCTCGCCCGAATTGAACATCAGTAGGCGCGGATTCGTCTCCTCGATGATCGCGATTTCGATGCGGCCGATCTGCGGCAGACGCTTGCCCTTCATCGAACCGGCAACGGCTTTGATCGCCGTATCGGCATTCGGCGGCGCGGGCGGGAAGCGCTCGTCGCGATAACCGGGGTTGGCTTCGAGAACGATGCGACGGCCGGGTGTCCATTCCTTCAGGCGATAAGGTCCGGTCCCTACCGGATGATGCATCGCACGCCCGCTCGAGTCTCCGTACTTTTCGATCACCTCGCGGGCCACGGCGCGGAGCGCCGCACTGTCGAGAAGCTCCAGAAACGTGTAGTCGGGGTTCACCAGCTCCAGCTTCAGCGTGTAGCGGTCGGCGGCGCGCAGGCCCGGGATGTCGGCGTCGTAATCGAACCGTCCCGACGCGTTCGCCTTGGCCACCGCATCGTCGAGTCCAACGAGTTTGTGCTCGAGCAGATCCGAATTCGGCGAGCGTACGCGCGGATCGACGACGCGTTTCCACGCGTAGACGAAATCGGCCGCCGTCAGTTCGCGCTTCTTGCCGGCAAACGCGGGGTCGTCGGCGAAATAAATCCCCGGCCGGATGCGTATTGTCCACACGCGACCGTCAGCCGATATTTCCGGCATTCCCGTTGCTATGCTCGGCACGAACTTGTAAGGCCGCGCGAGATAGTCCCATTGATAGAGCGCGTCGAAAATCCGTCCCTCGACCAGACTCGCGTAGGTTTCCTGGGTGCCGGCGGGATCGAGCCCCGAGACATCGATTGGAAACGCGATCCTGAGTATCTTTTCCGGATCGGCCCAATCCGCCGCGACGCCCGGCGAGGCGGCTGACGCCGCGATCGCCGCGAAAAGCCAAGCCAAAACGATCCGCACGATCATGATCTCTCTCTAGGGAAGGAAGGCGAGAAACAGAAACGCCGCGAAGACGATGAGGTGCACGGCGCCTTGCATCATGTGCGTGCGGCCCGTTCCCAGCGTGACGGCGCTCAACAGAAGGGTGACCGCGAGCATCACTAGGTCCTTCGGCCCCAGCCCCAGGACCAGCGGGATGCCGAGGACAATCGCCGTCGCGGCCACGACGGGGATCGTGAGGCCTATGCTCGCCAGCGCCGACCCGAGCGCCAGGTTCATGCTGGTCTGCAGACGATTCGCGTGCGCGGCGCGCACCGCGGCCCACGTCTCGGGCAACAGCACCATTATCGCGATCGCGATCC
>DATNAR010000162.1:0-10930 GCA_035607385.1 Casimicrobiaceae bacterium
TGATCGCGAGGTGCATGCCGCGCCGGAACCCTTGCGCGGCAAGACCGCAGGCGAGCGCGCGCAGGTCGGCCGCGACCTCTGCCCACGTCCAGGTCTGCCAGATGCCAAGGTCTTTTTCGCGCGTCGCCGGCCGATGGCCGCGCGTACGCGCGTGCTCCAACAGCAAGCGCGGAAACGTCGAGTCTGCCGGGGACTGCTTTGCGCTAGCTCCTCCTCGAACCTTTGCGTTGCCGGTCTGTCTCGCCGGGAGGTCATAATACCTGCCGCCGCCACAGGCGCAACCAAGGCAGCCGGTGGCGGGCAATTCTTACGCGGGCGAGCAGTTCTTGCATGAGCAGGCGATCGACGGCTCGGGCTTGCGCTTGATAAACAATGACTTTTAGACGGCACCCTCCTTGCTTGCCGTCGGGAGTCGTGACCGTCCGCAACACGTTGCTGCGGCGAAACGGAGGAACGACCGTGTCCCCAAGCTGCGTTGCCGCCGGCCGCTGCCGGCGAGCCTGTCGCCACGCCGGTGCGAGCGCCGCGCGCCACGGCCGGAAGCACGGCGCCGGCCTGCCTTGCCACAGTGCCCGCGAGCGATGGCGGGGGCCCACCGCGTGAACGACGCGCCGGCAACGATGTCGCCATTCGAAACCGGCGCCCCCGAGGCAGCGGCCGGGACGCGCGATCGTCCACGCGGCCTGCTCGTGCCCGGACGCAATTGCTGGCGCATCGCGCACGCGGCGCGGATCGGGTTCCTGGTCGACGGCAGCGAGTATTTCGGCGCGGTGCGCACCGCGCTTGTCGCCGCGCAGCGCGAAATATTCATTCTCGGCTGGGACATCGACAGCCGCATGTGCCTGGTTCCCGGCGGCGCGCGCGATGGATTTCCCGAGCCGCTGCTCGAGTTCCTCAACGCCCTGCTCGATAACCGCCCGGAGCTGCAGATATTCGTGCTGAGCTGGGACTTCGCGCTGCTGTTCGCGCTCGAGCGCGAATGGCTGGGCCGTCTCAAGTTCGGCTGGCCCAAACGCCGCCGCCTGCATTTCCAGCTCGACGACCATCATCCGACTGCGGCCTCGCACCATCAGAAGGTGGTCGTCGTCGACGATGCATTGGCGTTCGTCAGCGGCTTCGACCTCACCGGCAACCGCTGGGACACGCCGCGCCATCTGCCGGCCGATCCTGCGCGGCACAATGCCGATGGCAGCAGCTACGGCCCGTTCCACGACGTCGGCGCGCTGGTCGACGATGAAGCCGCACGGGCGCTCGGAGAGCTGGCGCGCGAGCGCTGGCACCGCGCGACCGGGACGCACGCGCAGGAGCGCGAGCGCGCCGCCGAACCCGCGGCGTGGCCCGCGGCCGTGCCGGTCGCGCTCGGCGATGTCGACGTCGGTATCGTGCGCACCGAGCCCGAGTTCGACGGCTTGCCCGCCGTCGCCGAGGTGAGGCAGCTGCATCTTGATGCGATCGCCGCCGCGAAGAGGTCGATCTTTGCGGAAAACCAGTATTTCACTTCGCCCTTGATCGCCGATGCATTCGCGTCGCGGCTGGTCGAGCCCGCGGGCCCGGAAATCGTCATCGTTTCGCCGATGACCCAAAGCGGCTGGCTCGAGGTCTCGACGATGGGCGTGCTGCGGGCACGCGTGCACCGTCGTCTGGTCGAGGCCGACTCGCACGGGCGCTACCGGCTCTATTGCCCCTGGCTCGGCGACGACGCGCCTCCGCAGGGGCGCTGCCTCAACGTGCACAGCAAGGTCCTGGTCATCGACGACGACATCGTCTCGGTCGGTTCGGCGAATCTGAGCACACGCTCGATGAGCCTCGACACCGAATGCAGTCTGGTCATCGAGGCCAACGGCGAGCCGCGCGTACGTGCGGCGATCGCGGCGCTGAAGTCCCGGCTGCTCGGCGAGCATCTCGATCGAGAGCCGGCGCTGGTCGACGCCGCGATTGAAAAGCAGGGGTCGCTGATCGGCGCGATCGAAGCGCTGCGCGACGAAGGCCGGTCGCTGCGTCCGCTCGGGGTCACCGCCGAGGACGAGTGGAGCGCCGTGCTCGCCGATCAGCCGATGATCGATCCGGCGGAGCCGGTCGACGTCGACAGCCTGTTGTCCGACGTCGTCGCCCGCAGCGAGCGAAAGCCCGCGTCCGGCCGCATCGTGGCGATCGCGGCCATCCTGTTCGTGCTCGCCGCGCTGGCGCTGGCCTGGCGCTACACGCCGCTGCGGGAATGGATCAACGTCGAGTCGCTGGTGCACTTGAGCGACCGGTTCGAAGCGAGCCCGTTCGCGCCGCTGATCGTCATCGGCGGCTTCGTGCTCGGCGGCCTGGTGGTGATGCCGGTGACGATGCTGATCGCTGCGACCGGCATCGTGTTCGGTCCCTGGCTGGGCATGCTTTATTCGTTGATCGGCGCGACGCTCAGCGCGGTATTCGTCTATGCCATCGGCCGCGAGGTCGGACGCGATGCGGTGCGGCGGGTCGCGGGCCGGCGGATCAACGATCTCTCCCGCCGCATCGCCAAGCGCGGCCTGCTGGCGATGCTGTTCGTGCGCATCGTGCCCGTCGCGCCTTTTTCGATCATCAACCTCGTGGCCGGCGCATCGCACCTGGGCTTCCGCGATTTTCTGCTCGGCACGATCCTGGGCCTGGTGCCGGGCACGATCCTGATCAGCTTTTTCGTCGACCGCATCGTCGCCGCCGTGCGGCAGCCGGGACCGGTCACCTTCGCGCTGCTGGCGCTGGTCGCCGGCATCGCGATCGGCGGCACGCTGGCGGTTCGCGCGCGGCTCAAGCGCAGCGACGCGGCCGACGCGCGCCGGCAGACCGCGTCGCGCGCCGACTGAGCGGGCCGCGATGGCGTCGTCGACCATCACCGTTGCGACCTATAACATCCATGACGCGGTCGGGAGCGACGGCAAATTCGCGCCCGAGCGCATCGTCGCCGTGCTTGGGGAGATCGACGCGGATATCATCGCGCTGCAGGAAGTCGGCGCGAACCATGACGGCGTCGACACGCTGGCTCGACTGCGCGACGCCACCGGTCTGCATGCCGTCGCAGGGCCGGCGCGCTGGCGCGCCGCGGGCGGGCACGGCAACTGCCTGTTGTCGCGGCACCCGATCGTCGAATGCACGCACCTCGACCTGACGTTCCAGCGCCGCGAGGCGCGTAGCGCACTCGATGCGGTCGTCGATTGCGAAGGCACGTTGTTGCGCGTGCTGGCTACCCATCTCGGCCTGCGCCCCGCCGAGCGCCGCGCGCAGGTGCGCAGTCTCCTCAAGGCGCTGGAAGCGGAGACGCCGCATCCGACCTTGCTGATGGGAGATCTTAACGAATGGTTTCTCTGGGGTCGGCCGCTGCGCTGGCTGCACAGGCATTTCCAGGCAACGCCGTCGCCGCGAAGCTTTCCCGCGCGCGCGCCGCTGCTGGCGCTCGATCGCATCTGGGTCGAGCCGCGCGCTCTGCTGCAGCGGCTGTGGGTGCATCTGACCCCGGCGGCGCGCGCCGCTTCCGATCACATTCCGGTCGTCGCCGACATTCGCTTGCCCGACGCGACTTGACGAGTTGACGGGCGCCGCCGGCGTTGCATCGGCCCCCTGCAACTGTCGCCGCCGGTCCTACAGGCAAATCAGCCGCTGACCGATAGCGGTTCAACGTCCGACCGGGCAAGCTTGCAGCACCGGTAGCCGGCTTTCAAGCGCGCAGCTTTCCGTCGCGTGTCGGCAAGCACCGGTCGTCGCACGGCCGTCCCGGTAGCGCGACGTACGAGCCGCGCCGCGCGGGATGACGGTGTGCACGGCAATCAATCTCGAAAGGAAGGCTTATGAGTCGTACAACTCCAGCAGTCCATGCTGCACGGCGATGGATAGGGCTGGTCGCTCTGGCATCGCTGGCGGCCGCGGCCGGATCGGCGTACGCGCAATCGGAGCAGGATCAACTGGTCCGCGACGCACAGACGACTTTCTCGAATTTCGTCCGTGATCCGGATATGACGTGGTTCCAACGGCACATCGGAGAAGCGAAGGCGGTGCTGATCGCGCCGAAGATCGTGCGCGCCGGCTGGATATTCGGCGGCTCGGGCGGACGCGCGGTGCTGTTTTCGCGCAATGCGCAAAGCGGCCGTTGGTCAGGTCCGGCTTTCTATAACGTCGGTACGGCAAGCGTGGGTTTCCAGGCGGGCATCGATGTTTCCGAAACCGTCACGCTCGTTATGACCGACAGGGGCCTGAACTCGCTGATGGCGAGCTCGGTCAAGCTCGGCGGTGATGCCAGCGTCGCCGCGGGGCCGATCGGTGCGGGCGCGAATGCCGATGTGACCGCCGACTTGATCGCATTCAGCCGATCGAAAGGCGTCTACGGCGGTTTGAATCTGAACGGTACCGTCGTCAGCGTCGCCGACAACTGGAACCAGGCGTACTACGGACGCAGCGTCACGCCGCCTGATATTCTGATGACGGCGAGAGCGCACAATCCCAACGCCGACCAGTTGGCCGATGCTATCAGCCGCGCGGCCGGCGGCGCCAAGACAAGTCTGCGTTGACGCACGTCATGCGCCGGCGATCACCGCGGCGCAAGTAACGAAGGCGGCTCGGAGCTTCGGCTTCGAGCCGCTTTGTTTGAATGGTAGCGCCGGTAAGCTCGCGCGGCCGCGCCGGAAGCGCACGGTCGCGGGCCGACTTGAGCGAGCCCATCGTGCCGAGGACGCGCGCCATCGCCGTCCTGCCGTTGCCGCCGCCTCCCCAGCGGTCGAGCGACTGTGCGTGCCGCCTGTAGAGCGAGTTCCGCATCGAGCTTCTCCTGATCGATGAACCGCGTTGCCATGACTCGTGGCCAGGGGCGTCCTACGCCAAATACGTTCCATTGCGACGCATTGCGTCACCGGCCCGGACCGGCCTTGTCGGGTTTGGTGCGCCCGCCCCTGCGATGGCCCTATCCCCGCAAATCCCGTGCCCGGGATTGGAGCGCCGCGCCGCATGCGCTTCAGGACGGGTGCTGCCGCGTCCGCGGGCGGGTTAAGCTAGCGGCCGTTCGACCCGGCATCGCACGCGACCCCAAAGAGTGATCAGATCAGGCAGCTCGGTACGGCAGATGCAATGGCGCGCGGATGCGCCCCAGCCGACCGTCGTGCGGTTCGTGCTGTTGTCGATGCTGCTGCATGCGACGGTAGTCATTCTTTTCGGCACCTCGCATGGCGGAGGCGCCGGCCGCGGCCAAGGCCTGCCCGATGCGCTCGATGTGACCTTCCGGCGGCAGCCGGCCCCTGCCGACGCGGGCCTCCCCGGCGTCGACGCGGCGACCGGGCGCGACCTGCTCGCCGCGCCGCAGTCGAGTGCGGCGCGAGCTCGCAGCGAGCCGATGCCAGGCCTCGAACCGGCCAAGACCGGTCACTTCGCGCCCGTCGAGCCGTTCCCCGCAGCGCCGGAACCCGATCGGGCACCGCCGGAAGCCTTGCCGCCGCAGCGCGAGCCGGCCGTTGAGGCTTTGCCGCGCATCGATTTGCGCGCGCCGCAGGAGGTCGACAAACCGCTGCTCCCGCCGTTGGTGGCGCCGCCGGCGATCGAGCGCTTGGCGCCCCCGCCGAATCCGTCCGAACTCGCCCCGGCGCCCGACCTGGCGTCGCGCCCCAGCCCGGAGATTCCGGCGGCGCCTGTCCAGCGCCTCACGGCACCCGCGGTGCAGCACGAGCTCGCAACGCCCCCGCGGCTGCCAGCGCCGGTACCGGGCGCGCCTCTTCCTCCGGCCGCGCCGATCGAGCGCCTGGCTGCGCCGCCGGCACCGCAGTCGCTCGCGCCGCCGGTCGAGGTGCCGCCGCGGGAGGCGGTCATCGCGCCGGCGCCGATCGAGCGCCTGGAGGCGCCCCGAATCGACCGCGAACTCGCGCCCCCGCCCAAACTGGTCGCACCAAGCCCAGCGGTAAGCCCGCCTGCGACGCCGGCGGAGATGCCCCCTGCGCAGGTCGAGCGCACAGTGCCGCCCGCAGGCGCCAGACCGGTGCCGGCCCCATCCGAGGCCGCGGTGCCGGCCCCCGACGCTCGCGCCGTGCCCGGGGAGCGCGGCGCACCGGCCACGACAGTCCAGCCGCCGAGATTGCGGCTGGGCTCTCCCGCCGGTCCCGACGAAGACATGTTCAAGCCGAGGCGCGACGTCGTACCGGCCGGCGAAGGCGGCGCGCCGCGCCTCGACATGGAGGCGGCACGGCAGCGCGCGCGCGAAATTGCGAGTGAGGCGACGAGCACGCGCGGCCTATTGCCTGCGCTGCCGCCACCGCCGGAACGGCAATCCAAGGAAAGCCATGCGCTGGAAAAGGCGGTCAAGCCCGACTGCCGTACCGCCTATGCAGGCATGGGCTTGCTGGCGGTCCCGGTATTGGTGGCGAGCACGATCGGCGATGCCGGTTGCCGCTGGTAGCGCGGCGCTCGTCCGCCTCGAGATCCGTTCGAGCGAGCCCGTCAAGCGGTCAGTGCCCGATGTTGAGCGCTTCCAGAAAGCGCGACACCATGTTGTACGCCGCGACCGTGGCCACCAGCTCGACCAATCCGCGCGCATCGAAGTGCGCGCGCAGCGGCTCGAACTGCGCATCGGGAACCTGAACGTCGCGCGTCATCGTATCGGCGAGCGTCAACACCGCGCGCTCGACAGGCGTGAATGCGTCGCCGATTTCGTCCGCCTGCAACGCGGCGATTTTCGCTTCGCCGATGCCGGCCTTGCGCGCTACCGGCAGATGCGCAGCGAACTCGAACGGCGCGCGATTGAGCACGGCCACCCGAAGAATCACCAGCTCGCGCAGATCCGCGGGCAGCGAGCTGCGGTTGCGCACCGCGGTCAGCATCTGCTCCCAGCCCGCGGCCAGCGGGGCGCTGTTGAGCAGGACGCGATAGAGCAGAAGAATCTCGCCACGCTCGGCGAGGATAGCCGCTTCGATCGCCGCGAGCTCGGGGCGGGACCCGGGCGTGATCGGTGCAACGCGTGTAGTCATTTTCGTCCGGTCCGACGTTGTTAATGCCGCCATCCCGAATAATAGAGGAGCCTCATGAGAAGTATTCGATCGAGCCTGCTGCTGGCAGCCCTTGTCTGCGCGATTCCGACAGCCGCGCTCGCGCAGGAGGCGTACACCAACCGCACGGCCAACGTTCGCGCCGGGCCGGATCAGACCTATCCGGTGGTCGCGCAGCTGCCGCCCGGCGTCGGGCTGCAGGTCATCGGTTGCATCGAGGGGTACAGCTGGTGCGACGTGGTCTTCGGCGACAACCGCGGCTGGATCTATGCCGGCAGCCTGTCCTATGCGTACCAGAGCCGTCGTGTCCCCATCCTCGCTTACGGCCCGACGATCGGCATTCCGATCATCACGTTTTCGATCGGCAATTACTGGGACAGCTACTATCGCGGCCGCCCCTGGTATCGCAATCGCAGCTATTGGATCAATCGCTCTCCGCCGCGTTTCCGGCCGGACGCGCGTTTCGAGCGGCGGGCGGTGCCGTCGCGGGAATTCCATCGCCCGAACGAGCCTCGCCGCGTCGAGCCGAGACCGCACGTCGAGCGCCCGGCGGTGAGACCGGATCGTTCGAGGTCGGACAACAGGCCGTCGGGCGCAAGGCGCGAAGGTCGACAGGAGGGCGGGCGCGAACACCGGGACTAGCGCATGCCGCCGCGGTAGCGCTTGCCGTCGGCATGCGGTCCTTGCAGCGCACGGTGCCGGTGCGAGGGTCCGGCGCTACTGAACACGGTTCGCTGCGCTCGCCCGGCGCTACTTGAGGCGATACGCGAGCACGTGTCCCTGCTGCGAGGTCGAGCGCAAGCCGATCCATTCGCCGTCCGGCGCATACCAGACCTCGATGCGATTACGCGGGGTGTCGATGCGATAGTGCGTTGCATCGACCGACGCACCGCGCACCGTATAGGGCTCCTTGCCCAGCGCATGCACGGTAATCGGCGTCGATGCGCCGGTCTGGACGTTGACCAGGCTGGGCTGCTTCAGAACGCGCGGATGCCAGTAGGCGAAGCTCATCACGCAGGCCGGCAGCGGCTGCTCCGCGCCCGGTCCGTCGATGACGAAATGGCCGCCTTCGAGCCGGCCGGACACCTTCGTTGTCGCGCCCTTCTCAACCGTCTTGGTGTCGAGGCGGGTCAGGCAATCGCCCTTCCAGCTTTCCTCCTCATGCTGCTCGTAGCTGCCGGCCGTAAAGCCTAGCAGCGATACGCGAAAATGCATGTCGCTCACCACCGATCGGGCGTCGCCGTTTTCCCGAAGCGAAATGTCGTGCGTGCCGATCGGCAGCCCGTCGAGGCTGACGTCGAAATGCCACTCGCGCGCAGCCGCGCCGTTGGCGACCAGCAACAGCAGAAACGCCGCGGCCACCAGCGTCCATCCGACGACACGGCGGTGCCGGGGCGCGCCGAGGCCAGGTCTGCGGTCGCGTCGGCGACGACCGTGGGCTCTCGGCGCGGGACGGCGGGGGATGCGAGCGCGATGCATGCTGATTGGAGTCGCGTCGGGCACCGATGGTTGCGTGCCCCGCCGCAGGACGCGGTCCGACGTCCGGCTTCACTCAGCGCTGCAGCTGGCTCGCCAGGAAAGCCTTCAGCTGCCGGGTCAGCTCCGGCGACATCTGCCCAAGCACGCCGCGGCGGTGCTCGGGGATGTGCGCGGCCTGGTCCGCGGCGGCGCTGAAAATGTAATAGTCGAAAATCGCCCTCCACGCCGCGCGATGCTCGGGCGGCAGGTTCTTCAGCGCGAGCAGGCCGTGCAACAGGCAGCCCAGCGCCGAGTCCGGTCTGTCGGCCGATCCCAGCGAGCCCTTCCACCAGTAGTTGATCAGCACGTTGTATTTGGCGAGCGATTCGACGTGATGCCACCATAACGTCGGGATGTACAGCGCGTCGCCCGGCTCGAGCTCGGCGACCTGCGCGGCCGCCAGCGCGTCGCGAAAGCGCGGAAAGCGCTGGAAGTCAGGCTCGCGGAACGCGACCATGCTGATCGGTGTTCCGGTCGGCGCATAATCGAGCGGGCCGACGTAGAGATTGGCGACTTGCTCCGGCGGAAAAAGCGTGAAGCGTCGCCGGCCGCTGACGACGCAGGCGATGTTGTTCGACTCGTCGAAGTGCGCGGGCGTGATGACCGAGCTGCCCAGCCAGATTCTCGGCGGGACCGTCTCGTCGAGCACCGGCAGGCGGTTTTGCTCGGCGAACCCGGGCAGGCATTCGGCGATCAGCGCGCTCTGCACGGCCAGCGAGGGGCGGTTCTGAAACGCCGAATAGCGCAGCAGCTTGTCGTTCACCGCGGAAATCGATTGCCGCTCGCGCGTAAAATTGAAGCCGCTCATCTTGTCGTTGTAGAAAATCCGGCCCTTGACATGCGGCGGCATCAGCAGCACGTCGACCGGCTTGCCGCTGTCGAAGCCGTTCAGGTAGCGGCAGATCGACTCCTGCGACTCGGTCGCATGCCGCACCGCCGGCCAATGCCGGACGATGCCCTTGAGCACCGCGGGGCGGTAGGCGGTGACGATGTCGTTGCGGAAGGTGGCCTCGTCGACGCCGTGCCATTCCGGGATCTGCTGCAGGGCCTGATTCATCGGCGCGATGCGATGGCGGTAATGGGACCAACACGGAACCGGACGGGGCGCCGGCTTTCCTAGTTTACGCGTCGACGAGGCGGGCCGCGGCGGGGCGGATTCGAAAGCAAGACGCGGAGTGCTTGGCATGCAGGCGCGAATTACATTTCAGCCATCGATACGATCCGCTGAAAGGATGACGACGTGAAGACGACTTCGAAAAGCATCGCCCTGGCCGCCGCGACGAAGGCCGACCCGCGCTGGGCGGCGGTCCTCGCACGCGACCCGGCCGCAGACGGCCGCTTTGTCTATTCGGTCGACACGACCGGCGTTTACTGCCGGCCGTCGTGCGCGTCGCGCCGGGCGCGACCGGAACACGTGGCGTTCCACCCGACAAGCGCCGACGCCGAGCGCGCGGGCTTCCGGCCATGCCTGCGTTGCCGGCCGGACCGACCGCCGCGGATCGAGCAGCATGCGGCAACGGTGGCGAGCGTCTGCCGCTTTATCGAAAGCGCCGAACAGCCGCCTACGCTCGGCGCGCTGGCGCAGGAGGCGGGCTTGAGCGTGTCCCACCTGCATCGCGTGTTCAAAGCCGCGACCGGCTTGACGCCGAAAGCGTATGCTGCCGCGCATCGCGCGCGCAGGGTCCGCGCCGAGCTCGGGCGCAGCGACACGGTGACCGAGGCAATCTACGACGCGGGGTACAACTCCAACGGGCGGTTCTACGCGCAATCGAACGATATGCTGGGCATGACGCCTTCACGCTACCGCGCCGGCGGCGCCGACACCGACATACGATTCGCGGTCGGCGAATGCTCGCTGGGTTCGATCCTCGTCGCCGCCAGCGAGATCGGCGTGTGCGCCATCCTGATCGGCGACGATCCCGATGCGCTGGCGCACGATCTGCAGGATCGATTCCCGCGCGCCAGGCTGATCGGCGGCGACGCCGCCTTCGAGCAGCTGGTCGCCAAAGTCGTCGGGCTGGTCGAAGCGCCGCGCGTCGGGCTGGATCTGCCGCTGGACGTGCGCGGAACCGCATTCCAGCAACGGGTCTGGCAGGCGCTGCGCGACATTCCGGCCGGGACGACCGTCAGCTATGCCGATCTCGCCAGGCGCATCGGCGCGCCGAAGTCGGTGCGGGCAGTCGCGCAGGCGTGCGGCGCCAACCCACTGGCGGTGGCGATCCCCTGCCACCGCGTCGTGCGCAACGACGGCGCGCTGGCCGGTTATCGCTGGGGCGTCGAGCGCAAGCGCACGCTGCTCGACCGGGAGACGCGCCGATGAACGCCCGCGACGGCGCCATCGCGAAGATCGCTGCGGCAGATACGCCAACGCGCCTGGCCTCGGTCGACTGGGCCGGCCTCGCCGGCGAGCTCGATGCCCGCGGCAACGCCGT
>DATNAR010000170.1:0-3535 GCA_035607385.1 Casimicrobiaceae bacterium
CGCGACAAGCCTGCCGCGTGCATGACGCGGGCGAGGATGAACGCGATGCCGCAGACGTGCAGCAACAGCGGCGATGCGCGGTTCTCCTCCGCGACCAGCAGAAGCAGCAGCACCGGCAACCCCCACTCGACCGCGTTGGCGTGGACGCGAATCGCGCGCTCGAGCTCGGCGTCGCCGCCGGTCCCGAGCCCGATGCCCATGCTGCGCCGCCGGCGCGACACCAGCAGTGCGAGGGCGACCAGCAACAGCGCGAATACGCCGGTGTAGAGCGCGCTGATCAGCGGCATCGGTGCCGGATTCATTCTTCACTCTCATCGATCCACAGCATCTGAATGGCCTCGAGTATCTTTTCGCCCGAATGCTTGGGGTCGTCGTCGAAGCCGGGCAGCTCGACCACCCAGCGGTGCAGGTCGGTGAAGCGAACCGTCGCCGGATCGACATCCGGGTAGCGCTCCGCCAGCGCGATCGCGATGTCGCGCGAGTCAACCCACTTCATTTGGTCGTCTCTTTGGCGTAGTTGATCGTGTACTTCGGAATCTCGATCACCAGCTTGCTGCTGCCGACCTTGGCCTGACACGACAGTCTCGACACCGGCGTCAGGCCCCAGGCCCGGTCGAGCAGATCATCCTCGTCCTCCGACGACGGCGAGAGCGAATCGAAACCCTCCCGGACGATGACATGGCAGGTCGTGCATGCGCACGACTTTTCGCAGGCGTGCTCGATCTCGATCTTCTGATCGAGCAGATTATCGCAGATCGATTCGCCTTCGACCGCCTCGAAAGTCTTGCCCTCGGGGCAGAGCTCCGCGTGCGGCAGCACGACGATTTCGGTCATCGCCGACCCTCAACCCAGGGCGTCGACGCTGCGACCGGTCAGCGCGCGAGCGACGCCGCGGTTCATGCGCCGGGCGGCGAACTCCTCGGTGGCGGCGTTGAGTGCGCTCACCGCATCGACCAGCGCGCGGTGGTCATCCTGACCGGCAAGGCGACGGACCGCGGCAAGCGCCTGTTCGATCGGAAGCCGCTCCGCATCGCTGAGCAGGTCCCCGTCCGAGCGCAGCGCCCCTTCGGTGGCAGCGACGACGCGCTCCGCTTCGACCCGCGCCTCGGCCGCGGCGCGCGCCACCATGTCGGGAGCGGCGTTGGCGAACGACTCCTGCAGCATCCGCGCGATCTCGTCGTCGGACAGCCCGTATGAAGGCTTGACCACGATCGATGCCTCGACCCCCGTCGTCTGCTCGCTGGCTGACACCGCGAGCAGGCCGTCGGCATCGACCTGGAACGTCACCTTGATGCGCGCGGCGCCGGCGACCATCGGCGGAATGCCGCGCAATTCGAAGCGCGCCAGCGAGCGGCAGTCGGCGACGCGCTCGCGCTCGCCCTGCACGACGTGCAGCGCCATCGCGGTCTGCCCGTCTTTGAACGTGGTGAATTCCTGCGCGCGGGTGATCGGTATCGTGGCGTTGCGCGGGATGATCTTCTCGGTGAGTCCGCCCATCGTCTCGAGTCCCAGCGACAGCGGAATCACGTCGAGCAGCAGCCAGTCCTCGTCGCTGGCGCGGTTGCCGGCCAGCACATTGGCCTGGATCGCGGCGCCGAGTGCGACGACCTCGTCCGGATTCAGATTGTTCAGCGGCGCCTGGCCGAAAAACTCGGCGATCGCCCGCTGGATCTGCGGCATGCGCGTTGCCCCGCCGACCATCACTACCCCCTTGATGTCGGCCGGCGCGAGTTTGGCGTCGCGCAGGGCTTTTCTGACCGGAGCGAGCGTCTTCGCCACCAGCGTCTGGCTGATCGCCTCGAACTCCGCAGCGCTGAGCGTCGCCGCGATCTTGTCGCCCGACTGCAGCGTCGCGTTGAATGCGACCTCGTCACGCGTCGTCAGCGCTTCCTTGACCTCGCGCGCCTGGGCCATCAGCAGCCGCGCATCGCCCGGGGCTACCGGGCCGATGCCCGCGGCTTCGAGCGCCCAGCAATAGATGCGATGATCGAAGTCGTCCCCGCCCAGCGCCGTGTCGCCGGCGGTCGCCAGAACTTCGAACACGCCGCGCGAAAGCTTCAATATCGACAGGTCGAACGTGCCGCCGCCCAGGTCGTAGACCGCGTAGGTTCCTTCCGAGGCATTGTCGAGTCCGTAGGCGATCGCCGCCGCCGTCGGCTCGTTCAGCAGGCGCAGAACGTTGAGGCCGGCCAGCCGCGCCGCATCCTTGGTCGCCTGCCGTTGCGCGTCGTCGAAATAAGCCGGAACGGTGACGACGGCGCCGTCGAGCGCGCCACCCAGCGCCTTTTCCGCGCGCGCCCGAAGCGCCCCGAGGATCTCCGCCGAGATTTCGACCGGCGTCCGCACGCCGGCGCGCGTGGCGATCTGCACTGTGCCTGGCGAGTCGATAAAGCGATACGGAAAGCGGCGCGCGTCGGCCAGATCGGGCAACGCCCGTCCCATCATGCGCTTGACCGACACGATCGTGTTCTGCGGATCGGAGATCTGCGCGGCCTGCGCTTCGTAGCCGACCTCGATCCCTTGCGGCGCGTAGCGCACGACCGACGGCAACAGGCGGCGCCCCTGCGCGTCGGGCAGCACGTCGGCGCGTCCGTCGCGAACCGTGGCGACCAGCGAATTGGTCGTTCCGAGGTCGATGCCGATGGCGAGCCGCGGCCGGCGCGGTTCGGGCGGCTGTCCCGGTTCGGCGATCTGCAGCAGAGCCATCAGTCGTCGATCCCGCCGATGGCGGCATCGATGTCGGCCGCCAGCTTGGACAGGAACTGCAACTCGCGTACGCCTGCGCGCGCCGATTCCCAGCTCCGCTCGTTGTCCAGCGTGTCGGCGAGAGCCGGCTCCAGCGCCGCAATCTCGGCGCGCACCTCCGCCAGCAGCGCTTCCAGCCTGCCGGTCTGGCCGGCGCTCCGGGCCTCGTCGACCGCTTCGCGGCGCTCGAGCTGGCGCTCGAGAAAGTCCAGCGGCAACGCGGTATCGGTCTCCGACGTCGCATCGACGCCGTGCAGCGACAACAGGTATTGGGCGCGCCCGACCGGATCCTTCAGCGCGCGATAAGCCTCGTTGACCCGCGCCGACGACTGCAGCGCGAGTCGGCGCTCGCTTTCGTCGGCGGCGGCGAACCGGTCCGGGTGCACCTGCGTCTGCAGCGCACGGTACGCGGCATCGAGCCGCGCCGGGTCGAAGCGATACCGCGGCGGCAGCCCGAACAGCGCGAAGTAATTCTGGGAGAAGTCGATCACTGGGCGATCACTGTTTGCCGTCTCGGATTCTCGATGGCGGCTCGGCGCGGCATCCGCCGTCGCGAAAACCGCGTCAGCCCGGGAGCGCGCCCGAGACCGTACTACCACGGCACGGCGAGAGCGCGCGACAACGGATGGCGCGGTCTCTCGCGGCGGCTAGACGTTGAAGGATTCGCCGCAGCCGCATTCGTCCTTTACGTTCGGATTGTTGAACTTGAATCCTTCGTTCAAGCCCTCGCGCGCAAAATCGAGCTCGGTGCCGTCGAGATACGGCAGGCTTTTCGGATCGACGACGACAT
>DATNAR010000172.1:0-9899 GCA_035607385.1 Casimicrobiaceae bacterium
GCCGCCCACGCAGACGACCTCGATCTGCTGGGAAGCGCAGGTGGTGACGTTCAACCACAGCAACGTGCTGGGCTCGGTAAACGCGAACAGCGTCAACAATGGGCCTATCTTTGATCACGGCTGGATGAACTTGGGCTTCCCGACGGGCATCACGGGCGCACTGGCGACGGTGCACGAGCTGATCAACACGACCAACACGTTGATCACCGACATCGGCAGCAGCACCAGCTCGGGCAACACGGTGACCTATATCGGTCTGCCGGTGGTTGGCTTCGCGGTGCAGACGTTCAACAACGGTACTCTGTCGGTCGGCGGCGTGAACGTGCTGTCGAACTACGGCGGCAACTTCATCCACAAGTACCAGACGATCGTCGACTGATCGCTACACCTTGTTTCAGATCCAAGGCGGAACTTCGGTTCCGCCTTTTTTTGCCTGACGGCGGCAAGTGACGTGCAGTGGCGTCAGCAAGTGACGCCGGACGTCATCACGCGGGAGGCTTGGGGGGCCGCTCGGGAGCAGCCAGGCGGTGCGCTCTTAAGCTCGGCGATCTTCAAGCAACGAACGGTTATGAATTTCTGACGGACGGAAGCCTACGCCGCTATTCACAAAGTATGACAAGGGGGTATAATCCGCCAACAAAAATATTTTTAGTTTTGGCGTGGAGATTGCGTGCATGCCTGCGGCATTACCAATCTTGCGGCCCTACACTGGAGTCAAGATGATTCGATCCTGTATTCGACAAGCTGTCCGTGTATTCGCCGGCGCAGCACTCCTCGCATGCGCAATCACCGCGCAGGCCGCCAACATCACCATCAGCGCCGCAAACTGCGCAAGCTACTCGACGACCACCGATCAGGGCGGCAATGTAACCATCACCTGTGTTCCCGCGAACGGCACGGGCCCGCTGACCGGATGTTCGATCTCAGGCCCCGCAACCGGCACGATCGGCACGCCCGTTACGCTGCAAGCGGTTTGCGCGGGCGGCGCGCCGGCCACCAACTGGACTTGGGCCGGTGGCAACTGTAACGGCACGGCCGATCGCTGCTCGGCGGTCGAAAACAGTGCGGTGACCCAGACATATCAGGTGACCATACACAACGGCGCCGGTGCGGACCAGACTCCGACGACCCAAGTCGCATGGAGCGCCACGCCGCCGGCCAAGCCCACAGGCTGCTCGATCACACCAACGCCCTCGAGCTTGCCCGCGACTGGCGGCCCAGTCAGCCTGACCGCGCAATGCACGGGCGGCGGTGCCGTCGCCACCTGGACTTGGGGCGGCGCGACCTATACGACGCAGAGCGGCAACACGGCGAGCGCGACGATCAGCAGCACGACGACGTTCACCGCGACAGCCGCGAACGCCGGCGGCAGCTCGATTGCCTCGACCACGGTGCAGGTAGGCAGCTCTGGCGCGTGGCCGGCGCAGTGTTCCGGCTTCAATAGCACTTCGGCGTACGATTCTCCTTGGGGGAATTGGATTAAGAACCAAAACGGTGCCCTTGGTCCAGGCCAAGCGGTCGTCATCCGCTTTACGACCGGCAGCGAGACGAGCAGCACGGTGGGCAGTTTTGTCGCGTCGAACGGTAACTTCATAGCCACGCACGACGCGACTCTGTCGACCCAACCTTGCGACTTCAGCTCCACGGGCCAGAACTCCGTCATCAAGTCAAAGACTGCCCAAGGCATGACCATCAGTTTCACGATCGGCGGCGGCGGCAACCTTGTGCTCGCCCCAAACTCAACCTACTATCTCAATATCAGGCTCAATTCCGGAGCGGTTTGCAGCGGCACGGATTGCGACTACGGCGTCATGAATCTGCTTAAGCCTCCCGGGATGTGATCTCGCGCAGTCGAGACCTCGACGGCCCCGCTGCGGCGGGGCCGTTTCTTTGTCGATGCGGTATCATTCGCAAACAGCGCTGAATCTGCGCGCCGGCGGCCCAGCCATCGCTGACTTGTGGCCATGGTTCCGCGTCTCCGAATCACCTCATTCCAATGCGAGGTTTCATGTTTCGTGCCTTTATCCTATTTCCGGCGCTGTCGGTGGCGATGATGGGGTGGTCGACCCTCGCGCCCGCACAAGCACCCGCCGGCCCGCCTGAACGGGCGAGCGCGCCGCAAGCCGCTGCTCCGGCGCAGCACGACCCCGACGAGGTGCTGGTCGAGAATGCGCAGATGAAGCTCACGCGCGCCGACTACGACGCCGACATCCAGCGCGTGCCGGCGGAAATGCGCAACGAGTTCGCCAGCGATCCCAAGCGCCTTTCGGCGTACCTCAATAATCTTCTGATCGTCAGGACGCTGGCCGCTGACGCGCGTAAGGCCGGTCTCGGGGACGACCCGTTGCTGCAACGGCGCGCAGCGCTGGAGACCGACCGTCTGCTGGCCCAGGCGCAATTACAGCATCTGGAAGAGGCGGCGGGCAGGGAATTCGATGCCAAATCGAGCGAGTACAAGGTCAAGGCGAAGGAGCTCTATCTCATCGATCGGAGCAAGTATCGCTCGCCCGAGCAGATCAGCGCATCGCAGATCCTGTTCGACACCAAGCGGCGCACGCCGGAGGAGGCTCTGGCGCTGGCGAACGAGACACGTAGGAAATTGTTGGCCGGCGCCGATTTCGCGGCGATCGCGAAGGAGATGTCCGACGATCCGTCGGCAAGGAATAATGGTGGCGAGATCGGCTGGTTCACCCGCGAGCGCATGGATCCGGCGTTCTCGAACGCCGCGTTCGAGATGAAGAACGTCGGCGACATCAGCGAGCCGGTCCTGTCGCGCTTCGGTTACCATTTGATCCGCTTCGAAGGCCGTCGCGCGGCCGAAGTGCGGCCGTTCGAAGCGGTCGAGCCGCGGATCATGGCGGAACTGCGCAAGCAGTACATCGACGCACAGCGCGACGCGCGCACCGTGGCGATTCGCACCGACCCGACGCTCAAGGTCAACCAGCCGGCGGTCGATGCGCTGGTCTTCCGGGCCGATCCGGAAATATTCAGCATGCCCAGGCGCGGGTCGGCCGAGCCCTTGCGCGGCAGCAGGGATAAAAAGGGCACGATCGCGCCGCAGTAGCTCGCGCGCGGCCCGGCGCCGCGCGCCTGCGGCGGCCGCGGAACGCTGGTATTCTGCTGGCCATGCCGCCGAGCCCGCGTCCAGTCCTGTCCGAGCGCGCAAGCGCGGATACAGCCCGGACGAAGGCTAGCCTTGCGCGGCATCGCGCACTGTTCGCCAATTTCTTCCATCGCGAGCTGTTTTCGCGCTATCTCGGCAGCATCACCGGGCTGGCGTGGGCATTCGTACATCCGCTGGCGCTGCTCGCCGTCTATCACTTCGTATTCACGACGATCTTTCGCGCCGGGTCGATGGACGGCAAGAGCTTCTTGCTGTTCGTCGCGGTCGCCCTCTGGCCGTGGCTCGCCGCGCAAGAGGCGCTGCAGCGCGGAACGGTCAGCATCGCAAGCTATGCCGGGCTGATCCGCAAGGTCGCATTCCGCCACGAGCTGATCGTCTACGCGTCGGTCGCGGCGACGCTCGCGCTGCAGTTCGCCGGCTACCTGATCGTCCTGGTCGTGCTGGCGCTGTTCGGCGAGCCCGTGCATTTCGAAGGCCTTTTGCTGGCGGTGCCGCTGTGGCTGGTTCTCGCGATCGCCGTGACCGGTCTGGCGCTCGCGCTGGCCGCGCTGCAGGTGTTCGTCAAGGACGTCGAGCACATCCTGATGCCGGTGCTGATGATCCTGATGTACCTGACGCCGATTCTCTATCCGCTGTCGCTGGTCCCCGAGAGCATGAAGCCGTGGGTCGCCGCCAACCCGTTCGGCTACCTGGTCGGGCGCCTGCGCGACGCCTTGCTCGACGGGCGGCTGGGGCTCGTCCAGGGCGATGCGGCCGCGATCGTCGTCGCCTTGGCTCTGTTCGCCGCGGGACGCTGGGTGTTCCTGCGGTTGTCGCCGCATTTCGAAGATTTTGTCTAGGCGGGCAATGGTGGCGATAGATCTTGGTCGCCCCGGCGTAGGCCGGGGCCTAAGGTGGCAGCGACCCGGGCACCATGCAGTGCGCGCGGGTTCGAGGAACTTCGGTTCCGGCCTTCGCCGGAACGACGGCGTCCCGGTACGCTGATGTCCGCCTTGCTCCATCTGTCCGGCGTCGGCAAGGATTACGCGAAGCTCGATGCCAATGCGGGCCGGCTGCGGCTGGTGTTCGATCTTCTGCGCGGGCGCGGCGCCCGAGAGGTGTTCCGGGCGCTGGACGAGGTCTCGTTCGATCTCGCCGCCGGCGAGTCGCTGGGCATCATCGGTGAGAACGGCGCCGGCAAGTCGACGTTGCTGAAGATCGTCGCGGGGGTGATCACGCCGACGCGCGGTATCGTCGAAACCCGGGGGCGAGTCGGCGCGCTGCTGGAGCTCGGGTCGGGGTTTCATCCCGAGTATTCCGGCATCGCCAACATCGACCTTGCCGCCGCGCTGCTGGGGCTTACGCGCGCCGAGATCGCGGCCAAGCGCGACGAGATCATCGCGTTCGCCGACATCGGCGAGCACATTCACGATCCGATCAAGCATTATTCGTCGGGAATGGTCGTGCGGCTCGGATTCGCCGTGGCGACGGCGCTGACACCGGACATCCTGATCACCGACGAAGTGCTCGCCGTGGGCGACGAGTCGTTCCAGAAAAAATGCGTCGCCTGGATGGAGCGCTATCTGGCCGGAGGCGGGACGCTGCTGCTTTGCTCGCACAGCATGTACCACATCCAGAAGCTTTGCCGCGCCGCGCTGTGGCTCAAGGACGGGCGCGTCGAGCGTTACGGCGCCGCGGCGGAAGTGAGCCAGGCCTATCTCGCCTACCACGAGGAAAAATCCGCCGGCGCGAAGCAGCCGATCGCCGCGCCCAGGGCCGCCGCCGCAGGCGTCTACGCAGTGCAGTCGCTGACGCTCGACCCTTCCGCGGCGCTTGTCTCCGGGAGTGCGCTGACGATCGCCGGTGAAGTGTTCTCGCCCGACGGACGCCCGCCCGTCGTCCTACTCGGACTTATCCGCGCCGATGGCACACCGGTGTACGGGGTGGCCACCGACATGGACGGGGTGATACCGGCGAGGATCGGCCCGCAGCGGTTCGCCTTTTCGCTCACCTTTCCGCGGTTGCCGCTGCTGCCGGGAAAATACCTGGTGCGAGCGCATGCGCTCGATCCGGAAGGCGTGCGGCTGTTCGACAACGTCGAAATTCCGCTGCTGGTCGAAGGCGCGACGCGCGAAATGGGCCTGGTCCGGATCGATCACGACTGGAGCGGCCAAACGGTGGATTCCGGCGGCGAATCGCCCGACGGAGCCGGGCCCTCCTGATCGGTTAAAATCGACGCTTTACCGCGGCGCCGGCTCTCCCAAGCTCGAGCGGCGCGGCACGTGCCCCGCATGGCATCCGACCTCACCTTCACCGGCGAACGCTTTGTTCCGGCCTGCGCCGGCGAAATCGCGTACGAGCATTGGCACCGTTATGCGTTCGCGAGGCGGTACGTCGAACACAGGCGGGTGCTGGATGCCGCATGCGGCGAAGGCTATGGCACCGCGCTGCTCGGCGCGAAGGCGGCGGAGGCTGTCGGCGTGGACATCGACACCGGGTCGATCCAGCACGCCCAATCGGCTTACGGCAGCGCGACCATCCGCTTCGTCGAAGGGTCGTGCACCGCGCTTCCGTTTGCCGATGCGTCGTTCGACATCGTCGTGTCGTTCGAAACGATCGAGCACCTGGACGCGGCCGACCAGCCCCCGATGCTCGCCGAGTTCGCCCGGGTGCTGAAGCCGGCGGGACTGCTGATCATCTCTTCGCCGAACAAGCGTCTCTACAGCGATGCGCGCGACTACGCCAACGAATTTCATCGTCACGAGCTCTACCGTGACGGCCTTTCGGCGCTGCTGGCCAAGGCGTTTCCGGCGCAGCGCTGGTTTCATCAGCAGGTCGCGTCCTGGTCGTCGATCTGGAGCGAAGACGAAGGCGACGAGATCGAGGCCTGGCTCGGTGATTCCGGCCGGGTATCGCCGTATGCACCGCCCGAGGGCATGTACTTCATTGTCGTCGCCGCGCGGACCGCCGTCGCACTTCCCGCCGCTGCGATGCGCGGCTCGCTTTTCACCGACGCGGAAGAGACCGAACAGAAGCGGGCGCAGGCCAATGCCAGCGAAGTGCTGCGGCAGGACGCGCTGCTCAAGGATCGGGACGCGGCGCTGGACCGGCAAACCGCGCACATCCATCATCTGGAAGCCCTGGTCGCCGAGCGCGAACGCGTCATCGCCGACAAGGACAGCCAGCTCGCCGAGCTCGACGCGGCGCGGCAGCAGCGCGAGCAGCTGATCGCGCTGCGCGACCGGGAGCTGAGCGAGCGCGACCGAATGCTGGCCGAACGCGACCGAATGCAGGCCGAGCATGCAGCGACGATTCGGTCGCAAGCTGGAGCGCTGGAGCGCGAGCGCCAGCGGCTGGCCGAGGCGCTGAAGGCATTCGACGCCGAACGGACGGCGCTGCGACAGGAGATCGCCGCGCGCGACCAGACGATCGCTGCCCGGCATACGTTTCGCTGGTGGCTTTCGCTGCCATGGCGAAGGCTCAGTCTCTGGCTGCAGGGACGCTGACGGTTGATGCCGCGCGTGCCGATCGACATCGTCGTCCCGGTCTACAACGCCGCGGACGACCTGAATCGCTGCATCGAGAGCGTCCTTGCGCACACCAGCGGTGACTACCGCCTGATCGTCATCGACGACGCTTCACCCGACCCCGCCGTGCGCGCGTGTTTCGCGCAGCTCGAGGCGCGCCGGCTGCCGCAAATCCTGTTGCTCGCCAACGAGCGTAACCTCGGCTTCACCCTCAATGCCAACCGCGGCGTCGGCGCGGCACGACCAGACGCCGACGTCGTGCTGCTCAATTCGGACACGGTCGTCACGCGAGGCTGGCTGGATGCGCTGGCGCGTTGCGCGGCGTCGGATCCCGCGATCGGGACGATCACACCGTTTTCCAACAACGCCGAGATCTGCTCGCTGCCGCGCTTTTGCGAGAACAATCGCTGGCCGGCGTCGCGCGACGCCGAGCCGATGGTGCAGGCACTCGAGCGGGCCGCCGTGCCGACCTATCCCGATCTGCCGACCGGCGTCGGCTTCTGCCTTTACATCCGCCGCGCGCTGATCGGCGCGATCGGATTGTTCGATCCGGTGTTCGGTCTGGGTTATGGCGAGGAAAACGACCTGTGCATGCGCGCCGCGGCCGCCGGTTATCGCAACGTCCTGTGCGAGGACGCGTTCGTCCTGCATCTGGGCGGCAGCTCGTTCGGCGACAAGCGCGCCGATCTGGCCGAACGCAACATGCGGATCCTGCTCGATCGTCATCCGCAATACCTCGATCAGGTGCGCGCCTACATCACCGCCGATCCGGTGCGACCCTTGCGCGAGCTCGCACTGTCGCAATACCGGCTGCTCAGCGAACCGGTCCCCGGGGTGCTGCACATGATCCACGGTCACGGCGGCGGGACCGAATACCATGTTCGCGCGCTGATCGCCGCCTCGTGCACGGCCTTTCGACATTATCTGGTGATCGCCGTCGGCGATGAGTGGCAGCTCGAGGAGCACGCGAGCGATGCCACGCGGACCTACGATTTCAGCCGCCTGCCGGGAGAGCCATGGAGCGATTTCCTGGCCGGGATCTGTGCGCGCTTCGGCATCGATCTGATCCACCTGCACAATATTTCCGGCTGTCGCGACGGTCTGCTGCAGGCGCTCTCCAGCGCCGAGATACCCTACGGCTATACGGTGCACGATCTCAATTTCGCCTGCCCGACGATAACCTTCCTCAATGCGCAGCATCGCTATTGCGGCGCCGTGACCGACGCGGCGATCTGCACCGCCTGCCTTGCCGCGCAGCCCGCGTTCGCCGCTGTCGGCATCGAGGCATGGCGGGAAAAGCACCGCGCGCTGTTGGCGCAATCGGCGTTTCTGATCGCTCCTTCGGCCTGGGCTGCATCGATCCTGGCCAAGTATTTTCCGCAGCACGCGGTCACGGTGATTCCGCATGGCAACGCCGGCGGCATGTCGCGGCCGGACGCCGTTCGCTCGCCGCTGCCGATGCCCGACGACGGCAGAGCGGTCGTCGCGGTGCTGGGCGCGATCGGCCCCGACAAAGGCGCCCGGCGTCTCGAACGCCTGGTCGAATTGACGCGCGAGCGGGGACTGGCGTTGCGCTGGGTATTGATCGGCTACCTGGACCGAGGGCGCGAACCCTTCCAGTCCGCCGACGGCGTGTTCACGATGCACGGGGCCTACGATTCGCGCGCCTTGCGTGAGTTGATCGAGCATTACCGCGTCCGGCTGGTCGCGTACCCGTCGGCGGGGCCGGAGACATTCAGCTTCACCTTGTCCGAAGCCTGGGCGGCCGGGCGCCCGGCGATCGTTCCGCCGATCGGCGCGCTGGCCGACCGCGTCGGCGAAACGGGCGCCGGTTGGGTGTTGAGCGACGACGAATGGAGCTCGGAAGAGCTGATGCTCGACCGCATCGTTGCGGTGCTCGATTGGTCGCGTGCAGACGAGTTCAACGAGGCGGTGACGCGCGCCCGAAGCGCCGTGCAGCCGACGCTCGAGGCGATGACTGCGGCGACGGTCGCGATCTACCGGGCGCTGCCGCAGCCTGCGGGCAAAGCTCGCGCTGCCGCGCAACCGATCAGCGCGGCCCGCTGCCTCGCCGCATTGCACTATGCGCCGTGGCGCCCGCCGCCCGCCGCCGCGCCGGCGCAGCTTCCGCAACAGGCGGCGGCGCCATCCGGGAATGCAGCGCGCGATCCGCTGGCGCACGTGGCACGCGCGGCGCTGCGCATCCGGCACACGCGGACCGGCCGCGCGCTGTACCGCCTGGCGCCGGCGTCGCTGCTCGCCGCGCTCAAGGCGCGGCTGCCACGGTGACGGCCGCCGATGAGGTCGCGTGGCGCGCGCGCGGCCAGGCGCATCAGCGCGCAGGCCGCAACGTCGATGCGCTCCTCTGCTACCGCGAGGCACTCGCGGCCGACCGCTACGCGATCCAGGCGCACTATCATCTGGGCGAGGTACTGCGCGATCTCGGCCGCGACGGCGACGCCTTCGATGCCTGGCGCACGGTGCTGACGCTGCAGCCGCGGCATCTGCCGACGCTGCTCGCTTTCGGTGCCGCCGCCCGCCGCATCGGCAAGACGGCGGAATCGGCGGAGGCCTATCGCCGCGCGATCGCATTCGAGCCCGCCAGCCGGCAGGCAAGGCACGGCCTCGCGCTGACGCGGCTTGCGGCAGGCGAGGCCGACGCCTGTGCGGAGATTCAGCGGTCGATCGGCGACGGCATCGCCGTCGCCGAGTCGCAGGAGCTCGCACGGCTGCTGCTCGCCGCCCCTGATTCGCCGGGCAAGCAAGCGCTGATCGCCGAGCTGGCGACACGAGGCGGCGCGGTCCCGCCCGCATGGCTGGCGGCACTGGCGGCTAAGGACGCGGCAGCGCGCGGTGCGCGCGAGCAGGCGCTGGCCTGGCTCGAATCGGCCGAGCCCGAAGCCGCGACGGCACCGCTGGAGGCGCTGCGTGCGTTGGCGCTTGCCGCGGCGCGCGTGGCGCCCGATGCTCCCTGGGCTGCGCGCTACGCGTCGCAGTGCATCGCGCAGTACGCGCCGGAAGCGCCGCTCGTATGGCCGCGGCGCACGGCGGGCGCCGCGCTGCGCATCGCTTATCTGATCGCACCCGGCCGGCCATTGCGCACGGGAGCGGTTGAGATCGACGCGGACCGTTATCTGCGTAACGTGGCTGCCGCGCACCCTGCCGAACGCATCGCCGCAGTGGTCTTCGACGTCGGCGCGGCAGCCGCGCAAGGATCCGCCGCGGCGGCGCGCGCCCGCTGGGCAATGACAGCGCTCGGTTCCGCTCCT
>DATNAR010000175.1:0-2573 GCA_035607385.1 Casimicrobiaceae bacterium
GCGATAATCAAACGCTGCACGGGCGGCCCCACCGCGCAGCCCATCGGAGTGCCCGATCAACGCCCCAGAACGCTTGCGCCGGTCCCGGCAATCGAAGCCGTCTTTTGTCTGGGACGATCCGTTGCTGCTCGGCGAGCAGCTGTCGGAAGATGAGCGCATGGTGCGCGACGCCGCGCATGCCTACGCGCAGGACAAGCTCGCCCCTCGCGTGACCGACGCCTTCCGCCACGAGCGCTCCGACCCGGGAATCTTTCGCGAAATGGGCGCCCTGGGACTGCTGGGAGCGACGCTGCCGGCCGAGTTCGGCGGCGCCGCCCTGAACTATGTCTGTTATGGACTGATCGCCCGCGAGATCGAGCGGGTGGATTCCGGCTACCGCTCGATGATGAGCGTGCAAAGCTCGCTGGTGATGTATCCGATCCATGCCTATGGCACGGATGCGCAGCGCCGCAGATATCTGCCGTTGCTTGCGAAAGGCGAATCGATAGGCTGCTTCGGCCTGACCGAGCCGAACCACGGCTCGGACCCCGGCTCGATGGTGACGCGCGCCAAATCCGCGCCCGGCGGCTACAAGCTGTCCGGCGCCAAGACCTGGATTTCCAATGCACCGATCGCGGACGTGTTCGTCGTCTGGGCCAAGACCGACGACGGGGTCATTCGCGGCTTCATTCTCGACAAGGGCTTGCCGGGGCTGTCGGCGCCGAAGATCGAAGGCAAGTTCTCCTTGCGCACCTCGGTGACCGGCGAGATCGTGATGGACGAGGTCTTCGTGCCCGAGGCGCAGCGCTTGCCCGGGGTCGAGGGCCTGGCGGGACCGTTCGGTTGCCTGAACAACGCGCGCTACGGCATCGCCTGGGGCGCACTGGGGGCGGCCGAATTCTGCTGGCACGCGGCGCGCCAGTACACGATCGACCGCACGCAGTTCGGCCGGCCGCTGGCCGCGAACCAGCTGATCCAGAAAAAGCTCGCCGACATGCAGACCGAGATTACGCTCGGGCTCCAGGGCTGCCTGCGGCTCGGGCGTCTGAAGGACGAGGGCAACGCGGCGCCCGAGATCACGTCGATTTTGAAACGCAACTCATGCGGCAAGGCGCTGGACATCGCACGCATGGCGCGCGACATGCACGGCGGCAACGGCATCGTCGACGAGTTCCACGTGATCCGCCACATGCTCAACCTCGAGACCGTCAATACCTACGAGGGCACGCACGATGTGCACGCGCTGATCCTCGGCCGCGCGCAGACCGGCATATCGGCTTTCAGCTAGCGATCAATGAAGCTGTACAGCTATTTCCGCTCGTCGGCGGCGTACCGGGTGCGGATCGCGCTGCATCTGAAGGGGCTGGCGTTCGACTACGCAGCCGTCCATCTGCGCAAGGGCCAGCAGCACGAGGATGCGTACAGGACGGTGAACCGGCAGGAGCTCATCCCCGCGCTGATCGACGGCGACACGGGGGTGACGCAATCGCTGGCGATCATCGAATACCTGGACGAGACTCATCCGCAGCCGGCGTTGCTGCCTTCGACGCCGGCGGGCCGCGCCCGGGTGCGCGCGATCGCACTGGCGATCTGCTGCGACATCCATCCGCTGAACAATCTGCGCGTGCTGCGCTACCTGGTCCGCACGCTCGATGTCGGCGAGGAGACCAAGGATGCCTGGTACCGGCACTGGATCGACACCGGCCTCGCCGCGCTCGAGGCGCAGCTTGCCGCGGACGCGTCGACGGGTACGTTCTGTCACGGCGACGTGCCGACGATCGCCGACATCTGCCTGGTGCCGCAGCTCGCCAATGCGCGGCGCGCCAACATTCCGCTGGAAAGCTATCCGACGCTGTTGCGCATCGACGCAACTTGCCGGGCGCTGGATGCCTTCGCCCGCGCCGCACCCGACCGCCAGCCGGACGCCGAGTGAAAGCATGCGACGTGCGGCGGCCGCGGATTCTCCCGTGCCGATAGGACGAACATGAAATACGCGATTCCCGCCTGGGACCTCCCTGCCGTGCCGGTGGCCGGCGGCGATCTTGTCTTCCCGGTCCGCCATATCTATTGCGTCGGCCGCAACTACGCCGAGCACGCGAAAGAGATGGGCGGCGACGCGGCCAAGGAGCCGCCGTTCTTTTTCACCAAGCCCGCCGATGCGATCGTCTCGGTCGTGCCGCCGGCGATCGCCGACGTGCGCTACCCGATGGCGACCAAAAACTACCATCACGAGATCGAGCTGGTCGTCGCGATCGGCGCGTCCGGCGTGCGGCTCGCGCCCGGCGAAGCGCTCGCGATGGTCTGGGGCTATGCCGTCGGACTCGACATGACGCGCCGCGACCTGCAGAACGAGATGCGCGAGAAGAAGCGGCCGTGGGACATCGGCAAGTCGTTCGCCGATGCGGCGCCCATCGGGCCGATCCATCCCGTCGCCGCCGTCGGCCATCCGGCGCACGGCAAGATCTGGCTCGACGTCAACGGCGCGCGCCGGCAACAGGGCGATCTCGCGGACATGGTCTGGGACGTGCCGCACACGCTCGCCTTCCTTTCGCAGTATTACGAGCTCCTGCCCGGCGATCTCGTGTTCACCGGCA
>DATNAR010000176.1:0-14781 GCA_035607385.1 Casimicrobiaceae bacterium
ATAGCGCGCGACGCCGCCGGCCGGGGCCTGTCGGTGCTGCTGGTGGAAAAGGACGACCTTGCCGCGCACACTTCGTCGTCGAGCACCAAGCTGATCCACGGCGGCCTGCGCTATCTCGAGCACTACGAGTTTCGCCTGGTCGCCGAATCGCTGTCCGAGCGCGAGGTGCTGCTCAAGCTGGCGCCGCACATCATCGAGCCGCTGCAATTCGTGCTGCCCCACGAGCCGCACCTGCGGCCGGCCTGGATGATCCGCTCCGGCCTTTTCCTGTACGACCACATCGGCGGCCGGAAGACTTTGCCCTCGTCGTTCGGCGTCGACCTCGGCGCAAGCAAATGGGGCGCGGGCCTGAAGAACACCTTCCGCAAGGGATTCGTCTACTCGGACGCTCGCGTCGACGACGCGAGACTGGTCGTCCTCAATGCGATCGGGGCGCGCGAGCTCGGCGCCGATGTCCGTGTGCGGACGCGGCTCGAAGCGGCGCGTCGCGAAAACGGCTTGTGGCGCGCAACGCTGATCGACGGCGCCGGGCGGCGCGCCGACGTGCTCGCACGCGCTCTCATCAACGCCGCCGGACCCTGGGTCAAGGAATTGCTCGACCAGTTGAGCCCGGGCTCGATTCGCGCCCAGGTCAGGCATGTGAAAGGCAGCCACATCGTGGTCCCGCGCGTGCATCCGGAGTCGCACGCGTACATCCTGCAGAACTCCGACAAGCGCATCGTTTTCATCATCCCGTTCCAGCAGGAGTTCTCGCTGATCGGGACGACCGATGTTCCGGTCGACAACTACGACACGCCACACATTGCGGTCGACGAAATCGATTACCTCTGCTCGATCGCCAACGCCTATCTGGCGCGTGGAATCGCCGTAGCGGACATCGTGTGGACCTATAGCGGGGTGCGTCCGCTGTACGACGACGGCGCGGACGACCCCTCGGCGATCACGCGCGATTACGTGCTCCAGCTCGACGCCGCCGACGGCCGCGCGCCGCTGTTGTCGGTCTTCGGCGGCAAGATCACGACCTACCGCAAGCTCGCCGAGCACGCGCTCGGGCAACTGCGCAGCTTTTTTCCGCAAATGCGCGCCGACTGGACCCATCGCCAGCCGCTGCCGGGCGGCGACCTGCCGTCGGGAGGGCTCGCCGCGTACGAGCGAGCGCTTGTCGCGCGCTATAGCGGGCTGCCGGCCGGCTTGCTTGCCGCGCTCGCCCGCCGGCACGGCACGCGGACGCCGGGCGTCCTCGGCGATGCCCGCACACCCGCCGATCTGGGCGCGCATTTCGGCCACACGCTGTACGCCGCCGAAGTCGATTACCTGGTCGCGCAGGAATGGGCCAGCGACACCGACGACGTGCTCTGGCGGCGAACCAAGTGCGGGCTGCATCTGACCGCGGCGCAGACTGCCGCGGTTGCCGCTCACTTGCGTGCGCGCCGCGGCGCCGGCGGGTGCGCTTGAGCGCGATGCGGCCGCTGTCGTCGCTGCCGCTTGCCGGGGGCGCGGCGATGCGCGGCGTCCTGGCCGACATCGACGACACCGTATCGACCGACGGCAGAATCACGGCCGAGGCGTACGCGGCGATGGAAAATCTGCACGACGCGGGGCTGCTGCTGATACCGATCACCGGACGTCCGGCCGGCTGGTGCGATCACATCGCGCGCATGTGGCCGGTCGACGCGGTCGTCGGCGAGAACGGGGCGCTGTACATGATTCATGACCGGGCCGCGCGGAGGCTCCGCAAGCGCTACGCGGCGACCGAGGCCGAGCGCGCCGACAATCGGCGGCGGCTGGGCGAAGTGGCGGCGTTGATCCTGCGCGAGGTGCCCGGCGCAGCCCTCGCCTCCGACCAGCCGTATCGCGAAAGCGATCTGGCAATCGACTTCTGCGAGGACGTGCCGCGCCTGCCCGATGATTCGATCGACCGCATCATCGCGCTGATGCGCGCCGCGGGCATGACCGCCAAGATGAGCTCGATCCATGTCAACGGCTGGTTCGGCGCTTACGACAAACTGGCGATGACGCGCATCCTGCTGCGCGAGGAATTCGGCATCGACATCGATGGCGAGCGCGACCGTTTGATCTTCGTCGGCGACTCGCCGAACGACGCGCCGATGTTCGAGCATTTTCCGTACTCGGTCGGCGTCGCCAACGTGCGGGCGTTCGGCGCCCGCATTGCGACGCCGCCGGCCTATGTCACCGAGCGCGAATCCGGTGCCGGATTCGCCGAGCTCGCAGCGCACCTGCTCGCGCGGCGCTGACGGTCGGCCGCTTGCTGCCAGCCGGCAAGCCACCCGCTTGCGTGCTGTCGGAAATACTTACGCGCCGGGCGGCCACCAGAACGCCCCAGTCTGATCGATTCCCCTGGCTGCGCTAAGCGTAGCTCGCTCTACCCGCGAGCTGTTCCGACCAATGAGTGCCCTACAAAGCGTCGACGGACCTTACAGCAAAGCTGACGGGCGCGCCGCATATTTTATCGATTAGCTTCTAATATCAATAGCTTGCGACGTCAGGTACGAATGATGCTCGGCTGCGCAGGCCGAGCCGAGGGAGGAGCTCGCGCTCCCGTCCGGAGTGGCCGGAACCAAAGGGCAATAGGGGGATGACATGAAGCTGCGCAATACGGCTTTCGCAATCGTGGCGTCGGTGGCGATGGCTTTGGGTGTCGCGGGGCAATCCGCGGCGCTGACGCTGAACCCATTTACCGACCCGCACCCGTTGTTGAGCGGCGGGACCATCGGGTTTGCCTATATCGGGGACGGGTTTGTCGGCACTGTCCAGGCCGACGGCACCGGCAACGTCCTCTACCGGACCGACGTCAATGGCGGCAGTGTCTCGATTTTCGCACCGACGGTACTGATCCCGGGAGGCAGCCCT
Source organism: Casimicrobiaceae bacterium (assembly GCA_035607385.1). Taxonomy (GTDB): domain Bacteria; phylum Pseudomonadota; class Gammaproteobacteria; order Burkholderiales; family Casimicrobiaceae; genus PALSA-1003. Next base: position 2,872 of record DATNAR010000176.1, read on the forward strand.
TCCTCCGAGCACTTCGTCGCGAGCTCACTGGGACTGGGAGGCTTTCCCGACCGTGACGTCTATGTTGCCGCCGCCAACGGCATCATCCATATCGATCACGCCGGAACTTCGGGGTCACCGACGATCACCAGCGTCAATGGCGTGCCGGGAAGCAACCTCGCCAGCGCGGTGCGCGGGATCCTGTTCGATGCCGTAGGAACGTTCGGTAACGACATGCTGGTCACCACCACTGGCGGCCAGATCTATCGGGTCGACAGCACCGGCGCCGCGACGTTGCTCGCGTCGGTAGGCGAAGATACCGAAGGCCTGGACATCGCGCCGCTCGGCACCTTCGGACCCTATGCGGGTCAGCTGATCGTTGCGTCCGAAGGTAGCGGGCGAATTCGTGCGATCACGACGGGCGGCGTTGTCACCATCATCAATCCGAACAACCTGATCGCCGGCGCCGAGGAGTTAACGTTCGTTCCGCTCAATCTCGGAGCGAGCGGCAACCCGGTCGAGGGCTTCTACGGCGCGAACTACACGCCCAACGTCGTCAAGGGCGCTGCCAGCGAGTTCACCTCGATGCTGGGCGACATCATTGTTACCGGGGAATTCAGCCATATCGTCTGGAACGTTCATTGGGACACGACGACGCTGGCGCCGGTCGTCACGAATATCGGTTCGTTCCCGAACCAGCCGGAGGACGGCATCTTCGTGACCGCGGCGATCATCAATCCCTGCCCCCCGGGCGAGGTGTGCAACAACGTGCCCGAGCCCGATTCCCTCGCTCTGCTGGCAGCAGCGCTGCTGGCAGTGGCGGTCGGCGCGGGCGTATCGCGCCGCAGGAAATCCCGTGCTGGGTGAACGGGGCGTCCGTTTCGGCCTAGCGCGAGACCGTTGACTTGCCGTCAGGATCCTGACGCCGGACACGACAGGATCCTCGACCGGCGGGCCTGCTTCGAAGCAGGCCTTTTTTTTGCGACCCGGGGCGCGGTTCGCGCATCGCTATCGCCCCGGACCGTTAAGGCCGGCGCGCTGGGCGCCGGCGCGCGCCGGCCTATTTCGCCAGAGCGACGAGCCCGGCCATGTCGATCTGCTTGATCGCGCCTTGCAGCGTCGCCGGTTCGACGCCGTTGCCGCGCACGGCGACGTTGAACCGCTCGGCAAGGATGATGCTGATCTCGCCGCTTTTGGCGCGGCGATCATAGCGCTCGTGCACGATCTGGCCGTTGACCTTGCTGGTGCGCTCGTACCCGGTCTCGGTTTCCTTTTCCATGCTGGGGTCGAAGCGGGACGCGAGGCCCGCCAGCCCCGACAGCGATCCCATGTCGGAAATGTCGAGGTTCAGCGATGCGCCGGCACCGTCGGTGTAGCGCGCCGTGGCGCTCGAGCCCTTGATGCCCATCGCCTCGCCGCTTTGCCCGGTGGCGTCGACGCGTTTCATTCCGGCGAGCGTCTCCGGCAGCATTTCCTTGAGTTTGCGGAAGTCGATCGGCTGCACATCCTTGCCGCCCGAGACGATCGCACCGATCGCACTCAATGCCGCGGTGAGGTCGGCGCTCGACTTGGCATCGGGCGTCCCGCGAGCCTTTGCCTTCTGGGCGTCTTCGCCAATCTTCTGCAGCTGCGACAAGGCTTCACTGACGCGCGCCTTGTCGGCCTCGGACTTGCCACCGAATATGCCGGCAATCACGCTGCCGGCATCGGATGCCGCGGCGCTGTCGGCGGGCGTGCCGAGCCTCCCCGTTGCGCCGATTGCAGCCAGCCCCAAGCCGGCCGTCGCGCAGGTGCTCAGCACTCCTATGACTACCGAAAGGACGATCGCGCACAGGATCAGTACGATCGTATAGGCGGCGGACTTTTCCTTCGGGCAGCGCATCAGCACTGGCACGCCGAGATAAAGCAGGTACAAGCCGTACAATCCGGCGAGCAGTGCAAGCACCCCCAGGGCGGGAACGAGCTGCAGAATGCCGGCGACCCACGCCGGGGTGTAGCTGTATGCGGTGAGCTTCAGCGCGCGCAGCGGATCGCGCTGGCCGCCGAAGGTCGGCGCCAGCAAATCGGCCAGCCAGGCGATCACGAACACGCTGACGAACGACATCAGGTAGCCAAGGGCGGCCGCACCCAGGCCGGCGACGATGCCGGTGCGCATGTGGCCGAGCAGCGGAACGTCGTAGCCGATGAGGGTGTGGCCGACGAATGCCGCGATGACGCCGACCGCGGCCAGCGGCGCCACATACCCCCGGTAGATCGCTCCCGCGGACGAAGGCTCGGCGGCGATTGTTGGCCAGGTAGCCGACGGCGCCAGCAGAATCGCCTTGACCCGGGCGATCAAGCCGCCGGCCGTGGCGCCGCCGGGCCTCGCATCGGTCAGCCCCGCCGGGCGCGCGGGCGGTCCCTCGCTTTCCGGCGCCGCGGCGGACGGGGACGGGGGGGCTACCGGGGCGCCGCAGTGCGGGCAGAATTTCATGCCCTCGACGACGAGCTGACCGCACTGGGCGCAAAACATCGATCTCTCCGGTGCTTTCAGTGGACGCGATTGTGCACCGGGTCGCCAGCCCCTTCAATGCGCGCAAGCCCGACGTTAATGACGGCAGGCGGCAGCCGCAAGGCGCGTGCCGGCCCCGCCAAGGCGCCGCGCTTGCGCGCCGTGGTAATCTTGTGTGTGAGCGGTTACTTTCAGCTCGCCGCAATCGCTTAAACGCGGGCGTCGCCAACTGGAGACAGTCCGCCGGAAGCCGGGCCTGACCGGCGCCGCAGGAGGCTCCGCGCTCCCGGGTTCTCGGTACGATATTTGCATTGCAAGTCGAGCGTATGATGGCAACCCCGGACGCCCGGGGTCCGCGGCGCTCCGGCAGGCGCGCAAAGAACGCGCTGCGGGTGCCTTACACGGGAGGGAAGTGATGACCCGCTTCGGCTTCAACATTCGCACGCGCAGCGGCCAGCGCGTCGACAACATCTGCATCATGGCAGCCAGCCGCGAAGAAGCGGAGCGCCGGCTGCGGCAGATGTACCATCATTGCCAGGTCATCAGCTGCAACAGCGAGTCGGTCCGCCGCAGCGACCCGATGGACATCGAAGGCGTCATCAGCATTATCAGCAATACCGACGCCGCGATGGGCGTGCCGACGATCGCACGCTCGATGCTACGCAAGTCCGGCAGCCACTAGCTCCTCAAGCAGCGACTTGTAGTCGCGCGCACCGGCGCTTGCCGGCGCGTAGCGGAACACATCAAGCTGTCGCGCCGGGCTTTCCGCCAGACTCACATTTTCGGCAATCCGCGTCGCGCAGATCTCCTCGGGCCGGAACGCCATCGCCATGAGGTCGGCGACTTCCGAGCTCATGTTGCGTCGCGCATCGAATCGCGTCAGCAGATAGCGGCGCGGCAGCCGCGACTTGAACACCGGCTCCAGTGCATTGAGCGCGCGCTCGACCTGCTGCGCGCCCTGCAGCGCCAGGTAGTCGGCGGAGACCGGAACGATCACCAGATCGCAGGCGAAAAGCGCGTTCAGCGACAGTACGCCCAGCAACGGGCAACAGTCGATGACGACGGGGCCGGGAACGACGCCCGGTGCGCGCAGCGCCATCCGCAGCCGCGTCACGACATTGACGCCTTTGCCCAGCATGGTGTCGAGCTTCGACAGATCGAGGTGGCCAGGACACACCATCACGCCGCTGGCCGCGATCTCGGTAACGTCGGCCAGGGGGCGCTGCCGCATGAAAAATGAATAGACCGAATCGTCGGCAAGCCGAGGCCGGACGCCGAATATTCCGGACAGGTGCGCCTGCGGATCGAGGTCGATGGCAAGCGGCCGGTGCTTCAGTTGCGCGAGACCCGCGAGCAGGTTGAGCGCAGTCGTCGTCTTGCCGACGCCGCCCTTCTGGTTGAACACGGCAATGACGGTCATGTGTGCGCGCGTATCGCGATGCGGCGGTCCCCGGAGACGATCAGTTTTCGCCATCGCGCGAACACAATGGGCGATATGCGCGCCATTTTCGCATGTATCGCACATCAAGTGCGACACGCGTCGCCGTCGCGGCGCGGGATGCCGGCGCGCCGCGCAAAATGCGATAATTCGCGCCTGATGCAATCGTCGCTGCAAATCGCCATTCTCGCCGCCGGACAGGGAAAGCGCATGCGCTCGTCGCTGCCCAAGGTGCTGCAGCCGCTCGGCGGCCGGCCGCTGCTCGCGCACGTGTTGGCGACGGCGCGCAAGCTTGAGCCGCGCGCCATTTGCATCGTCGATTCCGGCAGCGAGGTGCGCGAGCGCTTCGCCGACGCCGACCTCGCCTGGGCGCGCCAGGACCCGCCGCGCGGGACCGGCGATGCATTGCGCTGCGCGCTGACGGAACTGGGCGCCGACGGCGTCACGCTGGTGATGTTCGGGGCCGATCCGCTCGCGCGGGTGGAGACCTTGCGCCAGGTCGCCGAACGCGCGCAGCAAGGCATTCTTTCGCTGCTGACCGTCGAGCTCGACGATCCCTCCGGCTACGGAAGGATCGTGCGCGGCGCGGATGGCAGAGTCGCAGCGATCGTCGAGCACAAGGATGCGACGCCGGAACAGCGGGCGATCAGGGAGATCAACACCGGCATCATGGCGGCGCCGACCGCGGCGTTCGCGCGCTGGCTGCCGAGGATCGGCAATCGCAATGCCGGCGGAGAGTATTATCTGACCGATGTGATCGCGCTGGCCGTCGCCGACGGCATCCCGGTCGAGACGACGCATCCGGCGAGCGCGGACGAGACGCTGGGCATCAACAGCAAGCGCGACCTGGCGCAGCTCGAGCGGATCTATCAGCGCGCGCAGGCCGATGCGCTGCTCGATGCCGGCGTCACGCTGGCCGACCCGGCGCGCATCGACGTGCGCGGCACACTGGCCTGCGGCCGCGACGTGACCATCGACATCGGCTGCATTTTCGAGGGCGACGTGGTGCTTGGCGACGCGGTCAGCATCGGCGCTTACGGAATTCTCAGGGACGCGAAAATCGGCGCGGCGACGGCGATCGCGCCGTATTCTCACATCGACGGAGCCGACGTCGGAGCGCGGTGCCGGATCGGACCGTACGCGCGCATCCGGCCCGGCACGGATTTGGCGGACGAGGTTCACATCGGCAACTTCGTCGAGGTCAAGGCGAGCGCCGTCGGCGAGCGCAGCAAGGCGAATCACCTGGCGTACGTCGGTGATACAACGGTGGGGCGCGACGTCAACATCGGCGCCGGGACGATCACCTGCAACTACGACGGTGCCAACAAGCACCGCACGGTCATCGAGGACGACGTCCACATCGGGTCCGACACGCAGCTGGTCGCGCCGGTCACGATCGGGCGGGGCGCGACGATAGGCGCGGGCACGACGGTTTGGCGCGACGTCGAGGCAGGCGTGCTCGCGCTCAACCAGAAGACGCAGACGGCGCGGGCGGGGTACCAGCGCCCGCGGAAGAAACCCAAGGACTAAACGCATGTGCGGCATCGTCGGCGCGGTCGCGCGCGATAACGTCGTTCCGATTCTCATCGAGGGTATCCGCCGGCTCGAGTACCGCGGCTACGACTCGACCGGACTGGCGGTCATCAACGGCGGCCTCCATCGCCTGGTCAGCACGGCGCGGGTTGCCGATCTCGCGGCGCAGGCGAACGCAACCCGCATCAGCGGGAGCACCGGCATTTCGCACACGCGCTGGGCGACGCACGGCGCGCCGACCTCGGCCAACGCGCATCCGCACGTCAGCAGCGGCGAGATCGCGGTCGTGCACAACGGCATCATCGAGAACTTCGAGCCTTTGCGCGCACGGCTGCAGCAGCAGGGCTACGCATTCGTCACCCAGACCGACACCGAGGTCATCGCGCATCTGATCCACGCGCATTACGACGGCGACCTGCTCGCGGCGGTGACCAAGGCGGTCGCCGAGTTCCACGGCGCCTATGCAATCGCCGCGATGACCACGCGTGAGCCCGGTCGCGTCGTCGGGGCGCGGGCCGGCAGCCCGCTGCTGGTCGGCATCGGCGAGCGCGACCACTTCCTCGCCTCCGACGCGAGCGCGCTCGCGCCGGTCACGCGGCGGGTCGTTTATCTCGAGGAAGGCGACATCGCGGACATCGGACGCGACGGCTACGCCATCTTCGATGCCGGCGGTGCGCGCGTCGCGCGCGAGGTGGTGACGGTCAAGACCTCGGGCGACGCCGTCGAGCTCGGCCCCTACAGTCATTTCATGCAAAAGGAAATCTTCGAGCAGCCGCGCGCGATCGCCGACACGCTGGAAAGCGTCGGCGGCATCGGTCCGGAGCTGTTCGGGGCCGCCGCGGAAGAGATCCTCGCCCGGGTCAACGAAGTGCGCGTGCTCGCCTGCGGGACCAGCTACTACTCGGGTATGGTCGCGCGGCTGTGGATCGAAGCCGTCGCCGGCATGCCGGCCCAGGCCGAGATCGCCAGCGAGTACCGGTATCGCGACAGCGTGCCCAATCCCGATGCGCTGGTCGTCGTCATCTCCCAATCGGGCGAGACGGCGGACACCTTGTCGGCGCTGAAGCATGCCAAGGCGCTCGGCCACCACCATACGCTGGCGATCTGCAACGCCCCGACGAGCTCGATGGTGCGGCAGACCGCACTCACCTACCTGACACGCGCCGGCGTCGAGATCGGCGTCGCCTCGACCAAGGCATTCACCACGCAACTGACCGCTTTGTTCCTGCTGACGCTGACTCTGGCCAAGCAGCGCGGTCGCCTCGACGAGGCGCAGGAAGCGCGCTGGCTGCAGGCCCTGCGCCACCTGCCGGCGGCGATCCAGGCGGTGCTGGCGCTCGAGCCCTCGATCATCGCCTGGGCTGAACGCTTCGCCAAAAAGGAAAACGCGCTGTTCCTGGGACGCGGCCTGCACTATCCGATCGCGCTGGAAGGGGCGCTGAAGCTCAAGGAGATCTCCTACATCCACGGCGAGGCGTATCCAGCCGGCGAGCTCAAGCACGGCCCGCTGGCGCTGGTCGATGCCAACATGCCGGTCGTGGCGATCGCGCCCAACGACGCGCTGCTGGAAAAGCTCAAGTCGAATCTGCAGGAAGTACGCGCCCGCGGCGGCGAGCTCTACGTCGTCGCCGATGCCGACAGCCAGATTCCGTCGAGCGACGGCATTCACGTGCTGCGACTGCCCGAGCACGCCGGCTTGCTGTCGCCCATCGTGCACACGATCCCGCTGCAGCTGCTGGCCTACCACACGGCCGTGCTGCGCGGCACCGACGTCGACAAGCCGCGGAATCTCGCCAAATCGGTGACGGTGGAATGAGAAACGCCGCCCTGCTGCTTGCGGTGGAGGCTGACGTGAGTGGAGCGAACGTCAAGCGCGCGTCAGCGCGCGGCCGGAGCCACAAGCCGCGGAATCTCGCGAAATCGGTGACGGTGGAGTAACCATCGGGCGCGCTATCGCAGGTGCAGCATGATCCCGCGGGTCCAGTTTCGGCTTCGCTTCAGCCGCGGCGACGACATCGCCGTCGGTCCGGGCAAGGTCGACCTGCTGGAAGCGATCGAAGCCAGCGGATCGATCAGCGGCGCAGCGCGCTCGCTCGGCATGTCGTATCGCCGCGCCTGGCTGCTGGTCGACACGATGAATCGCTGTTTTCGTGCTCCCCTGGTCGAGGCCGAAGCCGGCGGCAAGCGCGGCGGTGGTGCGCGGCTCACCCGGCTCGGCGCCGAAGTGATCGAGCGCTACCGGCGGATCGAGCGCGACGCGGCCCGCGCCGGCGCAGCCGACATCCGCGCGCTGACGCGATGGGTGAAGCGCTGACGCTATTTCGTTCCGGGCGTCAGGCATAGCCGACGCTCCTCCGGTCGAGCGACACGGCCTTGATCAGCGCGTAGACCTGCTGGCCCTCGCGCAACGCGAGCTCGTGCAGCGACTTGCGCGTGATCCGCGCCAGCAACGCCGCTTCGCCGGTCTGCAGCTGCAACTCGACGATCGGCCCTTCCTCGCCCGATATCGCCACCAGCGTCGCCGACAGCACATTGAGCACGCTTAAGCCCGCAGGCCGCTCTATGGCCAGCGAAACGTCGCGCGCGCGGATGCGCACGCGCACGCGCTCGCCCACCAGGGCCTCGACGTTGGGCACGATCAGCTCGCCGCCGTCGAAACGCAGCGTCGTGAGTCCGTAACGGAGATCGTGTCCGGCGACGACGGACTCGATCACCGAGCCGGATTCGTAGCGGCCGGTGTGCGGACGCAGGTCGATCCGGCCCATCACCTCGTCGACCGGTCCGTAAGCCAGCGCCTTGCCGTCGGCGAGCAACACCACGGTATCGGCCAGTCGCGTTATTTCGCCGACCGCGTGGCTCACGTAAACGATCGGAATATGCAGATCGTCGCGCAGCTGCTCGATGTAGCGCAGCACCTCGCTCTGGCGGAGCACGTCGAGCGAAGCCAGCGGCTCGTCCATCAGCAGCAGGCGCGGCTGCGCCAGCAGCGCCCGCCCGATCGCCACCCGTTGCTTTTCGCCGCCCGACAGCTTGTCCGGCAAGCGATGCAGCAGAGTCTTGAGACCGAGCAAGTGGATGACGTGCGCCGGATCGATGACGCGCGCCGCTGGCGGCGCGCGATGCAGTCCGTACCGCAGGTTGGATTCGACGTCGAGGTGCGGGAAAAGCAGCCCATCCTGGAATACGTAGCCGAGGCGTCTCTTGTCCGGCGGCAGGTCGATGCCGCGGTCGCTGTCGAACAGCGTTTCGCCGTTGATGACGATGCGGCCGCGTTGCGGGCGGCTGGTGCCCGCGAGGGCGTTGACCACGCTGGTCTTGCCCGAGCCCGAACGGCCGAACAGGCCGACGATAGGCGCCTCGGCGCGAAACGCGACCCTGAGCTCGAATGCACCGAGCCTCTGCTCGATGTCAACCTCTATCATCGCCGCCTGCCGTCTTGCCCGATCGTCGCGTCAGCCATTCGGAAGCGATCAGCGCCGCGATCGACAGGACCACGGCGAACAGCGACAGGCGCAGCGCCTGCGCATCGCCACCGGGGCTCTGCACCAACGAGTAGATCGCCAGCGGCAGCGTTTCGGTTTCGCCCGGAATGTTGGATACGAACGTGATCGTCGCGCCAAACTCGCCGAGGCTGCGCGCGAACGACAACAGCGCGCCGGTGACGATTCCCGGCAGCGCCAGCGGCAGCGTGATCGACGCGAACACCCAGGCGCGCGATCCGCCGAGGGTGCGCGCGACGGTTTCAAGCCGGCGATCGATCGCCGCGATCGACAGGCGGATCGCTCGCACCATCAGCGGGAACCCCATTATCGCGGCGGCCAGTGCGGCGCCCGTCCAGCGAAAAGCAAAGACGATGCCGAACCAGTCGGCGAGCCATGCGCCGAGCACGCCTTTGCGGCCGAACAGCAGCAGCAGAGCGAAGCCGACGACAACCGGCGGCAAGACCAGCGGCAGGTGGACGATCGCGTCGAGCATCGTCTTGCCCGGAAAATTCGTGCGCGCGAGCAGATAGGCGAAGAAGATCGCCGGTGGCAAGCTGCAGGCGACGCCGACCAGCGCCACCTTGAGGCTGAGCACGATGATGCCCAACTCGGTCGGATTCGGCATCGTGCCGCCTAGTGTGCCATCCCGAAGCCGTGCCGCATCCAGATCGCCCGGCCCGCCGGCGAACTCAGGCTGTCGACGAAGCGTTGAGCACCGGCTGAACGGCTCGAGGCGACGATCGCGATCGGATATACGATCGGAGGGTGCGTCTGTTCCGGAAAGGTGTCGACGATGCGCACCTTGGGCTCGGCGAGTGCGTCGGTCGCGTAGACGATGCCCAACGGTGCCTCGCCACGCGCCACCAGCATCAGCGCGGCGCGCACGCTGTCGGTGCGCGCGAGGCGCGATTCGACGCTCGTCCATACACCGAGCCGCACCAGCGCTGCCTTGCCGTATTTGCCTGCCGGAACGGTTTCGGGATTGGCCATCGCCAGCCTGCCGCTACCGAGCGCGGCACCGAGCGCGAACGCCGGGCCGATCGACAGCGACGTTCGCGCCTCGGCCGGCTCGATCAGCACCAGCCGGTTGCGCAGGAGATCGGTGCGCGTGCCGGGTCTCAGCAGATGGCGCCGGTCGAGATAGTCGATCCAGTCGGTGTCCGCGGACAGGAAGATGTCTGCCGGCGCACCGGCTTCGATCTGCCTGGCCAGCGCGTTGCTTCCACCGTAGGAGACGACGATCTTGCCGCCTGTCTCGCCTGCGAAACTGCCGACCTGTTCATCCAATGCTTCCTTGAGGCTGGCGGCCGCGAAGATGGTGAGATCGGCACCGCGCGCAGGCTCGACCGGGAGCCAGGCAAGCGTCAATGCGATCGCCATGGCGGCGATTGCCAATCGCCCTCGCAGGTTGTTTCCGTCGACAGCCATGTTCGAATGGCAATATACCGTGGGATATAACGACGGGCAATTCGGGCAGCCTGGGGATCGACGGCCGCCGTCTGACGAGCTATGCCTGGGAGACGACGCTCGAGCCGCGGCATGAGGCCTCCCAGCGATTCATGCGTCGCGGTCGCCGGCATTGGGATGGAACAACTGTTCGCCATTGATCTTGTACGCGGCGATCGCAGCCTGTCCGTCGGGCGAGATCAGCCAGTCGATGAACTGCTGACCCAGATCTTTTTTCACGTTGGGGTGCTTGGCGGGGTTCACCAGCATCACGCCGTACTGGTTGAACAGGCGCTTGTCACCTTCGACCAGGATCGTCAGATCGCCGCGATTCTTGAACGCGAGCCAGGTGCCGCGGTCGGCGAGAATGTACGCGTCCATCGACGCCGCGGTATTGAGGGCCGGTCCCATACCCTGGCCGGTGTCCCGGTACCAGGCGCCTTTGCTCCGATCGATGTCGATGCCGGCGGCTTTCCAGAGCGCGAGCTCGGCCATATGCGTGCCGCTGCGATCGCCGCGCGAGACGAACGGCGCCTTGCTCGCTTCCAGTTTTTTCAGCGCTGCCACGATGTCCTTGCCGCCGGCGATCCTGGCCGGGTCGCTCTTCGGGCCGATCAGCACGAAGTCGTTGTACATGACTGGAAATCGTTTCACACCTTCGCCCTCCGCCAGGAACTTCTCCTCGGCAGCGCGGGCGTGGACGAACACGACGTCGGCATCGCCGCGCCGCGCAACGTCGAGCGCCTGCCCGGTGCCGAGCGCAACGACGTGCACCTTGATGCCGGTCTTGTTCTCGAAGACCGGCAACAGGTGAGCGAACAGGCCCGACTGCTCGGTCGACGTGGTCGAGGCGACGGTGATGAATCGTTCCTGCGCACCGGCTGCCCACGCGGCAAGCGCCAGCAGAGCGAAGAGGCAAACGCGACGACCTATTACCATGGCAATTCTCCTTCGAGGAACCGTGCAGCCTCGACCGACTGCGGATGCTTGAAAAAAGTCTGGGCGCTCGCGCGCTCCGCGATCTTTCCCTGATGCAGAAACAGGATCTCGTCGCCCATGCGCCGCGCCTGGCCGAAGTTGTGCGTGACCAGCACGATCTTGGTCCCCGCGTCGACCATCGCCAGGATGACGTTCTCGACCTCGTGGGCTGCGCCGGGGTCGAGGCTGGCCGTCGGCTCGTCGAGGAAAATGATCTCAGGCTGCAGTGCCCAGGCACGGGCCAGCGCGAGGCGCTGCTGCTCGCCGCCGGACAGAACGCGCGCCGGATGCGCGGCGTGGCGCTCGAGGCCCACTTTGGAGAGCGCCTCGCGGGCGCGCTGCGAGCGGATCTGCGTCGGAACGCCGGCGATGCGAAGCGCGTGCGAAACATTGGCCAGTGCCGAGCGGCGAAGCAGCACCGGCCGCTGGAACACCATCGCCTGCCGCCGCGGCGCGCCGGCGGGCTCGACGGCGTTCCAGACGATCGAGCCCGAAGTCGGCGCCAGCAAACCATGACACAGGCGCAGCAACACGCTCTTGCCCGCTCCGTTGGGCCCGACGAT
>DATNAR010000185.1:0-10337 GCA_035607385.1 Casimicrobiaceae bacterium
ATACGGCGCCTCGACCCATCCCTGGCGGCTGCCGATCATGCCGCAGGCAATGGCGGGCACGCCTTCGGGAAAGTCGTCGCCGCACAGCGTTTTCAGCGCCTGGGCGAATGCACCGTTGGCTACGCGTTGCACACCCAGTGCCGCGCTGCGGGCGTCGCGAATGAGGCCCTGGCGATCCATCGCGTAGACGCGGGTCGAGCTCGTGCCCCAGTCGATGGCAAGCAAGGCGATGTCCTGCATGGCGGGGGAAGTTTGGAGCATTGCGCGGCGGAGGTCTTCCAGGACTGCCGCGAAAAACCGCCCTGCGCAGCGAGTCGCACTCTAGAGCCGAAACCGCTGCAGGGTCAAGGCGCGGCACGCGCCGCCGCGAGGCGCGCCGAATGCGCGATCTACCAGCGCGCCGCCGCCTCGTCGTCGCTGGCGCGCGCTTCGACCCACCGTTCGCCTTCGGGGGTCAGTTCTTTTTTCCAGAACGGCGCCTGGGTCTTCAGGTAGTCGATGATGAATTCGCACGCGGCGAAAGCGTCGCCGCGATGCGCGCTCGAGACCGCCACCAGGACAATCTGATCGGTCGGCGCGAGCTGTCCGACCCGATGGATGATCACCGCGTCGTAGATCGACCAGCGCCGCCTGGCTTCGTCCACGATTCCGGCCAGCGCCTTTTCGGTCATCCCCGGATAATGCTCGAGCGTCAGCGTGCGTACGATCGCGGCATCATTTTGGTCGCGCACGATGCCGATGAACGATGCCACCGCGCCGACGCGCGCGTCGCTGCCGCGAAGCAGCGCGATTTCGCGCGCGACATCGAAGTCCTCGGTCTGCACGCGTACGCCCATCGCGAGACTAGCCTCCGGTCACCGGGGGAAAGAGCGCCACTTCGTCTCCGGTGCGCACCGGAGTGTCGGCTCGCGCGATGTCGTGATTGACCGCGACGCGCACGGCGCGCCCGGGTGCGAGCTCGGACGACCAGGCGCCGCCGCGGCTGCGCAGCCAAGCGAGCAGCGCACCGACGTCGGCGACATCGCCAGGAAGCGCGACGCGTTCGCCGGCTGTGCCGAAGCGGTCGCGCAGACGGGCAAGATAGACGAGCTCGACCATGTGGAATCTTAGCGCATCGGGGGCGCGATCAAACGAACGCCGGTCAAAGCACCGGCGCCACCGGGATCCCGGATCAGAAGCGGTACTGGACGCCGATCGTGACCTGATCGGAGTCCGGAAGAACGCCGACGGTGCTCGACTCGCCGGCAAACCTGCCGAATCGCGAGTATTCGACACGCAGGCCCAGCGACTGGCTCAGCACGTAGCGCAAGCCGACGCCGTAATTGACGCCGTCGCGGATCCGTCGGGCATCGCCGGGAACCAGCGAGGCGCCGCTGAACAGCGGACGCGAATCGTTTTGCGCGTAGCCCAGGCGTCCGTAGAGTGAAAAGCTGTGCAGGAACTCCCAGCTGGTATAGACATTGGCATTCCAGGTCCGAGTCGACGCATCCACCAGCCCCAGGCCGACGCCCGTCGGGCGATCGGAGGCCGCCTTGAGTGCGTATTGGTCGTGGCTGTTGTCGCGGCTGTTGAACGCGGCCTCGACCGAAATATCACTCTTCCAGCGGTAACCGCCGAAGAAGAGCGTCTGCTGCGCGGCATCGTCGCCGGCCGGTGCGACAAACCGGTTCCAGACCAGCGCAGGACCGCCCAAAGTCAGGCCGGTCGCGTCGCCGCTGCCCTGTCGCAGCGACACGCCGCCGTAGAAGCCGCCCTGGGCGTAGGCAGGCAGCGCGGGGCCGATCAAGGCCGCGGCAATTGTGATCCTAAGTAGCTGTTTTATCATGCCTTCTCGACCGTTGTCCCGCCGTTGTACCGCAACGGTCCACCGGGATGCCCACGGCTTCAACTTACCCTCCCAGCCGGGCCTGTGTCAATTTTCATTGCCGCTGCCGGACCGGTAAGGCGCGCCGGGTGTTGCAGGCGCATCAAAAGCGGCGCGCCTGCTGCCGGAAGGGCTGGTTGGCCGTTCGACGCCCGGCGGAAGCGTCTAGTTCCAGGCCGCCGGGGCCGGCAGCCGGCAGGCCGCGATGAAGTTCGCGATTCCCGCCACGTCGCCGATATCGAAGCGCGGCAGCGGGGTCGCCAGCGCGGCATCGGTGGCGATGGCGACGATGTGCGGATCAGCCGGGTGCAGCAGCGGCTTTCCGACGCTCGCCCGGTAGACCTCGAGCTTGGGGATGGCCGCGGTCTTGAAACCTTCGACCAGAACCAGATCGCAAGGCGACAGCCGCTGCACCGCTTGAGCGAGCGAAAGCTCGGGCGCACCACGCAGTTCGTGCATCTGGGCCCAGCGCGCGGCTGACGAGACCAGCACTTCCTGGCAGCCGGCGGCGCGGTGGCGATACGAGTCCTTGCCCGGCTGGTCGACGTCGAACTCATGATGCGCGTGCTTGATCAGCGAGACGGTGAGGCCAAGCGAGCCGAAGCGCGGGATCAATTGCTCGATCAGCGTTGTCTTGCCGCTGCCGGACCAGCCGGCGAATCCGAACACCTGCATGACGTTTCCCAAATTCCTTGCAGCGCTGTCTTGTACTGGAGTTCGTTGGCGCGGGCAAGGATTATTGCCACGGCGCAACGGGCAGCCCGACGTCGGCGGCGAGCCCCGGGTGCACGATGGCGCCGTCCCAGACTTGCAGGCCGGCGCGCAGGCCCGCGTCGGTGCGAATCGCGGCGGCGACACCGCGCGAGGCGAGCAACTGCACGCAGGGAAGCGCAGCCTGGGCGAGCGCCAGCGTCGCCGTCCGCGCGACCAGCGCCGGCATGTTGGCGACACCGTAGTGCACGACGCCTTCAGCGACGAAGGTCGGCGCCGAAATCGTGGTCATCCGCGATGTCTCGCCGATGCCGCCGTGATCGATGCCGACGTCGATGAACACCGATCGGGCTCGCATCGCGCGCAGCATCGGGCGCGATACCAGTTTCGGCGAGAGCCGCCCGGGCTCGAGCACGGCGCCGATCAGCACGTCGGCTTGCGCGATCGCGGCGGCGAGGAGCCCGGGTGCGCTCACTGCCGTCGCCAGCCGCTCCCCGGCGACGCCTTCGCAACGCGCGCGCAGCCGGTCGAGCCGGGCTTGAGTACGGGCGAACACCGTCACGGTCGCCCCCAGCGCCAGCGCCACGCGCGCCGCTGCGCCGCCTACGTTGCCGGCGCCGACGATGACGATGCGGGCCGGAGCGACCGCATCGACTCCGGGCAACAGCACGCCGGCACCGCCCCGGTCGTTCATCAGCAGCGACGCGGCGATCAAGGGCGCCAGCCGCCCCGCGATGCGCGACATCGGCGCCAGCAGCGGCAGCCCGCCCTCGCCGTCACCGACGCTCTCGTAACCGATGAGTCCGATGCGTGCCCCGAGCACCGCGTCGAGCAAATCGCGATCGCGCGCAAGCTGCGCGAATCCCATCACCGTCGTCGCCGGCTTCAACAGCGCAATCTCGTCGCGCTGCAGCTCCTTGACCTTGACGATCAGCGGACAAGCGAAAGCCGCCGCCGGGTCTGCCTCGAGGCTCGCACCGGCCGCGACATAGGCCGCGTCACTGAAACCGACGCGCTCGCCGGCGCCGCGCTCGACCACGAGCTCATGGCCCGCGGCCACCAGCGATCGTGCGCCGTCGGGTGTGACGGCGACGCGGCATTCACCGTCCTTGCGCTCGCGCGGGACGCCGATGCGCATCGGTCGGTTGCCCGTCAGTGCAGGCTGCGGCTCAAGACCGCGCTGATGAATTCGCCCTTGGCGTGCGTATAGTCGTTTGAGCTCTCGACGCCGGAATGCAGAATCGCGCGCTTCTTGGCCTGGTAGGCATCACGCAGCGCCGGATCCGCGCGCAGGACGTCGCGAAAGCGGTACAGCGATTGCGCCTCATCCGAGTCGGCCGCGACGACGTGCATGTGCAGCCGATAGACGTGGCCCCGGTGCTCGATCGCGCCGACGCGCATCGGGCGGTCCTCCGGGAACGGATGGCCGGTACGCTGCGGCTGAAAACCCAGCGCATCGATCGTGTCGCGCATCGCGTCGAGCCTGCCGTGCGGGTAGAGTGCAACGAGGTCGATGATGCCCTTGCCGGCGCAACCCGGGATCGCCGTGCTGCCGATATGGTCGATGCGCGCCCAGGGCGCCGCCGCCCCGACCAATTCGATAACGCGCTCCGCCACATCGGGTGCGCTTGCATCGTATTCGACATACACAGGCGGCAGGATCGCGTACGGCAGTATCGGCGACATCGAGGGCGCTCGGCTGCTTTTCCTGCGGGCGATTGTAACCTTTATACTTGCGTTGTTTGTCGCGGGTTGCGGCCGTGCGCCAACCCCGCGGGCGAGAGTCATGGAGGTCGGGAATGACCGCTCTATCATCGATGGCTCCATTGGCCGGCACGATGGCCGACGCCATCGAGAACCTCGTCGCCAGCATCCCGGCGACGCGCGAAGCGGCAAGCGATGCGCCGGGTAGCGCGGCGCGCGCGCTTGCGCGCAAGTCGGCGACGCGGGCCGCGGCCCTGTCCGGAGCGCTCGCACTCCCGCCGGGATTGTTCGGCATGCTGACGGTCCTGCCCGACCTCGTCGCGATCTGGCGCATCCAGGCACAGATGGTGTCCGATATCGCCGGCTTGTACGGCAAGGAAGTGCAGTTGACCCGGACGCACATGGTGTATTGCCTGTTCCGGCACGCGACCAGCCAGGTGGCGCGCGACGTGGTCGTCCGCGCCGGCGAGCGGCTGGTGATCCGTCAGGTATCGGGCGGTGCGCTGAGGAGCGTGTTGACCAGCGTGGGCATGTCGGTAACGCAGCGCGTCGCGGGCACCGCCGCAAGCCGTTGGCTTCCGGTAATCGGCGCGGCCGCGGTCGCCGGCTACGCGTACTACGACACGCTGCAGGTGGCGAAAACCGCGATCAGCCTGCTCGAAACGACCGACCTCACGATCAGCGCCGCCTGAAGGCGGAACCTCCGCTCGCGATGACGACCTGCCGCGGTCAGCGGTGGAAGGCCCGGCTGAGCGCCCTGCCGAGATCTTCGACGACGTTGCCGGCGCTGCCTGCCGCCTGCGCCGGACCCGACGGCCGGCTCAACGCGACCTCGCAGGGGCTGGCCCCGGCCCGCGACAACAGCGATTCGCCGACCAGCGACAGCCCGCCGGTATAGGCGGCCGCGCCGATGCGGGCAATGGTGGCAGCGGTGGCCACCGAATCGATCGCGACCGCGGGCGAGGTGAACGGTCCGCGAAAGCGCACCAGGTCGGCAACCTGCGGAATGGCCAGCGGCACGCCCTGCCGGATCTGCGGCCGGATCGCGAGATCCAGCGTCTGCGAGCGAAAGTCCAGCGTGCCGCTCGCCGTCGCGCCAAATTTTTGGGTTTCGATGGCGATGCTGCGCTCGATCTCGGCGACGCCGTGGTGCAACGGCAGCCGGATCACTGCGCATTGCAGTTCCGTCGACGGATCGACATTGTGGAACGGGTTGACCGCAGCGCCGAGCTTGTTCAGCGGCGAATCCAGATCGATCTTCGTATTTACCAGCGTCGCAGGTCCGACCACGGCGGTGACGGTGCCGCTCATCGTGCTTTCCCATTGTCTGGGCGTGCTGCCGGTGGCGCCGATATCGATACGGACGTCGGTCTTGCCGCCGCGCACCTCGCGGCGGGCTCCGGCGGCCGCGAGCAGCGCACCCAAGTCCATGCCTTTCAGCTGCGCGTGCAGCGCCAGCGCCGGCGCGGGCTGATGGGCGGTGTCGAGCGACAAGTTGGCGATGGCGGTACCGCCGAATACGGATGCCTGCAGCGCGGGGATGTCGAGGCGTCCATCCTGGAGCTTGATCGGCAGCTGCAGCCTGGTCAGCCTGCTGCCTCCGGCGAGCGCGAGTTCGCCGATGCTTATTTCACCCTCGGCGTCGATGGCGCGCAGCAACGCGACCGGAATCGGCTCGTCGGCGACGCCGTGCGCCGCCGTCGTCGCCCGCGCTGCGGCGACGGCTCTCGCCGCAGCGCCGGCCGGCGGCAGATCCGCCAGGGCGAAGCTCGGCGCCGCGAAGCGGAAAGTCAGCTTGTTGCGCGCCCCCTGCTGCACGATCACCGCCTCGCCGATGATGGTGCTCGCACCGGTCTGCACCGTCATGGCCTCCAGCCCGACCCTGCCGCTTTGGATGTTCATCTGGGTCTTCACCGAGGCTTTCTGCCCGTTGACCTCGCCCTGCAGCGTCACCGGATAGGGCCAGCGGCGCTGCAATAACGCGTCCAGCGGTCCCAGGTCGCCTTCGACCGAGACGGCGATGTCGTCCACTTTGCCGCGGAATTGCGCACTGATCGGCGACTGCGGGTCGCGCGCGTGCAGCGACAGGGTTTCAATCGCGATGTTCGTCACCTTGCCGGTGGCGCCGTCGCGATAGGTCATCGTCCCGTTGCTGATCGCGAGGTCGCCGAAGGCGAGCCCGCTCGGCGAACGCGCCGCTCCGGCCCCTTCTCCCGCTGCGCTCCCGATCTGCCAGTTGCCATTGCCCTTGCCGTCGGTCTCCAGCGAAATAGTCGGCTCGACCAGCGCGAAACGGACGACGTCGACGCGACGCCGCAGCAGCGGCAGCAGCGCCACCTGCGCCTCGATGCGCTTGGCGGTCAGCATCTGCGGAGAAGCGCCCCACGCGGCATTGCCGAGCGCGACGTCGTTTATCACCAGCTTGGGCTCGAGCGAAAGCTTGAGCTCGGCGCCGCCGTGAATCGTCAGCTCGCGGCCGGTCGCATCGCGAACGTGCTGCTGGATCGGGCCGATCAGATCATTGGCGTCGAACTTGCGCAGCGTGATGCCGGCCGCGACGATCACCAGAAGAAGCAATCCGCCGAAACCCGCAAGCAATCGCCAGAAAAGACGCATGCGGCGATTGTAGCGCGGCTTGGCCGCGCAAAGGCGTCGCCGCCGCCCGACAATTCAGCCGGGTGCCGCTAGCGCAGCGTAGCGTTGAATTTCTCGAGCGCCGCCGCGCCGGGGATCAGCTCCCTGGCGCCTAGCTGATTCAGCGGCGTTTCGACGGTGTTCAGCGCGGCGTGCAGATCGCCGGCGTCCGGATCGACATAGAGCAGCCCGGTGACGATTTCGCCGTCGGCATGCCGCCGCTGCAGATAATCCATCGCCGCGATTCTGTCCACCGGGTCGTAGTCGTCGTGCAGCTTGCGAAGGCGCAGGACCGAGCCGTCGTGCTGGCGGACTTCGCGCAGCGAGCCGGGCGCGTAGTCGGCGGTTATTTCGGCCTGCTGGGGCATGAAGTCCAGCCGGTTGACCGCTTCGTTGTGCTCGCGCACGAAGTCGTAGCTCTTGGTCGACCCGGTGTGATTGTTGAACGCGACGCAAGGGCTGATCACATCGAGGAAAGCGGCGCCGCGGTGCTGCACCGCCGCCTTGATCAGCGGCGTCAGCTGCGTCTTGTCGCCGGAAAAGCTGCGCGCCACAAAGCTCGCGCCGAGCTGCAGCGCCATCATGATCATGTCGATCGGCTCGTCGTTGTTGATGGCGCCGCGCTTGCTCTTCGATCCTTTGTCCGCCGTCGCCGAGAATTGGCCTTTGGTCAATCCGTACACGCCGTTGTTCTCGACGATGTAGACCATGTTGACGCCGCGGCGCATCGAGTGCGCGAACTGGCCGAGACCGATCGACGCCGAATCACCGTCCCCGGAAACGCCCAGGTAAATGAGGTCGCGGTTGGCGAGATTTGCGCCCGTCAGCACCGACGGCATCCGGCCGTGCACGCTGTTGAAGCCGTGCGAATTGCCCAGAAAATAGGTCGGGGTCTTCGACGAGCAGCCGATGCCGGACAGCTTGGCGACCCTGTGCGGCGCGACGTCGAGCTCGAAGAAGGCCTGGATGATGGCGGCCGAGATCGAGTCGTGGCCGCATCCGGCGCATAGGGTCGACACCGTGCCTTCATAGTCGCGGTGCGTATAGCCGAGCTTGTTCTTCGGCAGGTCGGGGTGATGCAGCCTCGGTTTGGCCAGATAGGTCATACGTCCTCTTTCGTGCTGAAACCGGCGTCAGCCGACAGTAGGCTCACGGCGCAACCTTGCGCAGCGGTGTCACGTTGAACATCGCGAGCTTTTCCGCGATTTCGCCGCCGATGAAACGGGCGGTGATCGGCGTGCCATCGTAGTGCAGCACCGGCATCAGCCGGGTCGGATCGACGACCAGCTCGTTGACCAGCAGCGATTTCAGCTGCGCGTCGCGGTTCTGCTCGACCACGAAGACCTGTTCGTGCGCGGCGATAAAGTCGGCGATGCTGTCGTGAAACGGAAAAGCGCGCACGCGCAGCGCATCGAGGTGGATCCCCTGGGCGGCGAGCGCCGCCAGCGCTTCGTCGATCGCCGGCGCGGTCGAGCCGTAGTAGACGACGCCGAAGCGGGTCGCGTGGCCGGCATCACGCCGCACCGGTTCGGGCACCAGGGTCTTCGCCGTCTCGAACTTGCGCAGCAGGCGTTCCATGTTGTCGACATAGGTCGCTCCGTCCTCGCTGTAGCGCGCGTAGCGGTCCTTGGTCGTGCCGCGGGTGAAGTACGAGCCGCGTTTCGGATGCGTCCCCGGGTAGGTGCGATAGGGAATGCCATCGCCGTCGACATCGAGATAGCGGCCGAATTCCTTGCCCGCCTCGAGCATCTCGTAGCTCATCACCTTGCCGCGGTCGTGCGTGCGCGCATCGTCCCAGGCGAGCGGTTCGCACAGCCAGTCCTGCATGCCGATGTCCAGGTCCAGCATCACGAAAATCGGCGTCTGCAGGCGATCGGCGAGGTCGAACGAGAGCGCGGCGAATTCGAATGCTTCCTTCGGGTCTTCGGGAAACAGCAGCACGTGCTTGGTGTCGCCATGCGAGGCATACGCGCACGAGAGCACGTCGGCCTGCTGCGTCCGCGTCGGCATGCCGGTCGATGGGCTGCCGCGTTGAACGTCGAACAGCACCGCCGGTATCTCGGCGAAATAGGCGAGCCCGATGAATTCCTGCATCAATGAAATGCCGGGCCCGGACGTGCAGGTGAATGCGCGGGCGCCGTTCCACGCCGCGCCGATGACTATACCCATCGAAGCGAGTTCGTCCTCGGCCTGCACGATCGCGTAACGCGCTTTCCCGGTGGCAGGATCGGTACGGAACCGGCGGCAATGCCGCGCGAAGGCTTCGGCGAGCGAAGACGACGGCGTGATCGGATACCAGGCGGCCACCGTCGCGCCACCGTACACGGCACCGAGCGCGGCGGCGCTGTTGCCCTCGATGAAAATGCGCTCGCCGACCGCGTTGGCGCGCCTGACCCTGATGCCCAGCGGGCAGTCGAGGTTGTTCATCGCATAGCTTCGCCCGATCGTCATCGCGTGCACGTTGGGCTTGAGCAGTGCCTCCTTGCCCTTGTACTGGTCGCCGATCAGGTGCGCGATCTCCTCGGGGTCTATTTCGAGCAGCGCCGACAGCGCGCCGACGTAGATGATGTTCTTGAACAGCTGCCGCTGCCGGGCGTCGGAGTACTCGCGGTTACAGATCTCGGTCAGCGGCACGCCGATGACCGAGATGTCGTCGCGGAATTTGGCCTCAGGCAGCGGCTTGGTCGAATCGTAGAACAGGTACCCGCCCGGTTCGATCTCCTTCAGGTCCTGGTCCCAGGTCTGCGGATTCATCGCCACCATCATGTCGACGCCGCCGCGCCGGCCGCGCCAGCCGGCCGCGTTGACGCGGACTTCGAACCACGTCGGCAGGCCCTGGATGTTCGACGGAAAAATATTGCGCGGTGCGACCGGAATGCCCATGCGCAGGATGGCCTTGGCGAACAGCAGGTTCGCCGACGCCGACCCTGATCCGTTGACGTTGGCGAACTTGACGACGAAGTCGTTGACGGCCTGGATGGGGCCGACCGATGGCTTCATTCCGCCGCCCTCGCCATCGGCGCCTTGGGCGCGCCGACCGCGTTCGCGTACGGCTGGTGACAGCGATGGCCGGCCTGTGCGATATCGAACGCGAACTTCTGCATGTCCCAGGCGCCGGTCGGACAGCGTTCCGCGCAGAGGCCGCAATGCAGGCACACGTCCTCGTCCTTGGCCATCACGCGCCCTGTTTTCAGCCCGTTCGCGACATAGATATCCTGGGTCAGGTTGCGCGCGGGTGCATTCAGCCGCGTCCGGAGGTCGGTCTCGTCGCCGTCGTCGGTGAAGGTGATGCAGTCCATCGGGCAGATGTCGACGCAAGCGTCGCATTCGATGCACGCCTTCGAGGTGAAGACCGTCTGCACATCGCAATTCAGGCAGCGCTGGGCTTCCGCGAACGCCTGCGCCGCGTCGAAGCCGAGCTCGA
>DATNAR010000199.1:0-2338 GCA_035607385.1 Casimicrobiaceae bacterium
AATCCGCGGACAGTGTCGCGCACTGCAAAATGTTGTTCGGAGAAGTAGAAGGAGTCGTCCATTATCGGGTATTGTGTTATCCCTGGTCGTCGGCCAGCGCAGCCATGAACCGCGCACCGAACCGCTCAGTCTTGACGGGTCCGATTCCGCGCAGCTCACCGAACGCCGAGAGAGTGCGCGGCCGGTGCACCGCGATCTGCCGGAGCGTCTTGTCGTCGAAGACAATATAGGCAGGGACCTCTTCTTCCCGCGCAATTTCGCGCCTCAGGGCGCGGAGTCGATCGAACAGCTCCCGCGCTGGCGCCGGGAGGTCGTCAGCCGCATCCGGTGCTTCGCGGCCGCGCCCGCGAGCCGGTCTTGGAGCTGGACCGCCGCGTGCGCGGCCGGAAGATCTGCTCCGGACGGGCGATTCGTCCCGGGCCGGTCGCGGTGCCGCGGTTCCCTGGCAATTGTCGCAACCGGAGCAGCTGTTCCCTGCCGCCGGATCACCGAAATACCGAAGGACGAAGGCGCGCCGACAGCTCTTTGCATAGGCGTAGCGCTGAACGGCTTCGAGCTTTTCGAGGTCGGCATCGCGCCGCTGCTCCAGCGATTTCCAATCGACGTTGAAGCTGTCCAGATCGCGAGATGGCGCGACGAGCGTGATGCCGCCGCCGATCCTCTGCACGGTGACGAACTGACGACTCTCGAGTGATTCCAGCGTGTCCTGGATTTCCATGGGCGCGCCGAGCCCCGACGGGAGGGACGCGATGTCGACTATCGCGCCGTCGTTCAGATCGTTACCGGCGGCGCGCCACAGAGCGCGAAGGACGCCAAGCGCGATTGCGTCGCCGGAATTGGAAAGCTCTCGCTTGATGCGCGCGGGCGTGGCAAGCAGTCTCACGCGCACGAGCGATGCAGACTCCTGTGCCTTGACCGTCGCCCCCGCCTGTTCGATCACGCGCAGCGCACTCTCGATGTCGCGGGCGTTGACCTTGCCGGGGACTGCGTTCGCCAGCTCTTCCGGCGACTCCGATATGGTCGCTGACCGGCTGGCGAGCCGCTGCAGCGTCGCGTACACTCGCGTCACCAGCTCACGCTCGGGGTACGCGCCCTTGATGAAATACTCGTGAGTGAACCGATCCTGAAAGGCGTGCAGCAGAATCGCCTCGGACGGGAGACCGTCACGCCCGGCGCGCCCCGCTTCCTGATAGTACGCCTCGAGCGTCCCGGGCATCGAATGATGAACTACAGCACGGACGTTGGCCTTGTCGATGCCCATACCGAACGCGTTGGTCGCGACGATGACCCGCACGCGCTCGGTCATGAAATCTTCCTGAACTTCATGCCGGTGTACGTCGTCCAGGCCGGCGTGATATGCTGCCGCGGAAATTCCTTCGCGCTGCAACATGGACGCGATGCGCTCCACCGACTTGCGGGTTGCGGCGTACACGACCGTGAGCCCCGGTCGGTCACTCAACACCTGAACCAGCAGTGCATCCTTGCCCGCATCGTTGCGCGCTGGAACTACCGAATAGCTGAGATTGGTGCGATCGAATCCGGTGATCACAACCCTCGGATCGCGCAGTGCCAGCTGCCGCGCGATGTCACGCCTCACCGTTGGAGTTGCAGTGGCGGTCAGCGCGATGGTCGGCGGATCGCCCAGCGCCTCACGCACGGCGCGCATCCGCAGATAACTCGGCCTGAAGTCATGACCCCACTGACTGATGCAGTGAGCCTCGTCGATCGCGAGCAGCGACACTCCGGCGCGACGCAGCTGCTCGGCCGTGGTGCCGGCATCGAAGCGCTCGGGCGCCATGTACAACATCTTGATCTCGCCACGCGCGACGCGGGCCATGCGGTCGGAGACCTGGCCGTTGGTGAGCGTGCTGTTCACGAAAGCGGCTGAGATCCCCTTCGCTTCCAGG
Source organism: Casimicrobiaceae bacterium (assembly GCA_035607385.1). Taxonomy (GTDB): domain Bacteria; phylum Pseudomonadota; class Gammaproteobacteria; order Burkholderiales; family Casimicrobiaceae; genus PALSA-1003. Next base: position 1,908 of record DATNAR010000199.1, read on the forward strand.
GCGTCGACCTGATCCTTCATCAACGAGATCAGTGGCGACACGACCACCGTGGGACCGGGGAGGAGCAACGCAGGCACCTGATAGCACAGCGATTTACCGCCGCCGGTCGGCAGGATCACGAGCGTGTCGCGCCCCTGCAGCACGGACTCGACAGCGATCTCCTGGCCCGCGCGAAATGCGGGATATCCAAAGGCCTTGCTGAGCGTGGCGCGCGCGTCATCCAGAGTCGGTGCAGTCATGTCCGAATGATTCAGCGGATGCGCCCCCGCAGTCGAATCGATTCTGCTCTCCCCGCAGCAATGCTATTCACACGCGTATCCAGCGAAGCGCCCATCGATGCCGCGCCGATCAGACTGCTCGGGCAAAATGGCCGCGCGTGAACGCGGAGCCGACGACCGATCGGACCGAGCTGCCCTGCACCACTTCGCCGG
>DATNAR010000227.1:0-3098 GCA_035607385.1 Casimicrobiaceae bacterium
CAAGCCGCGGTCGATGGCCAGCGCGATCAATCCTACCGAGATCATGCAGACGACGATACTGTTGAGCTCGACGCTGTAGGCGTAGAACACGAACATCATCTGTCCGATTCCGCCGCTGCCGCCGCTGCCGGCCTTGGCGCCAACGGCGAGCTCCGCCGCGATGATCGAGGTCCAGGCCACGCCCATTCCGAGACGCGCGCCGGTGAAAATTTGCGGCAGGGCGCCGGGCAGAATTACGGTGCGGAGGATCGTCGCGCGGGGCACGCCCATCGTCAGCGCGGCACGAGCCAGGCTTGCATCGACGCTGCGCACGCCGTGAATCGTATTGACGATGATCGGAAAGAATGCCGCATAGGCAACGATGAAAACAGCTGCCGGCGTTCCGGTGCCGAACCAAAGAATCGCCAATGGCAGGAAAGCGATCGGGGCGATGGGCCGAAAGCTCTCGACCACGGGATCTACGTTGCGCCCGACCGCGCGAAAGTATCCCATCAGCAATCCCAGCGCGAGCGCAATCACGGCGGCGACGGCGAAACCGGCGATCACGCGCAGCAGGCTTTGGCCCAGCGCAAGCGGCAGCTCTCCGGTGGCGATCAATTCGTAAGCAGCCGCGAAGACCTTTGTCGGGGTCGGAACGTGACGTCGTGCGGGCAGGTTCGACGCCCACGCCTGCCATAACAGAATCAGCAGGAGGGGCGCAATCAGCGCCCGCAGCGCCGGCGCGCGACTCATTGCTCGCTCCGGACCGCGGGCGACCAGGGAGCCATCCGGTGCTGAACGGCGCGCAGCACCCGGTCGATCGTATAGCCCAGGATTCCGATCGACACGACGACGGCGAGCATTTTCGATGTCATCAGCAGCTCGCGATACCACTCGACCGCAAAACCCAGGCCGCTTGGCGCGCCGATCAATTCGGCGGCGACCATGGACATCCATCCGGCACCGGCGGCAAGTCGCGCCCCGACGAGTATCCCCGGCAGCGCAGCAGGCAGCATGACGTTAGCGATGATCCGTCGCCGCGGCACGCCCATCGTACGCGCCGCGTCCGCGTAGCGCGGCGGAACCGCGCGCACAGCCGCGTAGCTATTGAGGACGAAGGGAAACAGCGCGCCATAGAACATGATGAAAATGGGCAGCGCGTCGCCGACACCGAGAATGAACAGCGCAAGCGGAATCCAGGCGATGCCCGATATCGGGCGCAGCACTTCGACCAGGGGATCGACGATGTCGTCGAATGGACGGTTCATGCCCATCGCGACGCCCAGTGGAATGCCGATGGCGCCGGCGGCGACGAAGCTGACGGCGAGACGGCGCAGGCTTACCAGGGCATGTTCGACGAGCTCGCCGCTCGCAACCATCTGGAAAAGGCTTTCCATCACCCGCAAAGGACCGGGCAGCAAAACCGGGTTGGCGATCCACACTGACACCAGGTGCCAGAGCAGCAGGAAGAACAGCATCGCGCGGGCATAGGTCGCAGCACCGAGGATCCCGCCAACTGCTCGCCTGCGCACCGACGCACTTCCCATTTTTTTATGGTACCGGTACCATTCCAGCATTGTCAACAACGCCTCTCGCCAGCTTTTGAGCTTCGCGACAACGCCAAAGGGTTCGCGTCATACCGGCCGGGCCGGGGTCCGCGATGTCGCCCGCATTGCCGGCGTTGCGCCGATCACGGTGTCGCGTGCGCTGCGCACACCGAACCTGGTTGCGAAGGCGACGCGTGACCGGATCCAGCTGGCGATCGAAGCCACCGGATATATCCCGAACCTCGTCGCGGGCAGCCTGTCTTCAAATCGCACCCAGCTCATTGCGGCGATCATTCCTACCTTGCGCGGCTCGATGGCGACGCAGATCCTGGAAGAGATGTCCGCCGTCCTGCACGGTCACGGCTACCATTTGCTGGTCGGAAGCAGCGGATTCTCCATCGCCGAGGAGGAGGCGCTGGTCGCCGCGTTTCTTGCCCGCCGCGCCGACGCTCTGTATCTGACCGGGCAGACGCATAGCGCGCGCACGCGCAAGCTGCTCAAACACGCAGGAATTCCGGTGGTCGAGGTCGCCACCTTGCCGCGCCGCCCTATCGATACGGCCGTGGGCTTTTCGAATGAGAGCGCGGGGTACAAGATGACTTCCTGGCTGATTGCACAGGGTTATCGCAGGATTGCCTTCTTCTCGACCGAGACGAAGCACAACGACCGGCAGACCGAGCGCCTTGCCGGCTATCGACGCGCCCTTCACGAGGCGGGCCATCGATACAACCCGGCAATGGTCGCGGAGATGCCGATCGATCTGGAATGCTCCAAAGAGAATCTTCTCGCACTGCTGCAGCGGGAGCCGGGCGTCGATGCATTGTTCTGCGGCAGCGATGTGCTTGCCCTGGGCGCGCTTCTCGAGTGTGAGAGGCAAGGTATACGAGTGCCCGATCAACTCGCGATCGCCGGCTTCGACGACCTCGACATTGCAAAGCACGTCACGCCGGCGCTGACGACGGTTCGTATTCCAAGTCGCGAGATCGGCCACGGCGCCGCGGAAATGTTGCTCGCGCGCCTCATGGGCCGCCGCGTCAGTCCGCGAATCGTCGATCTGGGCTTCGAGATCGTCCCGCGGCAAAGCGCTTGAACACGGACCCGGCGGCGGTCACAAAATCGGCGCGAGCAACTCGTCAAGAAGTTTGGCGAGCGCAGCGGCATCCGTAGAGATCGAAGCGACCAGCGTTTCGATACGTGCGCTCCGGCGCGGCCCCAGGACCGGCTCGGCCATCTGCCGGTATTTGGCGCCGATTTCCTCGCCCGACAGCGGCTGTTCCGCGCCGCCGCGCGCCTGCGCGGGCTCGGAGACGAGCGACCGGCCGTCGGCGAGCTCGATGCGGACCCGCGCCCAGCGCTCGGCCGGAAAGCGACGCGAGAACTCGTCATTCTCGGTCAGCGAGAACGTCGCGAGCAGCCGCGTGACTCGCGGGTCGCCCAATCCGGCGGCGCCGATCTCATCGGCGCCGACTCTGCCGAAAACCAGCGCCGCCGCCACCGGAAACGGCAGGCTGTATTGCGCCTCGTCGGTCGTCGCCGGCATATTGCACTGCGATCCCAGATCGATCGCCTCGC
>DATNAR010000274.1:0-2472 GCA_035607385.1 Casimicrobiaceae bacterium
ACGAGCCCGCGCAGCCACTGGGCGAGCGGCCTGTCGCGCGCGCCGGCGTCGGGGGTGCCGGCGCAGACGAGCAGCAGATCGAGCGCCGCGTCCTCGCCGATCGAGCCGCCGACGGCCATGTCGATGCCGTTGCTCGCTCGCACCGGATCGCCGTCGTGCGAGAACAGTCGCCACGCAAACAGCGTCTCGCCGGACAATCGATTGGCCGCCCGCAGCGGCTCGATCGCGGCTGCGAAAGCCATCATCGGAAACTCGGGAACCAGATAGAAACCGACGGTGTACGGCCGCGGGCCGCTGCGCGACGGCGCATAGCGCGCCGGCCGGGCGTCGGCACCCGCTCGCGGCTCCCTGATCGGTGACGGCATCGGTCGATGTTACCGCGCCGATGCCGACCGGTCGACGCTAGGCGATCGCTCCCGCGGCCTGCAGCCGCCGCAGCAGCGTCTTCTGGAAATGGTGCGTGGTGTCTTCGAGCGCGGCCGAGAAGACCCCGCCGTCCATGACCGGTGAGCGCCGTCCGATCTGCAGGCGCTCGACGATCGCGATGTCCTCGCCGTTGATCGAATGGCGACGGTCGATGCAGTCCTGGCGGGCGGCGGCGAAGCGCGGCTGCATCGCTTCGTCGCCGACGTAGAAGAACTCGAATCGCTCGAGCGTACGATCGCACGATTGCGGCTGCAGGATGAACGCGTAGCAATGGTCGTACAGGCAGCCGATCATCACGTTGGGAAACAGCGCCACGTATTCGGCGACGCTGCGCCGCTCCGGCGTGACGGCCGGAAAGCCCGGCAGCGGAAACGGCCCGACCGCGGGCGGCGCATAACTCGAGCTGCCGACGCCGGAAAAGAGTCCGTCGCCGATGATCTGGAAGGAATGGTCGACCGCCGAATAGCTGTTGAGCTTCGGATGCACCGACGGCAGGTGATAGCGCTCGCAGAAATTCTCGACGACCAGCTTCCAGTTGGCGTGGATCTCGAAGCGAAGACTTCCGCCATGTCGCAGCAGCGACAAGTCGCGGTCGGCCCAGCGCTCGGCGAGCGGTAGAACATATTCCGCCAGCGGCGGCGCCTTGCCGTCGAGATTGACGAACAACAACTGATGCCAGGACTCGCAGCGAACCGGCTTCAGGCCCAGCGCAACTCCATCGAACTGGTCGTCCGGACAGCTCGCCTGGCCACAAAACCACGGCCGCCGCTGCAACGCGCCGTCCAGGCCGTAGGTCCACGCGTGGTACGGACAGGTAATCCCGCCGCGCGTGTTCCGCGGCGCGGCGACCAGCTGCACGCCACGGTGACTGCACACGTTATGGAACGCGCGAACGGTGCCGGCGCGGTCGCGCAGCAACAAGAGCGGGATGCCGGCGAGATCGTAGGGCAGAAGATCGCCCGGATGCGCAAGATCGCCGGTGATGCCCACGCATACCCACGTGCCGGCGAGCACGCGGTCGCGCTCGAGCTCGAAAAACTCGGGGCTGGTATAAAGCTCGCGCGGCAGGCCGATCGCGCTCGCCGTCGGGCGGCTCAAGCGCGCCACCGCCTCGGCGCTGATCCAGCGCGCAGCGGCAAAATCGGACATCGAGAGACTCCGGTGCGAGGCAAGCCGCCCCGCGCCGAGTCTAACCGGGGCGTCGCGGCCAAGCCGTGCGGCGTGCGACGCCCAAAGCGACGTTTCCGACGCCCGCTGCAGCGAGGTCGCTATCCGGACGCGCTTTTCTTGCGCACCTTGGCGTTGGCCCGGGCGAAGTACTCGTCGAAATACTTCATGACCTCGTCGACGTGCTTCGGCGTATCGGACGGCCTGACTTCGTGCTCCGACGCGCCGTTGTCCGCGCACCACAGGCGGGTATCGCTGACGACGGTGCCCTTCACCTTACGCGCCGTCTGCAGGTCCTCGAGGTAGATGTAGCAGCGCACGACGGGCTCGGGCTTGTCCCAGTCGATCACGGCCTTGTCGTTCTTGTGGAAGCCGCGCTTCTCCAGAGCCGCCATCACGTCCAGGAAGCGGTGAAAAGCGCGGTCGTCGTACTTCGGATCGTTGCGCCAGAATTGCGTGCTCAACAGAACCTTGTTACCGCTCGAGTCGGTGAGGTACAGGTACGGACCAACCGCCCTCTCCTGCTGTTCGGGAGAATTCGTCGGTTGCGCGGAAGCGCTCTGGCCCAGGATGACGGCGGCGGCGAGCCCCAGCAGCAATCGGAACATCTCAGGCTCCTATAGCTTGGGTCGCCCCGGCGACCGTTGGCGCCGGGTACGACGAGTTCCGCTCAGCGGCGGTACATCGCTCGAGCGCTGGCAATGCAACGGTCTTCATCCTCGTTTCGGAAGTCGTTGCACTTGTCTCGCGCGGCCTCGTAGGCGTCTTCCGCTCGATCCTCGGCCGATTCGCTGCGCATTTCGCGGCGGTGGTAGGTGTTTCGTGCCTCGTTCATGCGCGCAGCGTACGTTGCCCGCGCTTGTTCGCGACACGCCTCGC
>DATNAR010000278.1:0-12520 GCA_035607385.1 Casimicrobiaceae bacterium
AAGAACATCCGGGCCTGGTACGCGCGCATCGAGGCCTTGCCGGCGTGGCAGCAGACCAAGCCGCCGGCCTGAGCGGCCGCTCAACGTGCAGGATTGGCGGGAGGCGATAACGCGGCGCGCTCAGTGTCGTTGAACCGGAACAGCCGGTGCGTGCCCAGCTCGGACAGGCGGGAAATGCCCAGCATCGCCATGTCGCGCTGAATCTCGTCGGACAGCAGGGTTATCGCGCGATCGACGCCGGCGGCGCCGCCGACCGCCGCGGCGTAAGCGAACGGACGGCCGACGAAGACGAACTTCGCGCCGAGCGCCAGCGCCTTGAGCACATCGGTGCCGCGGCGGATCCCGCTGTCCATCATCACCGGAATGCCGGGGCACGCCGCGACGATGGCCGGAAGAACCCGCAACGGCGACACCGCACCGTCGAGCTGCCGCCCGCCGTGATTGGAGACGATGATCCCGTCGGCGCCCGCTTCGCGCGCCGTGCGCGCATCGCCCGGATCGAGTACGCCCTTGATGACCAGCGTACCCTTCCACAAGCGCCGTATCAGCGCAAAGTGCGTCCAGTCGAGCCGTCCGCGTTCCGACCATTCGCGGACCACACTCGGCGACAGAATCGGCGCGCCTCGCGTCGCGAAGTTGTTCTCGAAATGCGGCATCCCGTGACGAAACAGCGTGCGCACAAAGGTGCCGAACAGCCACCGTGGACGCATGAGGCCATCCCAGGCAAGGCGAAGCGTCGGGCGAAGTGGCGCGGAGAAGCCGGCCCGCAAATAGTTCTCGCGATTCGGCGCAACCTGCGAATCGACGGTCACCACCAGCGTGCGGAATCCGGCGAGCGCGACACGCTCGACCAGCGCCGTGATCTCTCGCACGTCGCCCGGAAGATAGGCCTGGAACCAGGTGCCGCCGCACTCGCGTGCGACATCCTCCAGGCGAATCAGCGACGAGCCGCTCATGATCATCGGAATCCGCGCCGCCGCCGCCGCCCGCGCCAGCACCAGATCGCCGCGATAGGCATACAGCGCGCTGATGCCCATCGGCGCGATCCCGAAGGGCGCGGCATAGGCCTCACCGAAAAGGGACGTCTGCGGCGAGCCTTTGGAGATATCGACAAGCACGCGCGGAACGAAGCCGAATTCCCCGAATGCACGGCGATTGTCGGACAGCGACGCGTTGGTCTCGGCGGCGCCGGAGACGTAGCCGAAGATCGGCCGCGGCAGCTGCTTCCGCGCGGCCGCCTCGAAATCGTCCAGGCAAAGAATGCGCTGAAGGCGATTACTCATCGGCGGCGTCCGGCGCATCGGGGCGTCGAATGAACGGCGCCGGAGCCGTTATAATCAAGCAGCACGGGCCATCCGCGCCCGTACGCCAATGCGGGCCAGATCGGCCGCGCTTCTGTCTGGAGTCCTTCCGCATGTCCATTCCTCCGTCGGCGCAATTGTGGCAGATCACCACCTCTCATCTACTGCCTCGCTGTCTTCACGTGATTGCCGATCTCGGCGTCGCAGATTGCCTCGACGAGGTGCCGATGACGGCTGAAGCGCTCGCCGGCTCGACCGGAGCCAACGCAGACGGGCTGGATCGCATGCTGCGCCTGCTCGCCGTCGCCGGGGTGTTCGAGGCGCGCGGCAATGCGTGGGCGCACACGGAATTATCGCGCCTCATGCGCAGCGACCATCCGCAGTCGATGCGCCCCTTCATCCGCATGATCGGCAGTCGGATCAACTGGGCCGCGGCGGGCGAGCTGGAGCATGCGGCACGGACGGGCAAAGGAGCGATCGAAAAGCTGGTCCCGGAGGGATACTGGGCGTATCTGCGCGAGCATCCTGACGAGGCACGCATCTTCGATGCCGCAATGACGGCAAAGTCGAATGCCGAGATCGCGGCGCTCATTCCTGCCTTCGATTTCACGCGCTACAAGACGATCGCCGACATCGGGGGCGGCCGGGGACATATCCTGTCTGCGCTGCTGGCAGCGGCGCCAAACGCCGAAGGTATCCTGTTCGACCTTCCGACAGTCGTCGCCCACATCGCTCCCCAGCCCAGGATCAGCCTCCACGGCGGCGACTTTTTCAAGGACCGTCTTCCCGCTGCAGACGCTTACATCCTGGGCAATGTGCTGCACGACTGGGCGGACGATGAGGCCGTAGCGATCCTGCGCTCCGTCAGGCGAGCCGCGCCGAGCCACGCCGAACTCCTCGTGCTCGAGTCGATCTTGCCCGATGGACCGGAGCCGCATCTTGCCAAGGTCCTGGATATCGTGATGCTGACGGTCACCGGCGGGCGCGAGCGCACGCACCTCGCTTACCGGGCGCTTCTCGAAGCCGGAGGATTCCGTCTGGATCGCGTCGTGCCGACGGCCAGTCCTATTTCTATCATTATCGGCGCCGTCGCCTAGCGGGGATCGCCATCGGGCGTTCGACCAAAGTCCGATAAGACGCCACGGCATTCAGCACCCCCGATGGCTCGAACCGGATTCGCGACTCTTCCTTTGCATGGCGGCAAGGCGCCGCGCTATCTGTTCGAGCGCATGGTCCCGCTGTCCCGCGAGATCGTCATTTTCGTCGCGCGCGAGTTCGGACGCGAAGAAGTATTGCGGCGTCTGTCGGATCCGTACTGGTTCCAGGCGTTCGGCTGCGTACTGGGCTTCGACTGGCATTCCAGCGGACTGACGACCACCGTCTGCGGCGCGCTGAAGGAAGGCTTGCGCGACGTCGGCGCCGAGCTCGGCATATTCGTCGCCGGCGGCAAGGGCGCGACATCGCGCAAGACCCCGGCGGAAATCACCGCCACCTGCGAACAACTCGGCCGCGATCCCGAGCCTCTGGTGTACGCCAGCCGCATTTCGGCCAAGGTCGACAACTCGGCGGTGCAGGACGGCTACCAGCTCTACCATCACTCGTTCGTCTTCACGGACAAAGGGCAGTGGTGCATCGTCCAGCAGGGAATGAGCGACGCGACCTCGATGGCGCGCCGTTATCACTGGCTGTCCGACAACGTCCGGGATTATGTCAATGAGCCGCACGCGGCGATTTGCTGCGACACCGTCGCACCGACACTGAACCTGGTCGCCGCGCAGAGCGCCGACGTGCGATCCGCGTCGGCGCTGCTCGCGGGTGAAAAGCCCGAAGTCACACTCGATGCGCTCGGCCATCTGCCGTCGCTCGAGATGCCGCGCCGGCACGAGGTAAGCACCGGCGACATCAATCCGCAATACCTTGCGAAGGTGCTGTTGCGGACTTACGAGAGAGCACCCGCCGACTTCGAGTCACTGCTGTCGATCGAGGGTGTCGGCGCGAAGACGCTGCGGGCACTCGCGCTCACCTCCGAGCTGATTTACGGCGCGCGCGCGAGCCACGACGATCCGGCGCGGTTTTCCTTCGCGCACGGCGGCAAGGACGGCACGCCGTATCCGGTCGACCGCCAGACCTACGACAAGACGATCGACGTCATGCGCCAGGCCCTCAACGGTGCCCGGATCGATCGCAACGAGAAGGTCCACGCCTTTCGCCGCTTGGCGGCCTGGGCCGGCTGAGAGGCGCAAAGCCACCCCTGCTGCGGGAGATGAATTACAAAGATTCCCCGGAACGAATTACAGCAGGCGCTTTTCCAACCCCGTTGCTCCGCTCCTAAGCCGTTGGCCTGCATACAAGCAGGCGCTTGGCACGACGATTGCTCGAAGCGATGTCGGGTTGCGAATCGCCGGCGTGCCGGTTGCCTGGACGTCGGTCGGCGCAACCAAAGCCTCAAACGAAAATCGAGCCCACTGGACCCGGAGGTCGATCATGGCGCCCCGTACCCGCAAGGAAGCCGATCTGGCAAGCTCATCGAATCCGCCGAACATGGATGCGCTGGATGCGTCGATGGCGGAATCCGATGACGATACGATGGAAGATCCGGCCGTTTCGCTCGAGGAAGACACCAAGGGCGAGATCGGCGCCGAGTTGCGGCATCGGATGATCAGCGAGGCGGCCTATCAGCTCTACGCGGAGCGCGGCTATGTCGATGGCCTCGAGCTCGACGATTGGCTGCAGGCGGAAGCCGAGGTCGATCGAAGACTCGGCGGCCAGCGCGCAACGCACTAGAATAAACCAGGACGAACAACGACCGCCTTTCCCCGAGGGAGCGAGCGCAATGGAACGCAAAAAGGCCAGCGACTTTCCTCCTGCCGTGCTGAAACTCTTCGACGGCTACATCCACGGCATGCTGAGCCGCCGTGAATTCCTGGACCGCGCAGCCAGATACGCGGTCGGCGGCTTTACGGCCGCGGCGATGCTGGAAAGCCTGACGCCCAACTACGCGCTGGCGCAGCAGGTTGCCAAGGACGATGCCCGCATCAAGGCCGAATATCTGAGCTACGAGTCTCCGCATGGCTCGGGTACGATCCGCGGGTATTTCGTCCACCCCCGCACCGCGGGCAAGTCGCCGGGCGTCGTCGTCTACCACGAAAACCGCGGGCTCAATCCCTACATCGAAGACGTCGCGCGGCGGCTCGCGGTGGAGAATTTCGTGGCGTTCGCACCCGACGCCCTCACGCCGGTCGGCGGCTACCCGGGCAACGAGGAAAAAGCGGTGCGGCTATTCGGCCAGATCGACCACAAGAAAATGACCGAGGACCTGATCGCCGCCGCGGGGTTCCTGAAGTCGCGTCCGGAATGCACGGGCAAGATCGGCGCGGTCGGTTTTTGCTTCGGCGGCGATATCGTCAATATCCTGGCGACGCGGATGCCGGACCTGGCCGCGGCGGTACCGTTTTACGGACTTCAGCCCAGCGCCGCCGACACTGCTCGAATCAAGGCGCCGTTGCTCCTTCACTATGCGGAGCTGGACCCGCGCGTCGACGCCGGCTGGCCGGCATTCGAGGCGGCATTGAAGGCGAACGGCGTCAACTATCAGATGTTCATGTATCCGGGGACCAGCCACGGCTTCCACAACGATACGACACCGCGCTACGACGAGGCCGCGGCGAAGCTCGCGTGGTCGCGAACGATTGCCTTCCTGAAGGAACACCTGAACGCCTGAAGAGGCGGCTTTAGGATGCGCGCCCCCGCGCGGCGATGGTGGAGCTGGTGAGCTCGGCCGTCCGCGTGGGATCGACGAGCGACACGTAAGGCTGGAACTTGCCGCTGGGGTGCGCTGGAAAGCGCTCGACCAGCGTCAGCTCGAACGGGGTGCCGAAGCCGAGAATTCCGCGCACCATGCGCCGCACGCGCTCGATGTCTTCCGATCGCGGCCGGTTGCTCGGCCGGATATCGAGGCGTATCGCACCATCGGCGGTCTGGACGATCTGGTGCTGCGCCACCCATGCTGCTTCGCGCTCAGCCAGATGCACGGTGATGGCGTACGGGTGGACCCGGCGCCCTTGCGGCAGGCGCAGGTAGTCGACCACCCGCCCGTGGATGGCGCGCAGCGTGGAAAACGGCTGCCCGCAACCGCACACATCGGGGCCGCGGACCGCGAGATCGCCGGTGCGATAGCGGACGAACGGCATCGTGTACGAGTGCAGCGCCGTTGCGACGACTTCGCCCACCTCCCCCGCCTGGACCGCCCGTCCGTCTTCGCCGACGATCTCGATGAGCACGTTGTCATCGCAGACGTGATAGGCGCTGCCGTTCGGACATTGCCACGCCAGCAGGTTGAATTCGTGCGCTCCATAAAAATCGACCAGCGACGCCGAGAACGCGCCCTCGATCGTGCGGCGCGCCGCCGCGTCGAGGACCTCGCCTCCGCTGAAAATCAGCCGCGGCCGAATCCGGCGCCTTTCCGCGTCCATCCACGCCGCAACGTGGCGCAGCGTCGACGGGTAGCCGCCGATGACGTCGGGCCGGTGTCGTAGCAGGCTTTCGGCGAGCTCGTGTGCGGGCGCAAGCGCATCGAATCGTTGCACCCGATGGATGCCTATCATCTGCCGGATGCGCCCGGGCCAGCGGCGAGGCTCCTCGTCGAGGGAAAGCTGGCTGAAGCGCGCGATGCGGTCGAACGGCCGCAAACCTGCTTCGGCGCACGCCCGCAAGCGAAACAGATTCAAAAGATGCTCTTCGCGCGGCGCGCGGTAGATGTTGAACGGCTGGCCCGATGACCCGCTGGTCGTATGCCGCACCAGCCCTTGCACGTCCGCGCCGTCGACGAGCGTCTCGGCCACCGAGCGGGCGCGCAGATCGTCTTTGGCTATCGTCGGCAACGCCTGGAGGTGTTGCGTTGTCGCGATGTCCGCCGGTTCGAGCTTCGACGATCGCCAGTGCTCGCGGTACGCCGCGACGTGCGTGCGACAGTGCGCAAGCAGCATCCGCAGTTTGCGCAGCTGGAACTGCCGCAAGGCTTCGGGCTCGGCATGGGCGTGCCGCCAGAGCCGGCGCAGCGTATCGGCGTGCTCGAAGCCGAGGACGCTGCGCTCCCGCAAGCTCGGCGTCAAGGCGAGGCCTGCCCCCCGGGACGTCGCGCCCGCGACGTCCGTCGCACCCGGTCATCCACCTCGATCACCTCAACCTTTGGGGCCCGGCACCGGGGGCAGGCGCCGGTTGATCTTGCTGACCGTGTAACGCGTCACCTGCGCTGCCCACTGCGAATCGACCGTCGGCAGACCGAAGATCGTCCCCAGGTCGAGCACCAGATTGGTGACCAGCACCGACTCACCGCTGAACACCAGGCTGGCCGGGAACAGCAAGCCTCGCGCTGCGCCCTTGGCGTCGATGCCGTCGAAGTCGCCCAGCTTGGCAATCGCCTTGCCGGTCGGATCGACGACGACGATCTCGTCGGACTGGTTGGCGACGACCCAGACGTTGTCGCTCGAATCGACGGCGACGCCGTCGGCGCCGTTGATGCTGTACGCCAGGACCGAGGCCGTTCCGGGCGAGCCGCCCGATACCGGAATTTTCACCACGGCGTCGTTGCCGGTGTTGGCGACGTAGAGCAGCGTGCCGCTGTTGTTGAACGCCAGTCCGTTGGCGCCGAACGGGGGAACGCCGGTGGTCGAAAGAAGCGGATCGCTCGCCCACGGCACCGCCGCGCCGCCAGCCGGCCCCGTTCGCCAGATGATGCCCTGGAACGAGTCCGAGATATAGACGTTGCCGGCGGCGTCGAACGTCAGCGCGTTCAGGCCGGACGTCGGGCCGATGTCGGTGAACACTTGCGAGGCGCCGGACAGCGGGTCGACGCTCAACACCTTCCCGGCGCCGAAGTCCGCGACCAGCAGCGCCTGCGTCGACGGATGAACGCCGAGACCGAGCAGATGCGGGCTCGCGCCGGTGACGACGAGTTGACGCAGCAGCTTGCCGTGCGAATCGAAAACGACGATCCGCCCCGGATCGCTGGACGCGGCGGGGTAGGGAAAGCCGAACGTCGAGACATAGACATTGCCGCTGGCATCGACGGCGATTCCTTCAGGCGGCGTCGCACCCGCCGGCAGCGTCGCAAACGTCGTCGCCGGGCTGCGGATCCAGGCGCTCGAAGGCAGCGAAACAAGGGCGAGGGCCAACAACACGGATAGGGTAAACAGGCGTTTCATCGATGGTCTCCTCCAGATGGGCCACGTCGCGCGCGCTCGCGCATCCCGGCGGGCGAGTCGGCAGTGCCGCCCGTATGACGAGAGTCACCTTGCGCGGCCGAAAGTTCACCCGTCCTATGGGTGCGCGCAGGCCGCCGCCGACGAGCAGATCAAATCATCGGCGCATTCGGCGATGCCGGCAAGGTTGCAGTCGCGACTTGCGGGCACGCGTCGACGTATTGTTCGGTACCATACAAACTTGACAGTCGAGGCTCTGGCGCAGATAAACTTATTTTTGTTCGCCCACTGCATGAACGCCACCTACCGATGTCGACCGTCAGCGAGAACTTCGTCCCCTACGCCCACGCCGAAAGAGAGCTCTGCGATATCGTCGGACCATTGCTGGCCGACGTGATCAAGGAAGTGGAGCAGCGCAACGGGATCAAGATCAGGGAATTGCGGGTGACGGTCGAGCCGTCGACGCCGAATGCGCTGTGGACCGGCCCGAACGTGGTGATCGTCCGCTAGCCCAGCATCCGGTCGTAGACGTTCTTGTTGATCTGATAACAGGTGCACGCCGCACCTTCCAGACCGCGCCGGTTGAGCACCGTTACTACGCCGCGGCGGTAGCGGATCAGCTGTTTGCGTTGCAGCGCGGTCGCTGCCCCGGTGACGCCGACCCGGCGCACACCAAGCATCCAGGCCAGGAACTCATGCGTGACGCTGAACGTCTCCGCGTGCGCGCGATCCTGCGTCATGAGCAGCCAGCGCGCAAGCCGCGCCTCGATCAGGTGGTAGCGCGTGCACGCGGCCGATTGCGCGAGTTGACTCATCAGCACGTAAAGGTAGCGGTTCAGCGCGCGCTGCAATGCCGGGCGCGCTGAGCATTCGCGCCGGAAAGCACGCGCACTCAGACGATAGGCCGGACCGGCGCCCTGCACCAGCGCATGCAGCGGCGAGGCGTCGATTCCCAGCACCAGCGAGACGCCGTGCATGCCTTCGTCGCCGATGAGCCCGACCTCGAGACTTGCTTCGCCGGCCGCTTTTGTCACCAGCGAAACGTAGCTGTCGACCGGGAAGTACACGTGGGCGATGCGCTGGCCCGGCTCGTCGAGCACCTGACCGAAGCTGAGCTCGACTCGGTCGCAGCGGGCAATCAGCGGCTCGCGGTCCTTCGCGGGCAAAGCCGCCAGCAGGCGATTTGCCGCGACGACGCGGCGGGCAGGCACCATTGTGATCTCCTACGATGTTGGGTCGAACCCAACACGCGGCACAAGGCGCCCAGATCAGCGATTCCCGATGACGTATGTTGTCGTTGTGATTAGCGGGTCAAGACGATCGATTTTACGCTTTAACAAGCGCGATCGCCTCTCGAGGCGACGTTTTTATCGCCCCTACTGCCACAGGGTCAAGTGGCGCATCTCGGGTGAGAAAGCGAGGTGCGCCGATGCAGACGCAGGTCGAGCTCAGTCCGCCGAATAAGCGCTCTTGATGCAGGTCGGAAACTCTGCTGCCGACAGATTGCGGCACAGCTTGTCCATTTCCGCATACCGCGCGGCGAGCTGCGCCCGGCAGGCTTCCTGTCCGGTCCCCTGGCGCGGATCGCAGGGTCCGCGATCTTCCCGGCTCGCGCGCACTTCGGTCGGCGGCAGGCGCTGCGGTTCCTCGGCAACTCTGCTGGACGCCGCCGCGTTGCTCTCCGGCGGAACGGCCACGATGAACCCCTGCGACGGCTCGGTCGTGCTGTTGACCGGCGGGCCCGCGGTGACATCAGCGCGGACTGCGGCCGCGCACACGGCGAGCGCAATCAGCGTCAGGCTTCGGATCGATGTGCGATTCATGCCATCTCCTCAGCGGTTGTCGAACAGATGCTTCATCCTGGGCCGAATACGTTGCGGCCGCCATCGGCGGGGGTCTGGTTCGCGCCGCTGACTCTGTCGCGATCCGCCTAGGCCTGCGTCCTACGTCGCTTGAAGAACGAGTGCGCCGTCACTCCTACGCGCGAATCAGAAGCGGTCCGATACTGATCGGCGTGCTTTCGGCGGATAGTGAGTGGGTGGCAAGCGGGCCGCGCCGAGTGGCCCGGGAAGCCCGATCCCCGAAGGAGAATCGCGATGACCAGTCACCCTTACCAATTCCTGCTGGGCGCCAGCCTGGCATTGCTCGTCGGCGCCGCCGGCGCGCAAAACGCTCCGGACAGCAATTCGCGCATGCCGGCGGAAAAAGGCACGATGACGACGACGCCGGCCCAGCCGTCGGAACAGCCGACCGACAAAATGGCGGCCGATCCGAACGCCACGTCGCAGGGCACGGCCGCGCCCAAGGCGGACACTGCGCAATCGGCGCCGGCGCGGCACGCGCACAAGTCGGCTCCGCGTCAGCATGAAGCGGTGTCGCCGGAGGAGAAGAGCTACCGGCAGGCTTTGCGGCAATGCGTGCAGGAGCGCGATGAATCGCAGCGCGACGCCTGCATCGACAACGCGATCGGACAGCACCAGCCGAACAGCTGACCCTTCGTGCTCGAAAAAAAACCCCGCTCGCGCGGGGTTTTTGTTGCGACAAGCGCGCGGCCGTCAAGTCAGGCGCGGGCCGCCGTCTCGCCGGTCAGCGTGCCGCTCTGGTAATCGCGTACCGCCTGCTCGATCTCCTCGCGCGTATTCATCACGAACGGTCCGTATTGCACGATAGGCTCCAGCAGCGGCCGTCCGGCGAGCAGGATGACCCTGCCGCCCTCGGGCCCGCCGGAGAATTCGACCTCGTCTCCGTCCGACAGAATGCCCGCGTGATGCGTCGCGAGGACTTTCTGCGTGCCGTTCGCGCCGACGGCGACCGAGCCCTCGAACGGGTAGATGAACGCGTGGTGGCCGGCAGGCACCGCGTGGCGGAATCTCGCGCCGGCCGGAAGCTCGACGTCGAAATAGAGCGGATCGGTCGACAGCCCCTGGATCGGGCCGGGCGTGCGCTTGCCGTCGGTATCCAGCGTTCCGGCGATGACCTTGACCCTCCCGCCATCGTTGAGCTCGACCACCGGGATTTCGCTGCCCTGGATGTCGCGATAGGCGGCGGCCTTCATTTTTTCCTTCGCCGGCAGGTTGATCCACAGCTGGAATCCCCGCATACGCCCCGCTTCCTGCTGCGGCATTTCGGAATGGATGATGCCGCGTCCCGCGCTCATCCACTGCACGCCGCCGGCCTTCAGATCGCCGGTGTTGCCGAGGTGATCCTGGTGACGCATGTGGCCGTCGAGCATATAGGTCACCGTCTCGAAACCGCGATGCGGGTGCGCCGGGAAACCGGCGATATAGTCGTTCGGATTGTCGCTCGAAAAATGATCGAGCATCAGGAAGGGATCGAGGCGGGCCCAATTCGATTGGCCGAGGCTGCGTTGAAGCTTGACGCCGGCGCCGTCCGAGGCGGGAATGGCGGCGATGAGGCGCTGCAGGTTGCGTGTAGGCATGGTCGTGGTCTCCTGAACTGCGGATATGGGGGCGGCAAGGCCGACGTCAAGTGCTCTCCATAGCCCTCGCTTGGCTCCATTTGCCCGCGCCGCGCCGAGCGGCCTTCACGGTACCATTGGGTGATGACTCGGTCGACCGCCTGGCGGCTGGTACCGGCGCTCGGGGCGACCCAGATCGTCTCGTGGGGCACGCTGTACTACTCGATCGCCGTGCTGGGCGCCAGCATGCGCGACGAGCTCGGCGTCTCGGCCGCGATGCTCTTCGCCGCCTATTCGCTGGCGCTGCTGATCTCCGCGCTGACCGCGCCCTTCGTCGGACGGGCGATCGATCGTCACGGCGGCCGCGCCGTCATGAGCTTGGGTTCGGTCGCGGCCGCCGTCGCGCTCTTCCTGATCGCACACGTGCATTCGACGATCGCGCTCTTTCTCGCCTGGTCGGTGGCCGGCGTGGCGATGGCGATGACGATGTACGACGCCGCGTTCGCCACGCTGTCGCAGCATTCGGGCACCAGCTATCGCAAGGCGCTGACCGCGCTGACCCTGATGGGCGGCCTCGCCAGCACCGCGTTCTGGCCGGCATCGCTCAAAGGGCTCGAGTGGTTCGGCTGGCGCGATACGCTGCTCGTCTTCGCGGCACTGGAGCTGATAGTCTGCCTGCCGCTGCATCTCGCCTTCATTCCGCCGAGCACCGGCGCGCCCGATCACGGCAAAGCGGGTGCGGCGGAAGGGAGCGGCGCACTTCCGTCGGCCAAGCGCCGCGCCGCTTTCCTCTGGCTGGCGACCGCGTTCGCATTCAACGGTTTTATCGTCTCGGTATTGACCGTGCATCTGATCACCATTCTGCAGGGCAAGGGGCTGACCCTTGCCACGGCGGTGTGGGTCGGCACGTTCTTTGGCCCGATGCAAGTGACCGGCCGGCTGCTCGAATTCGCCATCGGCCGGCGCTTCGCTTCGCGGTCGATCGGCCTTGCCGCGCTGTCGCTGCTCGTCGTCGCGGTCGTCGTGCTGCTTGCGCTGAACGGACAGATTGCGCTGGCGCTGCTGTTCGCCGTTCTCTTCGGCGGCAGCAACGGCGTGGTCACGATCGTCCGCGGCACGGTGCCGGCCGAATTGTTCGGGCGCGCCGGATACGGCGGCATACTCGGCAATCTCGCCGCGCCGGCGCTGTTTGCACGGGCGATCGCACCATTCGCTTTCGCCCCGCTCGCCGTCGCGGAATCGGCGATGCTTGCCGGCTTGCTGGTTCTGCTTGCGATGGCCGTGCTATCGGTCGCCAGTTTCGGCTTCGCCGTGAAGCGACGCTAGGAACGCCGGCTGCCGCCGGGCCTCCAATCGTTGTGCCGAGGACGATGACACCCGGCGCGCTGCGCTCGGCTATGATCCGGACGTCCGACCCATTTCTCGCATAAAGGCGCCACCGCATGACAACGCCAGATCTTCCGTATCTTCCGCTGACCGAGCTTTCGCGCCGCCTGGGCGCGGGCGAAACCTCATCGCACGCTATCGTGGCCGCCTGCCTGGAGCGCATTGCGGCGCTCGATGGCCACGCGCACGCGTTCGTCGAGGTCTATCGCGAAGCC
>DATNAR010000288.1:0-9048 GCA_035607385.1 Casimicrobiaceae bacterium
ATACCTCGATCGTTCTGACCGGAACCGCGGGCGCGCTTGTCCCGCTGGTGCTGCACGACAACAACCTGCCGCCGCCGACTGCGACCGCCAACATACGGTTCGTCAACGCTTCGGCGGACGTCCCGGCTGTCGACGTCTTTGTCAATTTCAGCAAGGCGGTTTCGGGTCTCGCATCGAACAGCGGATCGCCCTATTTCAATTTCACTGCCGCGGCTTCGACGGGCACCAGCTACGAAATCGATTTCAACCTGGCCGGGACGACGACCCCGTTGCTGAAGCTCACCTCCGTGATCCTCACCGCCGGCCACACCTACACGATCTACCTGGCGGGCCCGGGAAGCAGCCTGCGCGGTATCGTGTCGCAGGACAACTGACCGATCGCCCGGCGTCTGCGCCGTCGTCGAATTCGCGCCGCGCGGGGAGCCGCTCGCCCGGCGAGCGGCGGTGCTGGAGCGACACGCGAGGCGGCGGCAACGACAAGCGGCGCGGCGGCTGGGCAAGTTCACTGATCCGGAGCAAACGATGCGCGCGCACCCATTCCTCGTTGTCTTGACCTGCGTCCTGTCGCTCGCGCTGGGCAGCTGCAATACGGGCAAAGGTGTCAGCAACGCCAGCACGCACGCCACGATGCGGGTGATCAACGTCATTCCCAATGCCGGCGGCCCGCTGAATGTCACGTTCGACAGCCATCCTTTTGCCAGCGGGCTGGCGTTCGAGGGAATGACCGCGTACCAGCAGATCGACAGCGGCACGCGGGAGGTCCAGATTGCCGTTGCGGGCAGCTCCACCAATGTCGTCGATCTGATCCCGACGTTCCTGGCCGACAATGCGTACACCTTCGTGACCTTTGGCGCGGTCGGGACCGCGAGCGGCACGGTCGTCAACGACACGCTGACCGTCGATCCGGGCGCGGGCATGTTCGCGCTGCGCGTGATCAACGGAGCGAGCAACAACGCCGGCATCGATGTCTACGTCACTTCGCCCGGCGAAGATCTCAACACCGTCTCGCCCAGCATTTCCGGCGTCGCCTACGGCACGACCAGCGTGTTCGTCAACCTGCCGGCGGGAAACCGTCAGATTCGGGTCACGGCCGCCAATTCCAAGCAAGTCATCTACGACGCGCCGGCGCAGACCTTCGCCGAGCGCGCCCAGGTCGAGGCGATCGTCTATTCGCGCGGCAGCAGCACGCTGGTCAATGTCGCCTTTCTCAATATCGGCGATTCGGGGACGGGATCGATCGGCAACAGCCAGCTCGCTCGTTTCAAGGTGATCAACGGCTCGATGGTCGGTTCGCCGCTGAATGTCTTCGTCGACCAGGACCTCACGCTGTCGAATATTCCCTATGCGGCCGCATCGAGCTACCAGACGATCGCTGCCGGATCGCGGCTGCTGAAAGTCGAGTCGACGGCGACGCCGGGCGCCGCGCTGCTGACCTTGCCCGTGACGTTTCCGTCGGCAACCGACACGGCGATCGCCGTCACCGGCCCGGCCGGTGCGCTGAGCGCGACGCTGTACAGCGAGCCCAACTTTCCGCCTGCCCTGGTCCACGCCCGCGTGCGCTTCGTCAACAGCACCGTCGACGTGGCGGCGCTGGATGTATTCATCAATTTCAGCCGGCAGGTGACGGCCCTGCCGATGAATGCCGTTTCGCCCGGCGTCGAGCTCGACGCCGACCCGATCGCAGGAACCAGCTACGAATTCGATTTCAATATCAGCGGGTCGAGTCAGGCGTCCCTGCAGCTGCCCGGTGTCGTCCTGCTGGGCGGGCAGCTGTATACCATCTACGTGGTCGGATCGGCATCCGCTCTGGCCGGCGTCGTCGTCCAGGATAATTAAAGCCGGTTCGGGCGATCGGCGGCTCGCTCGTGCACGACGAACCGACGCCAGCCGGACCGGCATCTTCCGCCGGGACCTACGCGGCGCACACGCCGATGATGCAGCAATATCTGCGCATCAAGGGCGAGCACCCGGACCGGTTCGTGTTTTACCGCATGGGTGATTTTTACGAGCTCTTCTATGGCGATGCGCAGCGCGCGGCGCCGCTGCTCGATATCACGCTGACGGCGCGCGGCCAGTCGGCCGGGGCGCCGATCCCGATGGCCGGCGTCCCGTACCACGCGCTCGAGCAGTATCTGGCGAAGCTGGTGCGTCTCGGGCATTCGGTCGCCATTTGCGAGCAGATCGGCGACCCGGCCGCGAGCAAAGGGCCGGTCGAGCGCAAGGTCACCCGCGTCGTCACGCCGGGCACGGTGGTCGACGCAGGACTCCTCGACGGCAAGCGGGACTGTCTTCTGGTCGCGCTCCATGCGACGGCAGCGCGGGTCGGGGTGGCATGGCTCAATCTCGCCGGTGGCCGCCTGCACTTGCGGGATGTGCCGCAGGCGGAGGTCGAGGCGCTGCTCGCACGCATCGATCCCAGCGAAATACTGCATGCGGAGGACCGCACTCCGGCCGCCTGCGCCGGCGCGCCGATGCGCGCGCTGCCGCCGTGGCGGTTCGAGCGCGCTGCCGGTGTGCGCCGCCTGTGCGCCCAGTTCGGCACCCGCGACCTGGCCGCGTTCGGCGCCGATGACGCGCCGCTTGCGGTCGCTGCCGCAGGGGCGCTGCTCGATTACGCGCAGTCGACGCAGCAGGCGGCGCTCGCGCACATCCGTACGCTGACGGTTGAACGCAGTACCGACCACCTTGCGCTCGACTTTGCGACGCGGCGCAATCTGGAGATCACCGAAACGCTGCGCGGCGAGAGCGCGCCGACGCTCCTATCGCTGCTCGACTGCTGCAGCACCGGCGCAGGCAGTCGTCTGTTGCGAAACTGGCTGGCCAATCCGCTGCGCGCGCAGGCCGCAGCGGACTCGCGCCATGCCGCGATCGCCGAGCTGGCGGCGGCAGCAGCGCTGCGCAGCGTCCTGCGCACGGCGCTGAAGGCGACGGTGGACATCGAGCGCATCGCCTCGCGCATTGCGCTGCGCTCGGCGCGCCCCCGCGATCTCGCCGGCCTGCGGGAAACGCTGCAGCGCCTGCCGATGATCGCGTCCGCCCTCGGCCACTGCGAGTCGCCGCCGCTCTCTGCCGCCGGGGATGCCCTGGCGGTCGAATCGCGCTGGGCCGAGCTCCTCGCCCGCGCCATCGCCGCCGAACCCGCGGCTGCGGTGCGCGAGGGCAACGTGATCGCATCGGGCTACGACGCCGAGCTGGACGAGCTTCGCGCCATCCAGGACAACTGCGGCGCATTCCTGGTCGACCTCGAGGCGCGCGAGCGCGAACGGACGGGCATCGCGAGCCTCAAGGTCGAATTCAACCGCGTGCACGGTTTCTATATCGAGGTATCCAACGCCAACGTACAGCGTATCCCGGACGACTACCGGCGGCGTCAGACGATGAAGAACGCCGAGCGCTACATCACGCCGGAGCTGAAGACGTTCGAGGACAAGGCGCTGTCGGCGCAGGAGCGCGCGCTGGCGCGCGAGCGGAGGCTGTACGAGGAGATCGTCGCGGCACTCGACCCGTCGATCGATGCCCTGCAGCGCGCGGCGCTCGCGCTCGCGTCGCTCGACGTGTTCGCCGCGCACGCCGAGCAGGCGGCCGCGCTGCGCTGGACGCAACCGCGGTTTCGCCCCGAGCCGATGGTCGCGATCCGCGGCGGGCGGCATCCGGTGGTCGAGGGCCAGGTCGAGCATTTCATTGCGAACGACGTGGCGCTGGGCGCCGCGCGCCGGATGCTGATAGTCACCGGCCCGAATATGGGTGGCAAGTCCACTTACATGCGGCAGACGGCGGTGATCGCGTTGCTCGCGTACTGCGGGCTGTTCGTCCCCGCCGCGGAAGCCGAGATCGGAGCGCTGGACGCGATTCACACGCGCATCGGCGCGGCCGACGATCTCGCCGGCGGGCGCTCGACGTTCATGGTCGAAATGACCGAGGCGGCGTACATACTCAACCGCGCGACGCCGAACAGCCTGGTGCTGATCGACGAGATCGGCCGCGGCACCTCGACATTCGACGGATTGGCGCTGGCGTGGGCGATCGCGCGCGAGCTTGCCCTTTCCAACCGCTGCCTGACGCTTTTCGCCACGCACTATTTCGAATTGACGGCGCTGCCGGCCGAGCTCGAAGCCTGCGCCAACGTGCATTTCGACGCGGTCGAGCACAAGGACGGCATCGTTTTCCTGCATGCGGTGGAGGAGGGTCCGGCCAACCAGAGCTACGGGCTGCAGGTGGCGCGGCTCGCCGGCGTTCCGTCCTCCGTCATCCGCGGCGCACGCACGCACCTGGCGCGCCTCGATCACTTCAGCGCGCGCCGCGACGACGACCTGTTCGCGGCCATCGCCCCGCCCGCCGATCCGGCTCCGGCGGACTCCTCGCTGCGCGATCGCTTAACGACACTCGATCCCGACGCGCTATCGCCGCGCGATGCGCACGACTTGCTCTACGAGCTCAAGCGTCTGGCCGGCGACGCTTAAGGTACGGCGCGCAATGCCGCGCCGCTTCAAGTTCCCAAAAGGTCAGTGGTGGTGGCCGTGTGCGCCGTGCACGTGGCCGTGCGCGAGCTCTTCCTGCGTCGCCGGGCGCACGTCGAGGATCGTGCAATCGAAGCGCAGCCGCTGTCCGGCGAGCTGATGATTACCGTCGACGACGACCTTGCCCTCGGCGATGTCGGTGACCGTGTAGACGATGCCGTCCTGGTCGTCGCCATCGCCCTGTCCTTCGAACTGCATTCCCACCTTGACCTCCGGCGGAAAGCGGTCCTGCGGCTCGACGCGAACCAGATCCGCGTCGTAGTCGCCGAAGCCGTCTTCGGGCTCGAGGCTGACCGAGACCTGGTCGCCGACGGTCTTTTGCGCCAGCGCCGCCTCGACCTTCGGAAAAATGCCGTGGTGTCCGCCGTGCAGGTAGGTGATCGGCTGCGTCGACGCCTCGATCAGCTCGCCAGTGGCCGAAAAAAGCTTGTAGCTGAGCGTGACGACGGTGTTCGAGAATATGTTCATCGCTGATCAGTCGTTGGCGCGCCTCGCAGGCATGCGTGCACGCGGTAGTCGATTTTACCGCAACGCGGGCGGCCGTCGACCGGCGATACCGGCAGCTATAATCGGGCGATGTCCGACGCCGTTGATCGGAACCTGCTCGGAGGACTGACTCCGGCGGCGTTCCTGCGCCGGCACTGGCAGAAACGCGCGCTGCTGGTGCGCGACGCGATTCGTGGCTTCCGGGGCCTGGTTTCGCACGCCGAGCTGTTCCGGCTTGCCTGCCGCGACGACGTCGAATCGAGACTGGTGCTGCGCGAAGGCGGACGCTGGTCGCTGGCGCACGGGCCTTTCCGCGCCTCGGACTTCGCCTCGCTTCCGTCGCGCCGGTGGACGCTGCTGGTGCAAGGCGTGAATCTGCACCTGCCCGCCGGCGACGCGCTGCTGCGCCGCTTCGCCTTCATCCCGTACGCGAGACTCGACGACCTGATGGTCAGCTACGCCGCGCCGGGCGGAGGCGTGGGCGCGCATGCCGACTCGTACGACGTCTTCCTGTTGCAGGGCGAGGGCCGGCGACGCTGGCGCACCAGCCGGCAGCGCGATCTTTCGCTCAAGCCCGCCGCACCGCTCAAGCTGCTGGCGAATTTTCGTCCCGACAGCGATTGGACGCTCGGACCCGGCGACATGTTGTACCTGCCGCCCGACCACGCGCACGAAGGTGTCGCCGTCGATGCCTGCACGACCTACTCGGTGGGATTTCGCGCACCGTCGACGCAGCAGCTCGCGACCGCCTTTCTCGACTGGCTGCGCGACGAAATCTCGCTCGGTGGCCGTTACGCCGATCCGAATCTGCGGCCGGCGCGAGCGCCGGCGCGCATCGGTGCGGCAATGCAGACGCGATGCGCAGCCGCCCTCGGCCGCATCCGCTGGGACCGCGCCGCCGCCGACGTCTTTCTCGGCTGTTATCTGACGGAGCCCAAGCCCAACGTCTACTTCACGCCGCCACCGCGCCCGTTGACGCCGCGCCGGTTCGCCACTGCGGCCGCGCGGCGCGGCCTCTCTTTGGACGCGCGCACGCAGTTGCTATACGATGCCCGCTGGTTCTTTATCAATGGCGCCGCGATCGCGCGACCGCGAACAGGCGGAGCGGCGATCGAGCATCTGGCCGATGCGCGCGGCATGACGGGTGGCGAACAGGGAACCGCCGCGTCGAGCCAATTACTCTATCGATGGTACTGCGATGGCTATCTCCACCTTGATTGAAGCGATCGGCCATGCCGGACCCGACGCCGGCTGACGCGCCCGCCGAGCCCCGCCTGGTCGAGCTTTCAACGCTGGCCGAGCAGACCGAAGCGATCGAAACCCTGATCGGACTGGCGCGCCAGCATATCCGCGTGTTCGATCAGGATCTGTCGCAGACGGGGTGGAGTGGTGCCGGACGCGCCGACCGGCTGGCTGCGTTCCTGCGCCAGGTCCGCGGCCGGCGGCTGGACATCATCGTGCACGACACCCGCTATCTCGAGAGCGCTTGCCCGCATTTGCTGGGGCTCCTGCGCCACTATGGCCATGCGCTGACGATCTATCAGACCGGCCCGGAGGGAAAGATAGCGACTGATCCTCTGCTGATCGTCGACGGCCGGCATTATCTGCATCGTTTCCATTTCGAGCAGCCGCGCGCCGCGCTGGGAATCGATCAACCGGAGCAGACGCAGCCGCTGGCCAGCCGCTTCGACGAGATCTGGGCGACCGGCGAAGCCGGCTTGAGCGGAACCGTGCTCGGCCTCTAAGGCGCTGGCCAAGCTGGCGCAAACGAGCGTTCTCGCTCGCTTCGAGGCATGTAAACCCGTCGTCTTTGTGCTAACATTTCGGGGTCGGTTGCACCTCCGTTGCCCTGCCGAAACGCTTGAATCGGCCGTCTGCGGAAGCCGATTTTCGCACCGAATATTCGACCGCTGAATTTCCATCCTTCACACCAGAGCTAGGGGACCCCAATGAATAAATTCGTATCGGTATTCTTCGCCGCTGCGTTGGCGCTCGCGCTGACCGCCTGCGGCGACAGCAGCAAGCAGGCGGCTGACGCCAAGGCAGCATCCGACAAAGCGGCCGCCGCGGCCAAGGAAGCGAGCGACAAGGCCGCAGCCGCAGCCAAGGATGCGGGTACCGCCGCTGCGAACGCGGGCGCCGCCGCGACCGATGCCGCCAAGGCCGCGGGTACCGCTGCGATGGATTCGACGAAGGCCCCGGCCACGACGCCGCCCGCCAGCACGATGGCGCCCGCCACGACGCCGCCCGCCAGCACGATGGCGCCTGCGCCGGACCAGTCGAAGTCCGACAGCACGAAGAAATAATTTTTCAGCTCAGCAGCAATCAAAAAGCCGGCTTGCGCCGGCTTTTTGTTGCGACTGGCGCGCAATGGTGAAAGCGTCAGAGCGGCGCGCCGATGCGCCGAGCCACCTCGCGGTACTTGGCGATCACTTCGCCCAGATCGCGCCGGAAGCGATCCTTGTCCAGTTTTTCCTGGGTGGCGTGATCCCAGAGCCGGCAGCCGTCGGGGGTGAACTCGTCGCCGAGCAGCAGCGGTCCGTGCGGTTCGGCCACCGCGTGCCCGAACTCGAGCTTGTAGTCGACCAGGTCGATCCCCGCGCGCGAGAATAGCGGCTGCAGCACCGCGTTGACCTTGTGCGTCAGCGCCTTCATCTGTCCGATCTCATCCGCGCTCGCCCAGCCGAGCACGCGGATGTGGTCGTCGTTGACCAGGGGGTCGTGCAAGGCGTCGCTCTTGTAGAAAAACTCGAATATCGGCTCGGCCAGGCGCGTTCCCTCGGCGATGCCATAGCGTTTGGCCATCGACCCGGCGCAGACGTTGCGCACCACGCACTCCACCGGAATCATCTTCAGTGCACGCACGAGGGTGTCGCGCTCGTTGAGCACGCGCACGAAATGCGTCGCGACGCCCGCTTCGGCGAGCTTGCCCATGATGAAGGCGTTGATCTTGTTGTTGGTCTCGCCTTTTTGCGCCAGCTGCGCGACCTTGGTCCCGTCGAAGGCGCTGGTGTCGTCGCGGAAATGCATGATCACCAAGGCCGGATCGTCGGTGGCGTACACCGTCTTCGCCTTGCCGCGGTAGAGCTGTTGACGTTTCTCCATGCGCCGCTCCTAGGAGACGAATTCGCGCCAGGCGAAGCCTTCGTGCTGGTCGGCGATACCGATCCAGTCGGGCGCGCAGTTGAGCGCGCCGGCCAGCGCGGCGCGAGCCAGGTCGGGCCGGTTGTTCTGCTGGCTCAAGTGCGCGGCGAACAGATGCTTGAGCCGCGAATTGTCCAGGCGTCCCAGCAGCGCCGCCGCGGCCCCGTTGTCCAGATGCCCCTGCTTGCCGGCGATGCGCTGCTTGAGCGGATAGGGGTAATCGCCGCTGGCCAGCATGTCGACGTCGTGATTGCATTCGAGCACCAGCGCGTCGCAGCCCGAGAGGCTGGCTTCGACATGCACGGTCGACGCGCCCAGATCGGTCAGCACTCCGATCCGCCACCGGCCGTCGGAGCAGACGAACTGGACCGGCTCGCGCGCATCGTGCGGCACGGGAAAAGCTTGCACTTCGATGGCGTCGATGGCGAAGTGGTCGTGGCTGTCGAATCCGTACACGCGCGGCAGCTCGCTAAAGCGCTCCGCGACGGTGGCCAGCGTGCCGAACGTCAGCCATACCGGCGTGCCGTAGCGCGCCGCGAACGCCGCCACGCCCCCGATATGGTCGCTGTGCTCATGGGTCACGACGATCGCGGTGATGCTTTCTGCTTCGACACCCAGCCGGGCGAGGCGCGCGATGGTGTCGCGAATGCCGAAGCCGCAGTCGATCAGCACGCGCGTGCCGCCGCACTCGACCAGCAGGCCGTTGCCTTCGCTGCCGCTGCCGAGACAGGCGAAACGCACTGGGCCTGATCGCGCCGCTACTTCAGCTGATCTTTGAGCAGCGCAAGAATTTTCTCGCTGTTCGCTGTGCGGTCGACCACGCCGTTCGGATCCTGGACGGTAACGACGCTCCGCGGATCGGCCTGGGTCACGACGACGCGATATTGTTCAGGCTTCTCCG
>DATNAR010000299.1:0-3027 GCA_035607385.1 Casimicrobiaceae bacterium
CGCCGATCAGGATCGGCATCGGGATCGCCTCCGGCGAGATGGTGGCCGGATACACGGGGACCAACAAGCGCGCGACTTACACCTGCATCGGCGACACCGTCAATCTCGCGGCGCGGCTCGAGACGCACACCAAGGTCACCCAACGCGTCATTCTGATCGACGAGGCCACCCGCTCGTCGTTGAGCGAGCGCATCGCGGTCGAGCCGCTCGGCCCCGTGCCGCTCAAGGGCAAGGCGGTCGCGGTGGAGATCTTTGCCGTCGATCCGGGTCAGCGTTAGCTTGGAATTGAAAAGCTCGTCAGGACCGGCGATATCGTCGCGGGCAGTACCGCGGCACCCGCGCGCCACCCTTTCGCAATTGCTGGCTGCATCGGTTCGCGGCTATCCGCAGGCAGTGGCGCTCGTCACCCCGGGGAAGCCTGCTCTGACGTACGGCGGCCTCGGAGCGAAAATCGATGCGATCACGGCCGGTCTGGCTGCAGCGGGCTTTGGGCGTGACTCGCGCATCGGCATCGCGCTGCACGACGAGACCGACTTCGCGATCGTGCTGCTGGCCGTGTGCTCGACCGCGACCTGCGCGCCGTTGAACGCCGCATTGGACGAGGATGCGCTCGTTCGTCTGCTTGTCGCGATGCGCGTCGATGCGCTGGTCGTGCCCGAGGGCGGCGACTCGGCCGCCGTCCGCGCAGCACGACGGGCATCGGTGCCGCTGATCGCGCTGCGCGACGGGTCCGGCGATCCGGGCCGCAGCCCGGAGCTCGTTGTGGCATCGACGCGGGGCGGCGTAGGCATCGATGCACCGCTCGCCGACGACATCGCCCTGCTGATGCACACGTCCGGCACGACCGGCGCGCCGAAGGTCGTGCCGTGGCGACAATGGCGGGTGGCCGAGACATCGCGCAATCGCGTCGAGCTTTCCCGCATCGACGCCTCCGACCGGTGCCTGATCGCCTTTCCATTGCATTCCAGCGCCGGGCTCCGGCGCGCGCTGGCGGGGCTCGTGTCCGGAGGTTCGATCATCTGCCCCGGCGCAATCGCGGCGGACACGACGATCGAGCTGTTGGAATCGCTCGCACCGACGCACTACTTCGCGCCGCCTGCTGCCCAGATCGCCCTGCTCGAGGCGTTCGAGCGCCGCGTGCCGCGGGCTCGCCATTGCCTGAAAACGATCTGGGCCGGCACGACCGATCTGCCCGACACAGTCCGTTCCCGCCTGGAACGGACATTCGGCGTGCCGGTGATCGTCGGTTACGGCGCCACCGAATCGGGCAGCATTGCGCAGACGCCGTTTCCTCCGGCACGGACGCCGCCAGGATCGGTCGGTCTCGCCACCAACATCGACATCGGGATCTCCGACGAGACCGGTCGCCTGCTCGGCCCCGACGAGCCGGGCGAGATCGTCGTCCGCGGCGCGGAGGTATTCGACGGCTACGAGAATGACGACCGCGCCAACCGGGCGGCGTTCCGCGACGGCTGGTTCAGAACGGGCGACATCGGCCGTGTCGACCGCGACGGATTCGTCTACGTGTCGGGACGGCAGTCCGATATCATCAATCGCGGCGGCACAAAGATCGCCCCGAGCGAGATCGAAGCCGCTCTGGTCCAGCATCCGCAGGTGATCGAAGCGGCCGCATTCGCCATCACCCATCCGACGCTGGGTCAGGATCTCGCCGCTGCCGTCGTGGTCCGCGACACCGTCAGCGAGAGCGAGCTGCGCCGCTTTCTTCGAGCCGGACTCGCAACGTTCAAGATCCCGACGCGGATCATCGAGGTCGCGCGATTGCCGCGCGGATCCTCGGGCAAGATCGACCGCGGCGAGCTGGCCGCCCTCGTTGTCCGCACGGCCCAGCGCAGCGAGCCGCCGATGGGCCGCGAAGAGACCGAGATCGCCCGGATTTTTGCCGAGGTGCTGAAGCTGCCGGCGGTAGGCAGGCGAGACAATTTTTTCGACCTCGGCGGCGATTCTCTCAGCGCGGCGCACGTGCTCACCGCCGTCGACGCAGCGCTCGGCGTTCCGGTCGGCATCGAAATCCTGTTCGATTGCCCGACGGTATTCGAATTCGCCGCGGCAGTCACCCGCGCCGCCCGGGCCGCTGCGGCGCCGCCCGCGACGGCGATCCTTCGCAAAATCCAAAGGCGAACGTGATGCGAAGGCGTGCGATGCTGCGGACGATTGTCGCGGGCGCGCTGGCGATCGCGAGCCGACTGGCTGCGGCGCAGGTTTTTTCCGCGAAAGTAGTCCGGTTGATCGTCGCCTTCCCTCCCGGCGGGCAGAGCGATCTGATCGGTCGACTGGTGGCGAAATCGCTCGCCGAACCGCTCGGCGCGATCGTGGTGGTCGAGAATCGATCCGGCGCCAGCGGCGCGATCGGCGTCGAGCTTGCCGCAAAAGCACCCGCCGACGGCTCGGCGCTGCTGCTCGGCAGCGCCAGCAATCTCACGATCGCGCCGGCGCTTGATCCCGCTCTGAGGTACGACACGATGCGCGACTTCGCCCCGATCGGACGCGTTGCGCGCTTGCCGCTGGTACTGGCCGTACGCGCCGAACTGCCGGTGAAGAACGTAGCGGAGCTGGTCGAGTATGCTCGCTCGCATCCGGGCGCATTGACTTACGCTTCGGGGGCGACGATGGTCCAGTTCGCGATCGAGTCGTTGAAGGCGTCCGCCGGCGTGGACATTCTTCAGATTCCATACAGCGGAAGCGCGCCCGCGCTGCAGGACGTCGTCGCCGGGCGCGTCGATCTTCTGGTTGCCGACGCCCCGGCGATAGCTCCGCACACAGCGGCAACGATCCGCGTCATTGCGAATGCCGGACAGACGCGCGCCCACATGTTTCCCGATGTTCCGACGATGGTCGAGCAGGGTTTCGACCTGGTGTTCGAGTCGTGGCAAGGGGTCCTTGCGCCCAGAGAAACCCCACCGGGAACGGTAGCGTATTTGCAGTCGGCCTTGCAGAAGGCTGTCGCGTCGGCCGAGTTTCGCAGCGACTTGGAACGGCTCGGTGCAGAACCGATCGACGAGCCGCCGG
>DATNAR010000319.1:0-4234 GCA_035607385.1 Casimicrobiaceae bacterium
CATCACGATCCTGCGCAACCGGGTCAACGAGCTCGGCGTGGCCGAGCCCATCGTGCAGCAGCAGGGTGCCGACCGCGTCGTCGTGCAGCTGCCGGGCGTGCAGGACACGACCCGCGCCAAGGACATCATCGGCCGCACCGCTTCGCTGGAAATCCGCATGGTCGACGACGACCCCACGGCGCAGCAGATGGCGCTTTCGGGCCAGGTTCCGCTGGGCGACGAAAAGCTCACCGAGCCCAGCGGTACGCCGATTCTGGTCAAGCGGCAGGTGGTGCTGACCGGCGATCGCATCAGCGACGCGCAGCCGGGCTTCGACGGACGAACCAACGAGCCGGCGGTGCACGTGAATCTCGACGCCGCGGGCGCGCGCATCTTCAAGGAGGTGACGCGGGAGAACGTCAACAAGCGCATGGCGATCCTCCTGGTCGAAAAGGGCAAGGCCGAAGTGATCACCGCGCCGGTGATCCGCGAGGAAATCGGCGGCGGACGCGTTCAGATCAGCGGCCGGATGAACACGCGCGAAGCCAACGACATCGCGCTCCTGATGCGCGCCGGGGCGCTGGCGGCACCGATGGAGATCGTCGAGGAGCGCACCGTCGGCCCGTCGCTCGGCAAGGACAACATCGAAAAGGGCTTCGATTCGGTGCTTTACGGCTTTATCGTCCTTGCCGTCTTCATCTGCACCTACTACATGCTGATGGGCCTCATATCGACGATCTCGCTCGCGGTGAACCTGCTGCTGCTGATTGCGATCCTGTCGATGCTCCAGGCGACGCTTACCTTGCCCGGCATCGCCGCGGTGGCGCTGACGCTCGGCATGGCGATCGACGCCAACGTGCTGATCAACGAGCGCATACGCGAGGAGCTGCGCTGGGGCGACACGCCGCACGCCGCGATCCAGGCCGGCTACGAGAGGGCGTGGAACACGATTCTCGATTCGAACGTGACGACGCTGATCGCCGGCCTGGCGCTGCTCATTTTCGGCAGCGGACCGGTGCGCGGCTTCGCGGTCGTGCACTGCCTGGGCATCATGACCTCGATGTTCAGCGCGGTCTTCGTTTCGCGCGGCCTGGTCGCACTGGTCTACGGCGGCCGCAAGAAGCTCGTAAAAATCTCGATCGGGCAGATCTGGAAGCCGGCGACATGAAACCCGCCGCGTCCGACTGCACCCAACGGTAGAGAGCGAACATGGAATTCTTCAGGATCCAGCACGACATCCCGTTCATGAAGCACGCGTTGGTGTTCAACGTGATTTCGTTGGTCACCTTCCTGCTCGCGGTGTTCTTCCTGGCGACCCGCGGCCTCAACCTCGGCGTGGACTTTCGCGGCGGCACCGTCATCGAGATAGCGTATCCGCACGGAGCGGACCTGACCCGCGTCCGTGCCGCCGTCGACAAGATGAGCCTCGGCGAGTTCGCCGTGCAGAGCTTCGGCAGCTCCAACAGCGCGCTGATCCGACTGCCGCTGAAGGAAGGAGTGTCGACCGCCCAGCTCTCCGAGCGGGTGATGGCGGCGCTGCGGGCGGACGACTCCACCGTCACCCAGCAGCGCGTCGAGTTCGTCGGGCCGCAGGTCGGCAAGGAGCTCTACGAGAACGGCGCGCTGGCGCTGCTGCTGGTGAGCTTCGGCATCGTCGCCTATCTCGCCCTGCGCTTCGAATGGCGCTTCGCGGTCTCGGCGATCATCGCGAATCTGCACGACGTGATCATCATCCTCGGCTTTTTTGCGCTGTTCCAGTGGGAGTTCTCGCTGCCGGTGCTGGCGGCGGTCCTGGCGGTGCTCGGATATTCGGTCAACGAATCGGTCGTGATCGCCGACCGGATCCGCGAAAACTTCCGCAAGATGCGCAAGGCCAGCGTGCCGCAGGTCATCAACAGCGCGATTACCAGCACGCTCTCGCGGACGATCATCACCCATGGCTGTACGCTGATGATGGTTCTTTCGATCTTCTTCTTCGGCGGCGAGACCCTGCATCACTTCGCGCTGGCGCTCGCCATCGGCATCTGCTTCGGCATCTACTCGTCGGCGCTGGTGATGGCCTCGCTGGTGATGTGGCTGGGGGTGTCGCGCGAGGATCTGGTCAAGCCGGACAAGAAAAGCGGCGCGGCGGGTGCCGAGAAGATCCTGCCCTGACGGGCCGGCAGCCGCGCCCGGGCAGGCGCGATGCTGACCACGTTGCTCTACTCGCTGCTGGCGCTCGACCAGACGCTGGCCGAGCTCGCGGCGCAGCACTCCTGGGTGCTGTTCGTCGCGCTGTTCCTGGTGATCTTCGCCGAGACCGGGCTGGTCGTTTTCCCGCTGCTTCCGGGCGACTCGCTGCTCTTCCTGGCCGGCACCGTCGCCGCCGCGAGCGGCATCGATGTGCATCTGCTCGTGCTCGTGCTCTTTGCCGCGGCGGTGGCGGGGGATTCGGTCAATTACGCCGTCGGACACTTCCTGGGGCCGAAGGTGTTCAATCTGCCGCCCGACAGCCGGCTGTCGCGCTGGCTCAAGCCCGAATACCTGGAGCGCACGCACCGCTTCTACGAAAAATACGGCGGGTTCACGATCATCATCTGCCGCTTCGTCCCGATCGTGCGGACGTTCGCGCCGTTTCTTGCCGGCGTCGGCGCGATGACCTACCGCCGGTTCCTCTCGTACAACGTCATCGGCGGCGCCGTCTGGGTCACCTCGCTGGTGTACGCCGGCTACCTGTTCGGCAATATTCCGTGGGTAAAGGAAAACCTGACCGTCATCGTGCTGGTGATCGTCGGCGTTTCGCTGCTGCCCATCGTCGTGCAGTGGCTGCGCGAGCGACGGCAAGGCCAAGGTCAGGCAGACGATGGCCCGCGGCCACCGTCCTAGCCACCGCTAGACGCGCTTGGCGAGCGCTTCCGCCTTGCCGAGGTAGCTCGACGGCGCCAGCGCCTTCAACCGCTTCTTCGCTTCCGGCGGCAGCGCCAGCGTGTCGATGAATGCGTGCAGCGTCTCGCGCGTCATTCCGGCCTTGCCCCGGGTCAGAGCCTTCAGCTGCTCGTACGGATTGTTGATGCCGTACCGCCGCATCACCGTCTGGATCGGCTCGGCGAGCACCTCCCAGTTTGCATCGAGGTCCGCGGCAAGACGCGCCGGATCGGCGGCGAGACGGCCCAAGCCCTGGCGGCACGAGACGTAACCGAGCAGCGCGTAGCCGAAGGCGACGCCGACATTGCGCATGACCGTCGAGTCGGTCAGGTCCCGCTGCCAGCGCGAGATCGGCAGCTTTTGGGCGAGGTGATGCAGCAACGCGTTGGCCAGCCCCAGATTGCCTTCCGAATTCTCGAAGTCGATCGGGTTGACCTTGTGCGGCATCGTCGACGAGCCGACCTCGCCTTCGCTGACTCGCTGGCGAAAATAGCCGAGCGACACATAGCCCCAGATGTCGCGGTCGAAATCGATCAGTATCGTGTTGACTCGCGCCAGCGCATCGAACAGCGCAGCCAGCCCGTCATGCGGCTCGATCTGGGTCGTGTACGCATTGAACTGCATACCGAGGCGCGAGACGACACGCCGCGCGAGCGCTTCCCAATCGACGTCCGGATAGGCCGCCAGATGCGCGTTGTAGTTGCCGACGGCGCCGTTGAGCTTGCCCGGCAGTACGACGCCGATGTCGATGAGCGCGCGCTCGAGCCGGACGACGACGTTGGCCAGCTCCTTGCCCAGCGTCGTCGGCGTCGCCGGCTGGCCGTGCGTGCGCGCGAGCATCGGCAGCGCTGCATGCTGGTGCGCGAGCGAGCGCAGATCGTCGATCAGCGCGGTCAGCGCCGGCATCAGCACGTCGCGGCGCGCCCCGGCGATCATCAGGCCGTAGGCGAGGTTGTTGATGTCCTCCGACGTGCAGGCGAAATGAATGAATTCCGCGGCGCGCGCGACCTCGGGCACGCCGGCGAAGCGCTCCTTCAGCCAGTATTCGATCGCTTTGACGTCGTGGTTGGTCGTGCGCTCGATCGCCTTGACCCGTTCGGCGTCGCTGACGCTGAAGTCGTGCGCCGCCTGCGAGAGCGTCTGGCGGGTCGCGGCGCCGAACGCGGGGACTTCGACGATCGCCGGGTCGTCCGCCAAGGCCTCGAGCCAGGCGAGCTCGACGCGGACGCGCTCGCGGATCAGCGCATATTCGCTGAAGTGTTCGGCGAGTGCTGCGACCTTGCCGCGGTAGCGGCCATCGAGCGGCGACAGCGCTGTAAGGGTGGAAAGCGCCTCGGCGATCGGCATAAGG
>DATNAR010000364.1:0-3990 GCA_035607385.1 Casimicrobiaceae bacterium
TGCTGCAAGGCGCCGAAGCAGCGGCGCTCGCGCAACAAAGGCGTCATCGCGTCGATCACCGTTCGCCAGTCGGTACGATCGAAGCGCGCGTGCAGGCCGACGTCGGGCAGGATTTCGACCTTGCGCTCGAACAGGGCTACCAGCAGCAGGATGCCGTTGCGGCCGCGCGTGGCGAACAATTCGCGGCGCAGGAAAAACGCCTGCGCGTAATGACGGACTTCGAGGTCGCGTCGGGTCGCGCGCAGGAACAGCCGCGCGTACGCCGGTGCGGCAACGGCGAGCAGCGCGCTGACAGCACCCGCACCCAGGATCGCAACCGCGAAGATCAGCGCGCTGTCGGCGCCGGTCCAGCGCGGCGACAGCGCGTCGGCGACGACCAGCGCGAGGGCGGCAAACGCGGTGCCGAGGGCAAACGCCTTCCACGGCAGCTCGACGTAGCTGTCGGCCTTGCCGATGACCGCGGTGACGAGCTGCACGCCGGTTTGCGCCTCCAGACCGGCGATCGCCTGCTCCAGGGCCGCCGATTCACGCTGGTCGAGAAACGCCCGGTGCGGCATCGGATCGGCTCGTCAACCGCCGACCGCATCGCGCAGGCGCAGCGACATGTAGACGACGCCGGGAATCGGATTGACGTAGTACGGCGCACAGGCGCGAAATCCCGTTTGCTCGTACAACGCGCGGGCCGCGTTCATCCAGTCCAGCGTGTCGAGCTTGAGCTCGTCGTAGCCGATCGCACGGGCCTCGGCGAGCAGCGCGGCGACGAGGCTCCTGCCCCAGCCCTCGCCGCGGTGCGCCGGCTGCACGTACAGCCGCTTGACTTCGCCCGCCGCCGCTTCGGCCAGCGGCCGCAACGCGATGCACGCGAACGCATCGGCATCGCCGCCGGCAAGCAACAGCCGTCCGCGCGGGCGCGCGTACGCGCCGGGCAGCGTACGCAATTCCTCGTCGAAGCCCTGGAAGCACAGATCGACCTTCAGCCAGCGCGCGTATTCGGCGAACAGGGCGCGGGCGAGCGCGATGTCGGCCGTCGTCGTGGCCTCGCGGATCGACGCGGCGCTCGCCGCAGGCCGCCCGGCGTTCAGGCCTGTTTGTCGCACGAGCCGATCTTGGTGTCGCTGCCCGGGAACTCGCTCTGCAGTTCCTTCAGGCGAGCCATCGCCTGCGCAGTGGGATCGCGCACGACCAGCATCGTCTGCTGCACCGATTGCGTGCGCGGCTCGAGCCTCGCGTTGGCCAATCCTTGCGCCTGCAGCGACGCGAGCCGGTTGCGCGCGGCTTCCTCGCCGCGGAACACGCCCAGCGAGATCGCGTTGCGTTGCGGTCCGCTGTCGATGACCGAGAGATCCTTGATGCCGCTGGCCTTGAGCTCGGCCAGGCGCTGGTCGGCCGCGGCGCGATTGGCGGCCGGCGGCAGGAAGACCCAGTAACTGGCGATGACCTCGACTTTTTTCTGCGTCATCAGACGGGAGAGATCCAGCGGCTCGAGGCTCGCGAGCGCGCGGTTGCGGTCGCTGTCCGACAGCGGACCCCATTCGACACATACGTCCGCCAGCGACGCGGCCTTGGCCGGCCCCAGCGCCGCCACCTCCTGCGGCGTCAGCAGCTTGATCTTGTCGGGCTGGATCTGCTGCGACAGACGAACACCCTCGCCGCTGCCGAGACTGTCGAGCTTGATGTAACCGAACAGGCTCAGGTTGGCGAGCAGAAGAAGAAAGACCAGCGTTCTCATCAGGGCCCGTTCACGTCAAAGGGCGGCAACAACCCGCGATCCTCGCCGCGGGATGCCGGGGCGATGCGGCGATTATCCATGACCGGCGCCGCTGCCGGAAGCCGAGCCGGCGAGCCGACATCGTTACGGCCGGCGCAGCGAGACCTCGCCGGTGACAAAGCGCAGGCGCCGGCCGCGATGGTCGAGCACCAGCGCGCCGCTCGCGTCGACGCCGACGACGTCGCCCGACGCGACGCTGCCGTCGGGCAGGACGATCTTCACCGGCTTGCCGCGAAACGCATTGCGGCGCTGCCATTCCGGGATGAACGGCGCGAAGCCCTCGACCGCATAGCGCTCCAGCATCGCCGTCAATTCACGCACCAGCCCGGCGAGCAGCAGATTGCGGTCGAGGCGGCGTCCCGGTGCGATCGTCGCCATATCGGTGACCGGCTGCGCTATGCCGCGCCGCGCGGCGGGCGGCAACCGAACGTTGAGACCGACGCCGATCACCGCGAGCGAAGGCCCGAGGGCGTCGCCGGAAAGCTCGATCAGGATGCCGCCGAACTTGCAGTAGCGGTGGATGAGATCGTTCGGCCATTTGAGCTCGACACCGCCGATGCCCGCCGCTTCCAGTGCGCGCGCGAGCGCTACGCCGACGGCGAGCGAAAGGCCGGCCAGGAAGCCCGCGCCCTGCTCGAACCGCCAGCCCAGCGAGAACGTCAGGCTGCCTCCGGCTATCGCCGTCCAGCCGCGGCCGCGCCGGCCGCGCCCCGCCGTCTGCCATTCGGCGATCAGCAGGCGACGATGCACATCTTCGCGCGCGGCGCGGCGGTTGAGCTCGCTGCTGGTCGAATCGATCGCGTCGACCACGTCGAGCTTCACCGCCTTCGCTCGTGTGCCGAGCGCCGCGACGATCGCGTCGCGGTCGAGAAACGGGACCGGATCGTGCAGTCGATAGCCGCGGCCGCGGATGCGCTCCAGCCGGAGTCCGGCGCTGTCCGCTTCCTTGAGCACCTGCGAGACGCGAGCGCGCGACATCCCGACCGCCGTCGCCAGCGCCTCGCCGGAATGGACTTCGCCGTCGGCAAGACGGCGCAGCAGACGAAACCCGAGAGGAGTGAGCACGGTTTGCGCGGTCGGCGAGATTTTTCCTGGGTGGCAGCTGCGTCGCCACCGCAGGGCTGTCAGCCCTTGAGCACGCCGCGCCGGATCTGGTCCTGCTCGATCGACTCGAACAGCGCGCGGAAATTGCCTTCGCCGAAGCCCTCATTGCCCTTGCGCTGGATGATCTCGAAGAAGATCGGTCCGATCACCGTCGTCGTGAAGATCTGCAGCAGCATTTCGTCTTTGCCGGGATCGCCGGAGGGCGGAGCAGGGGCCCCGTCCGTAGACGGGGATGCGACCCCGGAGGCGATCGTCGAACCGCCAACGGCCTCTCTCATCATTTCACCAGCCTGAGCGGCGGTTCGGCCATCGAGCAGGATGCGCTCCTTCTTCAGCCGCGCGGTGTCTTCCTGGTGTCCGGGCAGCCGCGTCGCCAGCGCCTCGTAATAGGTGTCGGGCGTGTCCTGGAACGCGACGCCGCGCTGGCGCAGCGTATGCACGGTCTCGTAGATGTCGCCGGTGCCCAGCGCGATGTGCTGGATGCCTTCGCCGTGGTACGCCACCAGGTATTCCTGGATCTGGCTCCTGTCGTCGGAGCTCTCGTTGATCGGTATCCGGATCTTGCCGCAGGGGCTGGTCATCGCCTTGCTCTTGAGGCCGGTCAGCTTGCCTTCGATGTCGAAATAGCGGACCTCGCGGAAATTGAACAGCCGCTCGTAAAAGCTCGCCCATTCGTCCATCCGGCCGCGATGCACGTTGTGCGTCAGATGATCGATCGTCGCCAGTCCCGCGCCCTGCGGCCGCTGCTCGGCGCCGGCGATCGGCACGAAATCGATGTCGTAGATCGACACGCCGGTGCCGCCGACCGGGTAGCGGTCGACGAGGTAGATCAGCGAATCGCCGATGCCCTTGATCGCCGGGATGCTGAGCTCCATCGGCCCCGGATGCGCCTCGACGCCCCACGCCCCCTGCTCGATCAGCTTGGCGTAGGCGCGTCCGGCATCCTTGACGCGGAACGCCATTGCGCAAATCGACGGCCCGTGCACGCGGGCGAAGCCTTGCGCGAAGCTGCCCGGCTCGGCGTTGACGATGAAATTGATGTCGCCCTGGCGGTACAGGAGCACGTTCTTCGAGCGATGCTTGGCGATCGCGGCAAACCCCATCTGCTCGAACAGGCG
>DATNAR010000400.1:0-25548 GCA_035607385.1 Casimicrobiaceae bacterium
GCTGTCGGCGCGAGTCCGGGATACGGCGACCCGGGAAATCGTCGATTGCATCAATGCGTCGGTCGAAGCGCTGGAGCGGCAGTTCACGGCGCTGATGGACATATCGAAGCTCGATGCCGGCGCCGTGGTTGCGTCGCGCGCCCGATTTCCGCTGGCGCCGCTGTTCGCGCGGCTCGAGCGCGAATTCGCGCCGCTCGCCGCGGCGCGCGGCCTGCGCCTCGGCATCGTGCGCACCGGCCTATGGGTCGACAGCGATCCGGTGCTGCTCGAGCGCGTGCTCGCCAACTTTGTTTCGAACGCGGTGCGCCATACCGCGCGCGGCGGCGCGGTTCTCGGCGCGCGGCGGCGCGGCGCCCGTGTCGCCGTCGAAGTGCGCGATACCGGCGCGGGAATTCCCGTCGCCGAGCGCGAACGGATATTCGAGGCGTTCTACCAGATTCGACCGGTCGCCCGCGACGCGGGTCGCGGCATGGGGCTGGGACTGGCGATCATCCGCCGGCTCGCGGCGCTGCTCGAGCATCCGATCGAGTTCGATTCGACGCCCGGACAGGGGTCGCGCTTTGCCGTCGTCGTGCCGCGCGCGGCGGCACGAGCCGCCTCGTCGCCGGAACGAGAGCCGCATGCCGCGACAGGTTCATTGGCCGGCGCCTTGATCGCCGTCGTCGACGACGAAAGCGC
Source organism: Casimicrobiaceae bacterium (assembly GCA_035607385.1). GTDB lineage: Bacteria > Pseudomonadota > Gammaproteobacteria > Burkholderiales > Casimicrobiaceae > PALSA-1003. The sequence goes on from DATNAR010000400.1 coordinate 679, forward strand.
GATCGTCGATGCGATGCGTTTCTGGTTCGCGCAATGGGGCGCGCACGTCTGCGGGGGTGGCTCCGCCGGCGCTGTGCTGGCGGTGTTAGGCGAGCTCGGCCGCTATCCCGATCTGATCGTGGCTGACTACCGACTCGCCGGCGATGCGCTGGGCACCGACGCCGTCGCGCGCCTGCGCGCCGAGCTGGGCAAGCCGATACCTGCGGTGCTGATCAGCGGGGATGCCTCGGCGGAGGCCTTTGCCGTCATGCGCTCGACGGCGCCCGACGTGCTGCTGAAGCCGGTCCTCCCGGATGAGCTTCGTCTCCTCGCCGAGCGGCTTCTGGCCGGCGCCGGGCCCAATCGCAGCCGCCCGGCCGCGAACTTCTGCCTCGCCTGAGCCAACACCAAAAAAGAGCGCCCCGCGAAGGAGGCGCACGAGGACAGACCGAGTTCGTAGACCCTGTTCGGATCCTGGGGGAGGAGTGGACCCGGTCTGCGAACGGCGGCGCACTTTGTGCGGCGCCACCACCACTATGACGTTAGCATTATCGTCCGCCGACAGCCGGCGCGACTGCCGTCCGTCGCCGCAGGACGCCGCATATCGGCGCCGCGACCAAAGCCCTACTGCGCGCCGCGCGCGGCGCGCATCTGCGCGCGGAACTCTTCGGCCTGAGCGATGCGGGCGTTGATGGCATCGCGCACGACCAGCTTCTGCTCGGGGGACATCGTGTCGTACAACGCCAGCCAGGCCGCGCGCGCCTGCTTGCGCACGCCGCTGTTCTGCTGCTGAACCTGATCGGATAGCGCCGCCAGCGACGCCAGGTCGGGCGCGCTCTTGGCGAGCTCGGCCTGGGTGGCGGCCTTGAGCTGGCCGAAACCGCTCCTCATCGCATCGTGCGCAGCCTTGCTCTGGGCCATCGCGTTGTTGAACTGCAATTGTTGCGACGTATTGAGCTTGAGTTGCGCTTGCAGGGTGGCGATTACCGCCAGCGGATCGGTACCGTGACTGCGATGCGGGCCGGCAGCCCACGACGTCGCGGCGACGCCGCAAAGCGCGACGGCGGCGAGCGTGGCAATCAGCGTGCGTTTCATGATGCGATTCTCCTCGGGATGGGTTGTTTTCGCTTTGCCCGATGTCGGGTTGCGAACGACGCCGACTCTAGGCGCCGCCTGTAAGCCAAGCATTGCAGAGGACAGGCGATTTGTAACCTTTCGTTCCTGCGCGCGTCCGGGATGGCGGTCTCGAGTGTAACCATTCGTTGCCCTAGAGGCCCGGCGTTACAATTCGTGACAAGTGACAGGCGCCGCGCGGCGCGCGCCCGCGATAATCGAGCGATGAAACAGCCTACGCCGAAAATTCTGGTCGTCGACGACGATCCCCGCCTGCGCGAGCTGCTGGTGCGCTATCTGACCGAGCAGGGATTCCAGGTCCAGGCGCTGCCCGACTCACGGGACCTCGACAAGAAGCTGCAGCGCGATCCGCCGCATTTGCTGGTGCTCGATCTGATGCTGCCCGGCGAGGACGGACTTGCCGTCTGCCGCCGGCTGCGCGGCTCGGGCGAAACCGTGCCCATCATCATGCTGACGGCCAAGGGCGAGGACATCGACCGCATCGTCGGCCTTGAAATGGGCGCCGATGACTACCTGCCGAAGCCATTCAACCCGCGCGAGCTCGTGGCGCGCATCCACGCGGTGCTGCGCCGGCAGATCGAACGCCTGGCGCCCGGCGCGCCGGTCGGCGAAGGCCGGATCGAGTTCGGGCCCTATGTCCTCGACCTGACGACGCGAACACTGACCCGCAACGGCACGCCATTGCCGATGACCACCGGCGAGTTCGGCCTGCTCAAGGTCTTTGTCACGCATGCACGGCAGCCGCTGGCGCGCGAAAAGCTGATGCTGCTGGCGCGGGGGCGCGATCATGACGTCTTCGATCGCGCGATCGATGTCCAGGTCTCCCGGCTGCGCAAGCTGATCGAGCCGGACCCGACGACGCCCCGCTATCTGCAGACCGTCTGGGGCTTTGGTTATGTCTTCGTGCCGGACGAAGTCCCCAGCAACAGCCCCGCCGACACGGGAGCCGGGCCGTGACGTTGTGGCCGCGTTCGCTGTTCGGACGCCTGGCCCTGCTGCTGCTGATGGTCGTCGCGGTGAGCCAGGCGACGGCGATATTCCTGTACCGGCAGGACCGCGCCACGCTCGTCGCCCGCCAGTTCAGCGACACGAAAGTCGTGCAGTTGCAGGCGCTGCGCGCGGCGCTGGCGGCGACCGAGCTGCATGAGCGCAGCCAGACCTTGGCCCGGCTCGGCGAAGAGTACGGCGCGCGCATCGTCAGCGACGACGCACGCGAGTTCCGGGGCGTAACGCCGCAAAATCCGCAGCTGGTCGAGCTCGGGGAGCGCCTCAAGACCGAGCTCGGCCCGCAGACCGAAATCCGCCTGCAGCCGCGCCAGCAATTGCTGTGGATCAAGATGCAGGCTGGCGATCACGCCTACTGGGCCGGCTTCCATTGGCCACGGCCGTCCGAAGCGGCCCAGTCGCGCGCGCTCGAATGGAGCCTGATCGCGCTGATCGTTCTGCTCGCCAGCGCCTACGCATTCGCGCGTTACCTGTCCCGGCCGCTGCGCCAGTTGAACAACGCCGTGGCCAACGTCGGCGCGGGCAAGGCACAGCCGCCGCTGCCGGAAAAGGGGCCCTCGGAAATCGTCAACCTGAACCGCGGCTTCAACCAGATGCTGGCCAATCTGCGCCAGGCCGAGCAGGACCGCGCGCTGCTCCTGGCCGGCGTCTCGCACGATCTGCGGACGCCTCTGGCGCGGCTGCGCCTCGGCCTCGAGGTCGGCACGCATGACGCGGAGATGCGCGAAGGCATGGCCGCCGACATCGAGGAAATGGACAAGATCATCGGCCAGTTTCTCGACTTCGGCCGCGACGATCGCGACGTCGCGCTGGAGCTGCGCCCGCTGGACGAAATCGTCGCGCCTCTGCTCGAACGCTACCGCCGCGCCGGCAGCGACGTCCATTACAGCGCCGGCGAGATCCCGGCGCTGCCGATGCGAGCTACGGCGATGTCGCGCCTGCTGTCCAATCTGATCGACAACGCGCTGCGTTATGGCGGCACCCCGGTCGAGGTGTCCGCGCGCAGCGAGGGTGCATCGGTCGTGATCGAAGTCGGCGATCGCGGTCCGGGCATTCCGCCGGAACAGGTCGATCGCCTGAAGCGTCCTTTCACCCGCGGCGATCCGTCGCGCAGCGGCGCCGCCGGGGCCGGCCTCGGTCTCGCGATCGTCGAGCGCATCGCGCGGCTGCATGGCGCTCGCTTCGACGTGCTCGCCCGCGAAGGCGGCGGGACGCTCGCGCGCGTGACGATGCCGGCCGGCGCCGGTCTCTAGTGCGCTGGCCCGTCGCGAACCGGACGAGCGAGACCATCGCGGCGATGCCTTCGCCGCATCCGGTGAAACCGGGACGTTCGCTGGGCGTCGAAGCCCGTTCCGACGCGTACCGGGTCGATGATCAGACCGTCCTTGTGCGGGCGGCGAGTATCGCCTCGGCCACCGCGATATCTTCCGGATAGGTGATCTTGATGTTGGCGGGGCTGCCCTGGACCAGGCGCGGCTTGACACCGAGGGCCTCGACCGCCTGCGCCTCGTCGAGCAGCTGCGCGACGTCCGCGCGGCGCAGCGCGTGGTTGAGGATCGCGTAGCGGAACATCTGCGGCGCCTGCGCGCACCACAGCCCGTCCCGCGACTCGGTCGACGCGGCTCGCAGTCCGGCGCCGACTTCGGCGCGCTTGAGGATATCGCACAGCGGCACCGCGAGAAGCCCGCCCACCGGCTCGTCCTCGAGCTCATGCAGCAGTCGGTTCAGTGTCGTCACGTCGATGCACGGGCGCACCGCGTCGTGCACCAGCACCCAGTCTTCGGCCCCGGCTCGCTTGCCCACCGCGGCCAGCCCGTTCCTGACCGATTCGCCGCGCGTCACGCCCCCCTCGTACACGGGGAAGACGCCGGCTACCGATCCGATCGACTCCGCGTAGTGCTTGTCGCCGGGGGCCAGCACGACAAAGATCGCCTCGAGCACGATCGAGTGATTCAGCGCCGCGATCGTATGCGCGAGCAGCGGGACGCCCCCGATCGGCGCGTATTGCTTCGGAAGCCCGCCGCCGAAGCGGACACTGGCCCCGGCGGCGGCAATCAGCGCGTAGCGGCGCGTGGTGGCCGTCATGGTTGCCCACCGCATGCCCGGCAATGACAGGGGCGTCGGGTCGCCGATGGGGCGAGCCGTGCAGGGTTCAAAGGCGGTGCCGGAACGATAACCATCCGGCGGCGATTGTACGCCCGGCCGCCTTCAGGGCCCTTATAGCAGCGGCGCGAGCGCGGCCCGCACGGTGGCGGGTACGGGCGTGGGCCGCCTGCTGGCGCGATCGACCCACACATGGACGAAATGTCCGGTCGCCGTCGCGTCTTCGTCGCCGGCAGCGAACAGCCCCACCTCGTAGCGCACCGATGTCGTGCCGAGGCTGGCCACGCGCAAGCCGGCGTCGACGATCGCCGGAAAAGACAGCGGCCGATGGAAGCGGCAGAACGTCTCGACCACCAGGCCGATCGCCGGACCGTGGCGGATATCGAGACCGCCCGCACGGATCAGATGTTCGTTGACCACCGTATCGAAGTACGCGTAATAGACGACGTTGTTGATGTGGCCATAGACGTCGTTGTCGATCCAGCGTGTCGGAATCGCCAGGAAATGACGGTAGTCGGCGCGCCGCGCCGGCGCTGCGTCGCTCACGATCGCGGCCGATCGCGCAGCCGCGCTTCGAAAATCTCCACCCAGTGCTGCACCGGAACGGTCGCGGCGCTGGCGAGATGGATCAGACAGCCGATGTTGGCCGTTGCGATGACATCCGGCGCGCCCGCTTCCAACGCGGCCAGCTTGTTGACCTTGAGCTCGGCCGCGAGCTCGGGTTGCAGGATCGAATAGGTGCCCGCCGAACCGCAGCAAAGATGCGGATCGGCGACCGGCGTCAACTCCAGTCCGATGGCCTCGAGGATTTCCTCGACATCGCCGACCAGGCGCTGACCGTGCCGCAGCGTGCACGGCGAATGGAACGCCACGCGCTGCGGCCCGTGATCCATCGCCACTTGCGGCGCGAAGCGCTTCCACTCGGCGGCAATCACTTCGACCGAATCCCGCGTCAGCGCTGCGACCCTCTGCGCCTTGTCGGCATACGCCGGATCGTCGCGCAGCAGATGACCATAGGCCTTGACGACGACACCGCAACCGCTGGCGCTGACGACAATCGCCTCGACGCCCTGCTCGACATGCGGCCACCAGGCGTCGATGTTGGCCCGTGCGTAATCGAGCGCCTCGTCGTGCGCGCCCAGATGATCGCTCAATGCGCCGCAGCAGCCGGAACCCGAAGCCCGGACCAGCGTGATGTCCACCCGGTCGAGCGCGCGGGCGAGCGCCGCATCGATACCGGGCGCCAGCGCCGGCTGCACGCAGCCGGCGAGCAGCAACATCCGTCGGCTGTGGCGCGCCTCGGGCCAGCGTTTGGCGGGCCGCGATGCCGGGACCTTCGCCGCGAGAGCACCCGGCAGCAACGGCCGCGCGATGCGGCCGGCGGCGAGCGCCAGCGTGAACAACCAGCGCCGCGTCAGTCCTTGGCGCAGCAGCCAGCGCTTCATCCGCTCGCCGGCGGGACGCTCGATTTTTTGCTCGGCGACACGGTGGCCGATATCGAGCAGGCGGCCGAAGCGAACGCCCGACGGACAGGTCGTTTCGCAACTGCGACAGCCCAGACAGCGGTCCAGGTGCAGCGCGGTGGTCGCGGTGACCGCGTCGCCTTCGAGCATCTGCTTGATCAGGTAGATGCGTCCCCGCGGCCCGTCGAGCTCATCGCCCAACAGCTGATAGGTCGGGCAGGTCGCCGTGCAGAAGCCGCAATGCACACAGGCGCGCAAGATCGATTCGGCATCGCGTCCGTCGGGGGTGTCGCGGATGAAGTCGGCCAGATGCGTTTCCATCCCGTCAGAGCTCCGCGTACATCCGGCCCGGATTGAAAATGCCCGCCGGATCGAGCGCCGCTTTCACACGCTGATGCAACGCAAGCAGCGGGGGAGACAGCGGCTGGAACACGGCGGCGGACTTGTCGGACGCACGAAACAGCGTCGCATGGCCTCCGTGCGCCGCGGCCCAGGCGCGCGCCTCCTCGGTGTCGCCTTCTTCGCGCGCGGCAAGCCAGCGCAGCGCGCCGCCCCATTCGATCATCGTCGCGCCGCCGAATGTCGTCGGCGGCGCGGTCGCGCGGACCGACAGCCGCCACAGCGCCGGCCCGCCCGGCGCCGCAGCGTCGCCATCATTCGTCTGGCGAAAGGGCGCGAAGAAGTCGTGCGTCTGGTCGCGCACGGCGGCCCAGTAGCCGGCGGCGTCGTCGACCCGCTCGCCGCCCAGTTGCCGTGCCGCGGCGGCCACCGCGCTCTCGGCGCCGGACAAGCGTACGTTGAGGCGCCCCGCGTGCCAGCAACTTGCCGACAAGGGCAGCGGTGTCGCGCTCCAGGCGTTGAGCCGGCGCAGCGCCTCGTCGGCGGGCAGCTCGAAAGCCCGCGTCGTCTCGGTGCGCGGCAGCGGCAGACACTTCAACGACACCTCGAGGATGACGCCCAGCGTCCCCAGCGATCCGGCAATCAGCCGCGACACATCGAAGCCGGCGACGTTTTTCATCACCCGCCCGCCGAACGCCAGCTCGTTACCGCGTCCGTCGAGCAGCCGTATGCCCAGCACCAGATCGCGCACGGCGCCTGCGTACGGACGGCGCGGTCCGGAGAGGCCCGCGGCGACCGAGCCGCCGATCGTGGCCTTGGGTCCGAAATGCGGCGGCTCAAACGCGAGCATCTGCCCCGCTTGCGCCATCGCCTGCTCGACGTCGAACAATCGCGTGCCGCAACGGGCGGTGATCACCAGCTCGGTCGGATCGTAATCGACGATGCCGGCGTGGCCGGAAACATCGAAGACCTCCCCGGCCAGGCGCTGTCCGTAGAAATCCTTGCTGCCGCCGCCGACGATACGCAGCGGCGTCGCTGCCGCCGTCGCTGCGCACACGCGATCCCGCCAGGCGGCCAGGAGATCGCTCATCCGCAGCGCGGCCGGGTCATTGCTGTTGCGCCTGCGCCATCGTGGTGTCGAGCATCGGAACATGCTCGGTCTCGCGCGCCGCGTCGGCGGCCCATTCCCGCATCGCCGGCAGATCGAGCAGCGCGCGATGGTAGGCCGCCGCTGCGCCGTCCAGCGCAACGCCATAACGGTCGAAGCGAAACGCCACCGGACAATAGAAGGCGTCGGCGATGCCGAACGCGCCGCACAGGAAATCGCCGCCGCGGCCGAAGCGCTCGCGCCCTTCGCGCCACAGCGCGGCGATGCGCGCGATGTCGCTGGCGACCGCCGGCGAAGGTTTCCGCTTCTGCCGCAGGCGCAGGTTCATGCCGAATTCGTTGCGCAGCTCGCTGTAGCCCGAATGCATCTCGGCGGTCGCCGAACGCGCCCAGGCGCGCGCGGCGGCGTCGGCGGGCCACATGCCCGGATGCCGCTCGGCGAGGTACTCGGCGATCGACAGCGAGTCCCAGACGATCGTGCTGCCGTCGCGGAGGCACGGCACCTTGCCCGAAGGCGAATGAACACGGATCCGTTCGGGGGAATCGGGCTCGTAGAGCGTGATTCGCTGCTCCTCGAACGGAATGCCGAAGGCCTTCAGCAAGACCCAGGCGCGCAGCGACCACGACGAATAATTCTTGTTGCCGAAGTAGAGCGTATACATGTGAGTTCTCGCCGCGGTTTGCGGATCAGCGCCAGGCGTCCAAAGCACCGTCAAAACGGGACCGTCTTGCCCGGGTTCATGATTCCTTGCGGATCGAGCGCCTGCTTGATCGACCGCATCAGGCCGACCGCCTCGCCGTGCTCCTGCGCCAAGAGGTCGAGCTTGTGCCAGCCGATCCCGTGCTCGCCGGTGCAGGTGCCGCCCATCGCGATCGCACGCATGCTGACCGCTCGCGCCAGCGCATCGGCGCGCTCGCGCTGGCCGGCGTCGCCCGGCTCGTAGAGCACGACCAGATGGAAATTGCCGTCGCCGACGTGGCCGACGATCGTGACGGTCAGCCCGCTCTTTTCGATGTCGGCCTTGGTCTCCAAGATGCATTCGGCCAAGCGGGAAATGGGCACGCACGCGTCGGTCGCAATGGCGGTCATTCCGGGCTTCAGCGCAAGCGTCGCGTAATAGGCGGCGTGCCGTGCTTTCCACAACCGCGTCCGATCCTCGGCCAGCGTCGCCCACTGGAACTCGCTGCCGCCGAATTCGTCGCTGATCGCCCGCATCGTCGCCGACTGCTCGCGCACGCTCGCGTCGCTGCCGTGGAACTCGAAGAACAGCGTGGGTAACGGCTTGTAGCCTTCGAGCTTCGAATAGCGTATGCAAGCGTCCATCTGCACGTCGTCGAGCAGCTCGATCCGAGCCACCGGAATGCCGGTCTGCATCGCCGCGATCACCGTGTTGACGGCGCCGGCCAAGTCCGGGTATTGGCATACCGCCGCCGCTATCGCCTCGGGGACGCCGTAAAGTCGCAGCTGGATCTCGGTGATCACCCCGAGCGTACCTTCGGCGCCGACGAAAAGGCGGGTCAGATCGTAGCCGGCGCTCGACTTGCGCGCCCGGCCGCCGGTGGTGATCACGCGGCCGTCGGCGGTGACGACAGTGAGACCCATGACGTTCTCGCGCATCGTGCCGTAGCGCACGGCGTTGGTTCCGGAAGCGCGGGTCGATGCCATGCCGCCTATCGTGGCGTTGGCGCCGGGATCGATCGGGAAGAAAAGACCGCTGCCCTTGAGCTCGGCGTTGAGCTGCTCGCGCGTAACGCCTGCCTGGACGCGGCAATCGAGATCCTCGGCGTTGATTTCCAGCACGCGATTCATCTGCGACAGGTCGACGCACACGCCGCCATACAGCGCCGCGACGTGGCCCTCGAGCGAGGTGCCGACGCCGAACGCGATCACCGGAACCCGCGACAGGTGGCAAAGGCGGACGATAGCCGCAACCTCGTCGTTGCTGCGCGGGAAGACGACGACGTCGGGCAGCGCGGCATCGGCCAGACCCTCGCCATGGCTATGGTGCTCGCGCACCGCCTGCGTGGTCACCGCGCGTTCGCCGTAGTCGCCGCGCATCTGGGCGACCAGGCGCGCAACGACGTCGGGATCGGGCCGTACGATGGTCTTCATCTGCATGCTGGTGCTCTCGCGTTTCTCAGCCGAGCGTTTCGTTCACAGGCGCTAAAAACGGGGCAGGTCCGGGTGCGGCAGCCGGCCGCCGTGGACGTGCATCCTGCCCATCTCGGCGCAGCGATGCAGCAGCGGCACGGCCTTGCCTGGATTGAGCAAGCCTTCGGCGTCGAAAGCGCGCTTGATCGCATGAAAGCGCTCGAGCTCGGGCGCTGCGAATTGCGTGCACATCTGGTCGATCTTTTCGAGGCCGACGCCGTGCTCCCCGGTGATCGTACCACCGACCTCGATGCAAAGCTCGAGAATCCTGGCGCCGAAAGCCTCGGTTCTGGCCACTTCGTCGGGCACGTTGGCGTCGTAAAGGATCAACGGATGCAGATTGCCGTCGCCGGCGTGAAAAACGTTCATGCAACGCAATCCGAACTCGCGCGACAGCGCTTCGATGCGCTTGAGCACCGGCGCCAGCGAACGCCGGGGTATCGTGCCGTCGATGCAGTAGTAGTCGGGTGAGACGCGGCCCGCGGCCGGAAACGCCGCCTTGCGCCCCGACCAGAACTTCAGGCGCTGCGTTTCGCTTTGCGATACCACGATCGTCGTCGCACCGCTCGCTTCGAGCAACTCGCGCACCCGCGCGATCTCGTCGGCAACCTCGTCGGTCGTCCCGTCGGATTCGCATAGCAATATCGCCGCCGCATCGACCGGATAGCCGGCGTGGACGAAAGGCTCGACCGCCGCGATCGTGAGCTGGTCCATCATCTCGAGCCCGGCGGGTATGATGCCCGCCCCGATGATCGCCGCGACCGCCTCGCCCGCCTTTTCCAGGTCGTCGAAACTGGCCAGCACGCAGGTCGCCTGCTGCGGCATCGGCGTCAGCTTGACGGTGACCTCGGTGATGACCGCCAGCAGGCCTTCCGAGCCCGTGATCAGCGCGAGCAGGTCGTAGCCGGCGGCGTCGAGCGCTTCACCGCCGAACTCGACCACGTCGCCATCGATCAGCACCGCGCGCACGCGTCGGACATTGTGCACGGTGAGTCCGTACTTCAGGCAGTGCACGCCGCCGGAGTTTTCGGCGACGTTGCCGCCGATCGTGCAGGCAATCTGCGACGATGGATCAGGCGCGTAGTACAGCCGATGGACGGCGGCCGCCTCCGATATCGCCAGATTGCGCACACCGGGCTGGACGACGGCGCTGCAGGAGAGCGGATCGATCGACAGAATGCGCTTGAATTTCGCGAGCGAAAGGACGATCCCCTTGCGATGCGGCGTCGCGCCGCCGGACAGTCCGGTTCCCGCGCCGCGCGCGACCACCGGCAGACGTGCGGCGTGACACAGTCGGAGGATGCCGACCACCTGCGCCTCGTTTTCCGGGAGCAGCACTGCCAGCGGCTGTTCGCGGAACAGCGTCAGCCCGTCGCACTCATAGGCCCGCGTCGCCTCGGCCGAAGCGACGATCGCCGACGGCGGAAGTATGTCGCCAAGCGCGGAGAGCAGGGTTGGATCGAGCATCGCGAAGCACGGCCTACCGGATTCGATTATTCCACAAACGAAGAGGCGGCACTACGCAGCTTGTACGGTGCAACTCGCTGCGCAGCGGCGCGTGAACGCCTGTCTCGTCTATAATCTCCGCTGTTTGGAGATCGCGGCGAGACCCCCAGCGGAGCTCAAACGATGAATCCGGATGAAATCTACGCCAAGACCGAGGAAGGCGTGCGTGAGCTTAAGGAGCGGACGCACAATCTGCCGATCGCGCTGCGCAGTCTTTTGATCATGATCGATGGTAACCGCACCGTCGCCGAAGTTCTCGAGCGCGCACGCGCTGTGCGCGCCGACGCCGCGGCGCTCGCCACGCTGGAGCGCGTCGGCCTGATCGCCAAGCGATTCAGCGCGCCTTCGTCGGCCGCGGGCGAAGCCGAGGCCGCACCGCGCAGCGAGGACGAAGTGCAGCGCTTCATCACCGCGCAACAGCGCATCAGCGATGCGATCAACAACCACCTCGGCTTCCGCGGCTACCTGATGATGATGCGGCTGCAGCGCGCGGAAAATCTGCGTGATCTACGCGACTTTCTGCCTGACTTCGCGCAGGCGCTGACCAAGCGGATTGGCGCGGCCAACGCCGGGCAGATCGTCAACGGGATCGAGCGACTGCTCACCACCGGCGGTTGACGCATCGGCCGGCGCGCCAGCGCCTGCGCTGCCGAAGCTCGCCGCGTGCCGCCGCGCGCGACGTCGCGACGCCTGCTGTGCGCAGGCCCGGCTGTAGCCGGCCAGGTCGGTGCATCCGAGCGCCAGAACATAGCAGCGATAGGCGATCCGCTGCTCGAGCCGCTGCGCACCGACCGCCGCGCCAAGCAGAATCGCACCCGATGCGCGCAGAAGCGGAGCGAGCAACGCGGCGATCGCCGGCCGTCTGGCATGCACATAGACCGGGTGCCTGATCCGCGCGTCTTCGTCCTTCCCCCGGGCCAGCAGATCCTCGTAGTAGGCGTAGCGTCCGGCCCCGCTATCCTGCACCAGCCGGAGCCAAAGCCCTTTGTCCATGTCGTTGTAGTGCGTGGCGAGCGGCGCCCGAATCCGACCGATGACGGCGCGGCGCTGCAGCGCGCGATGAAACAGCGCCGTCTCGCTGAATCGCAGATAGCGCGCCTCGAGCCCGCCGAGCGCATCGAGCGTGCGCCGGCGGATGACGCTGTTCGCGCCCAGCGAAAAAACGCCGGCCGCCAGCGCGCGCTGCTGATGCCGATCGTTGTGCATCGCGACCAGGCGGCCGAGCGGAGACATGGCGTGATTGAGGCGCGGCGCCCACGCGATGTCGCAGTCGGGGTTGCGCGCGAAATGCTCGCCGATCAGCGAGCAGCAGTCTTCGTGCAGCACCGTGTGACCCTCGCAGAAAAATACCAGATCGCCGGTGCAGCGCCGGTGACCGGCCCGGTACAGCTCCACCTCGCTGGCGGTCGCGGCGGGATCGAGGTCGGTGCGCGCGACGGCATCGCAACGCGCCAGCAGCGCGCCGGCAGCGGGGTCGCGCATCGCGGCGTCGTCGCGAGTCGTCACCGCGACCACTTCGTAGCGATCGCGTGGATAGCTCTGGGCCAGCGCCGACTCCAGCGCCCTCCAGCCGGCATTCCGCCGGTCGAACAGCGGCACGATGATCGAGATTTTCACGCGGCTCATTTCGCCGGACGGAACTTGTGCGCCAGCGTATTTTCGTCGGTGCGCGGAGCGTAAGTGATGCCGTTGCGCGTGGCCCAGAGGTTGACCTGGAAGTGCAGCGGGACGATGCCGGTATCGTCGATCGCGATCTCGGTCGCGCGCTGCAGCAGCGCCTCGCGCTTCGGATCGTCGACGGTCGCCAGCGCCTGCTCGAGCAGCGCGTCGACCCTTGGATTCGAGTACCGGCCTCGGTTCGCCGTGCCGAAGCCCTTGTCGCGGTTGTAGGTCGCCAGCAGGGCCTTCAGCGGGCTAGACGCCTCGCCCGTGCCCGAGCTCCAGCCGACCAGCATCAGGCTGAACTTGAGATCGGTCGCCTGCGGAAAGTAAGTGGCCGACGGCATCGCCTCGACCTTCGTCGCAATGCCGACGCGGGTCAGCATTTGCGCGACCGCCTGCGCGATCTTGGCATCGTTGACATAGCGATTGTTCGGCGCGTGGATCGTTATGCCGAAGCCATCGGGGTAGCCGGCCTCGGACAGCAGTTTTTTCGCGCCGGCGGGATCGTAGGGCTCGACCTTGAGGTTCCTGGTCGTGCCGAACATGCCGTCGGCAAGGAGCTGGCCCGCCGCCACCGCCTCGCCCTCCATCACCTTGTCGACGATCGCGTTGCGGTTGATCGCCTTGGAGATCGCCTTGCGCACGCGGGCGTCTTTCAACGGATTCTTCGCCAGCGGCTTGCCATCCTTGTCGGTGACGAATGGAGAGACGTCGCGATCGCTGTCCATGTGCAGATAGATCAGGCGGTCGGCGATGATCTTGTACACGTTCAGGCGCTTGTCGGCGCGGATTCTCGTCACGTCGGACGTCGGTACGTACTCGATCGCCTGCACGTCGCCGGCGAGCAGTGCCGCAACCCGCGAGGCGTCGTTCGGCAGGAGCCGCAAGGTCACTTTTTCCCAGGGTGTCTTGCCGCCCCAGTACCCGTCGTGCCGCGCGAGATCGATGCGATCGCCCTTGGCATAGCGCACCAGCTTGTAGGGCCCGGTGCCGATCGCCGCCTTGCCGCTGTTGAAGTCCTCGGTGCTCGCCTTGGCCGCCTTGGCGGAAATGATCGCTACCTGGGTCAGGTCGGTGGGCATCAGCGGATAGGGGGCCGCGGTGCGGAAGCGGATCGTGTACGGGTCGACGACCGTCATTTCCTTGATCTGCTTGGTGTACGCGGTGAACGGCGACGGACTGTTCGGCACCAGCGGCACGCGCTCGATCGATGCGACGACGTCGGCCGCCGTGAACTCGCCGCCGTCGTGGAATTTCACGCCCTTGCGCAGCTTGAACTCCCAGGTCAACGGATCGATCGTGCGCCAGGACTCGGCCAGCCCCGGAATCGGCTTCTGGCGCTCGTCGCGCAGCACGAGATAGTCGAAAATGTGCGCGGCGACGTTGTTGTTCGGCGTCACGTTGTGATAATGCGGATCGATCGCCGTCACGTCGGCACCGATGCCGATCGTCAAGTCCGCGGCGGCGGCAGGGCCGGCGGCGAGCGCGCTTGTCAGGGCAGCCAGGGCCACCAGGAACTTCGTCATCCGCGGCATAAGGAAACTCCTTCGATCGCCGGCGGCAAGCGCCGGCGGGCAGGCCTAATCGTAACCGATTGTAACCGACTGTTCCTGCGGAGAAACTCACTGTCAACGCCGGCGTCTAACCGTCGTTAATAGGATGTCGCGCCATTCGCGATTTTCCTGATCAAGGAGAGCTAAATGAAACTTCGCCTCGCTACGATAGCTGCCGCCGCGGCGCTCGCCATTGGCAGCGCGACGGTTGCGACCACCGCTTCAGCCCGTGACAATTTCGCCGTTTCGATCGGGGTGCCTGGCTTCGCCGTCGGGTATTCGAACTACGGGCGCTATGGGCACTCGTACGTTTATGCGGCGCCGCCGGTCGTCTACGCTCCGCCGGTCGCTTACTATGGGGCCCCGGTCGTGTATCCCCCGGTGGTTTATGGCCCGCGAGTCGTCTATGCGCGTCCGTATGTCTATCACCGCCCGTACTGGCGCGCCCATTACGGCTGGCGCTAGCGCGGTCCCGCATAGCTGATGCGATAGATCGCACCGGCGTAATCATCCGAAACCAGCAGTGAGCCGTCCGGCATGACGAGCACGTCGGCCGGGCGGCCCCACGCCTGCTGTCCCTGCAGCCAGCCGGTCGCGAACGGCTGGTACGAAACCGCCCTCCCCCGTTCGAGCCGCACGACCGAGACGCGGTAGCCGATCTTGCGGCTGCGATTCCATGAGCCGTGCTCGGCGATGAATATCTGCTTGCGGTAATCGGCTGGAAACTGTGTCCCGGTATAGAAACGCATGCCGAGGGACGCGACGTGCGGGCCCAGGTTTTGCGCGGGTGCGGTGAATTCCGCGCAGGAATGCTTGCCGCCGTACTCGGGGTCCGCGATCGTGCCGGCGTGGCAGTAGGGGTAGCCGAAGTGCATGCCGGCCCTGGCAGCGTGATTGAGCTCGTCCGGCGGCAGGTCGTCGCCCAGCATGTCGCGTCCGTTGTCGGTGAACCAGATGTCGTGCGTATCGGGGTCCCAGTCGAAGCCGACGGTGTTCCGGATGCCCCGCGCGAACACCTCGAGTGCGGTCCCGTCCGGGTTCATGCGCATCAGGTTGGCGTATCGGTCGGGGTCGGGCTCGCAGATATTGCACGGCGCGCCGCTCGGCACATACAGCTTGCCGTCGGGCCCGAAGGCGATGAACTTTCCGCCGTGGCCCGCGCTGTTCGGAAAGTTCTTGTTGACCAGAACCGGCTGCGGCGGCGAGTCCAGCCGGTGTTCGATATCGTCGAAACGCAGCACGCGGTCGGTGGCCGAGACGTAGAGTGCGCCGCCGCGAAAGGCGACGCCGATCGGCCGGTCCAGACCGGAAGCCACCGTCGTCACGCGCGCCGGGGCCCCCGGCTGCAATTTGATCGCGTAGACATTGCCTGCGCGCATCGATCCGGCGAAAAGCGTGCCCTCGGATCCGAGCACCATCTCGCGCGGATTCTCCAGTCGCGCCAGCACCTCGATCTTGAATCCGGGCGGCAGGCTGATCCTGTCGATCGGCAGCGTCGTTTGCGCGCATGCGGGCACGGCGGCGCCGACGACGGCGAGCGCGAAGCAACGAAGCGCTCGGCGGCGCAAGCTTCCCCGCTTGATCGAATCCGGATAAACGGCAGGCGCCATATTCCCTCGCATCAGCGTATCGGCATTGACATAGACCCACCCGGTTTCTATCCTGTTCCCTGCTCACGTCGAAAGCCGCAACATGAATGCCCCCGCCGCCGCGACAGCCGTCACCCCGCAACTGACGGCGATGCCGCTGATCCGGACGTTGATCGGCTTCGACACGACCAGCCGTGAATCGAACCTGGCGCTGATCGACTGGGTGCGCGAATACCTGGCCGGATACGGCATCGACGCAGCCCTGACGTTCGACGACGAGCACCGCAAAGCGAACCTGTTCGCGACCTTGCCTGCGCGTGACGGGAACGCGACGACCGGCGGCATCGTCCTTTCCGGCCATACCGATGTCGTTCCCGTCGATGGCCAGCCCTGGGATTCCGATCCATTCACCGCGACGATCAAGGGGGACCGCCTGTACGGGCGCGGCGTCGCCGACATGAAGAGCTTTTCGGCGATCGGGCTCGCGTTCGTCCCGCAATTCGTAAGCCGCGGCCTCGACCGTCCGCTGCATTTCGCGCTGTCGTACGACGAGGAAGTCGGATGCGTCGGCGTGCGGCGCCTGCTGCAGGACATCGTTGCCCGTGGAATCAAGCCCGCGGGCTGCATCGTCGGCGAGCCTACGGGGATGCGTCTGATCGTCGCGCACAAGGGCAAGAAGAGCTTCCGCTGCCGCGTGCGCGGTCACGAAGTGCACTCATCGCTGACGCCGCGCGGCGTCAATGCGGTGCAGGTCGCCTGCGAAATCGTGACGTTCCTGACCCAGATGGGACGCCGCTTCCGCGATCGCGGCGGATTCGACGCCGCGTACGACGTACCGTACACGACGGTCCACACCGGCGTGATACGCGGTGGAACCGCGCTCAACATCGTGCCCCGCGATTGCAGCTTCGATTTCGAGTTCCGGCACCTGCCGTTCGACGATCCCGATGCGCTGCTCGCCGAGGTCCGCCGTTTTGCCGCGACCTTGCTGCCCGAAATGCACGCGGTCTCGCCGGACACCCACATCGAGTTCAGCACCCTTTCGGCCACACCCGGGCTGGAAACGCACGGCGCGAGCGAGATTGTCGAGCTGGGTCGGGCCTGCGGCGGCTCGCAGGACCTCGGCAAGGTTTCGTTCGGCACCGAAGCATCGCTGTTTCAGGGCAGCAACATCGCTGCGGTCATCTGCGGCCCCGGACACATCGAGCAGGCGCATCAGCCGAACGAGTGGATCTCGCTCGAACAACTCGCGCTGTGCGAGTCGTTCATGCAGCGGCTCGCCGACCGCATTTGCGCGACCTGAGCCTGGCCGGCGAACCGCCGGCAACGCCGCCTCAGTCCTTGCCGCCGATCGAGGTGGCATTCCCCGACCTTGGGCGCTACGCCGCAGGCAACAGCGGCATACGCTACGTATGGACGTTCGACGCTTCGCGCCCGGGGCCGCATGTGCTCATCCAGGCACTGACGCACGGCAACGAGGTCTGCGGCGCCATCGCGCTCGACCGGCTGCTCCGGGACGCGATCCGTCCGGTGCGCGGTACGCTGTCGATCGTATTCGCGAACGTCGATGCCTACGTTCGCTTCGACCGCGCCCGGCCGTTCGCATCGCGCTGCGTCGACGAGGATTTCAATCGCCTGTGGACACCCGAGGTGCTCGACGGACCGCGCGACAGCAGCGAGTTGAGGCGCGCCCGCGAATTGAGGCCGCTGTACGAGCGCGCCGATTTCCTGCTCGATATCCATTCGATGTCCGAGCCCTGTCTGCCTCTGGCGATGGCGGGGCGCCGCCGCAAGGGCGTCGCACTGGCGCGCGCGCTGGGAATGCCCGAGCACATCGTTGTCGACGCGGGGCATGCGGCCGGCCGCCGGCTGCGCGATTTCGCGTTCTTCGACGACGAAGACGATCCGCGCAGCGCGTTGCTGATCGAATGCGGGCAGCACTGGGAAGCGGGCGCACCGGCCGTCGCCCGCGAGGTGACGCTGCGTTTTCTGCGCCACTTCGGCATGGGCGAGGAGGCGTGGCTCGCCCGCGAGCTCGACGGCAGCCGCGATATGCTGCAGCGGGTTGTCGAAGTCACCGCCACGGTGACCATCGCCAGCGACGACTTCCGCTTCACGATACCGGTCCGCGGCCTGCAGACGATCGCCCGCGCCGGGACTGTTTACGCGAGCGATGGGGGGACCAAGATCGCCACGCCGCACGACGACTGCGTGTTGATCATGCCGACGCGGCATCCGAAGCGAGGCGAGACCGCCGTCCGGCTCGGCCGGTATATCGATTGACGGCAGCCCGGTCTACCGCGTCGCTGCAGCCGCCGCGATCGTCGCTTCCGCCCGGCGCACCAGGTCGTCTCCGATCGCCGCCGCCCACTGGTCGTATACCGGCCGCGTGGCATCGCGGAACGCTTGCTTGCCGGCCTCGGTCAGCCGAGTCACCGTCGTCCCTTGCCGCGCCGCCTCGCTCAGCGCGGCGTCACCGCCCTGTCGCACGCGCAGCGCCCTCGCCGCAGCGGCGGCGTCGCGCGCTGCCTGACGCACCAGTTCCCGGTCGGCGGTGCTCCACGACATCCACGCCTGGCGATTGACGGCGAACACCAGCGCGTCGCCATGCGCTCCCCACAATTGCAGATGCGAAAAACCGGAGGCCGCTGCGTGCGAAGCGCGGAATGCGCTGGTCGTCGTCTCTTCGGCGTCCAGGCTTCCCGCGAGCGCCGCGACCCTCGCATCGGCGCCGCGCATCGCCGCGGTCGTGGCGCCCAGCCGCGCCAGCGTCTGGTCCAGCAGCGCGAGCCCTGACGTTCGGACGCGCAAGCCGGCGAAGTCGGCCGGCGCCCGCAATGCGCGCTTGCTGGCGATCTCGATGAAACCGTTCGACGCCCAGGCAACGACGACGACGCCCAGCGCTTCCAGCTGCGCGCCGAGCTCCGCGCCGATCGGACTGTCCAGCAGCGCGTCGAGCGCTTGCTCGCCGGGCAGAAGCCACGGCAGCGCGATCAGGCTGAGCGCGGCGACGTCGCGCGACCAGGCGAGTGTCGAGCCCACGGCAAGGGTGATCGATCCGTCGCGCAGCGCGGCGAACTCGCGGGAGGCGTCGCGCTGGAACAAGGTCGCGCCCGGATAATGGCGGACCGCGAGGCGCCCGCCCGAGCGTTCCCGGATCAGCGCCGCCCATCGCTCGCCGGCCTTGCCCTGCGCGTAGGCGGGCCCGAGCGCCGTCGACAGTTTCCACCCGGGTTCGACCGCCGGAGCAGCGGCCGACGGCGTCGGCGAGCCACCCTGCGCGGATGCCAGCGTGCAGACGGTGAGAAGCCAGGCAAACGCGGCCAAGCCGCGCGGGGAAAACACCACGTGACCAGCGTAGCGACCCGGGGGCAGTCCCGTCAACCGGGGCGTCGCCGGTGACTCGCACGTCCTCTAGATACCGAGCAGACCGCGCGCCGCGCCTTCCTCGGTGATCAGCACGCCGGCGCCGGTGGCCTTCAATGCGGCGCGTATCGCCGCGACCTTGCGGCGCCCGCCTGCGGCCACGACGACCCTGGGTACGCGCCGCAGATCCTCGAGGTCGACCGACACGACGCGCCGGTTCACCGGATGGTCGACGACGTTGCCTTCGGCGTCGATGAAGTGACACAGGACATCGCCGACGGCCCCGGCAGCCTGCAGGCTCGCCAACGCCGAGAGCGGCAGTATGCCCTCGCGGAACAAGGTCGCCTCCTCGCTGACATCGCCGACGCTGACGAGGGCCAAGTCGACGCGGCGCGCGCGTTCGAGCAGCTCGCGCAGGCCCGGCTCGGACCACAGGGCCGCCCGAACCGTTTCGTCGGCGACCATGACTGGCGCGGTCAGCTGATAGCAATCGGCGCCGAAAGCGTCGGCGATGCGCCCCGCGACCGCCGACGGATTGACCGCGCGCGAGTGCGTCATTCCCCCCAGCAGCGAAACCACCGACAGGCGCTGGCAAGGCTGCCCGCCCAGCGCGTTGAGGCTCATATGCAGCGTCGCGCCCCAGCCGACGCCCAGCGACATGCCGTCCTTCATCTGGTCGCTCAGATACGTGCCCGCGGCGTGTCCGACGACGCTGGTGATCTCGGTCGTGGCGGCCGGCGCCGGCACGACGACGGCGTCGGCGAGGCCGAAGGTGGCGACCAGCTTGCGTTCCAGCGCGATCTGCTCGCTGGCGCGGTCCTCGATGCGAATCCGCACGATGCCGTTGTCGCGAGCCGACGCGAGCAAGCGGATCACCTTGGCGCGGCTGATGTTCATGAACCGCGCGATCTGCTCCTGGGTCATATCTTCGACGTAATACAGCCACGCCGCCCTGACCCGGAGATCGGGCGAAGCTACCGGCTCGCGGGCGGCGGGTCGCTCGTTCTCGGGCATCGGCCGGCTTCCTTCGTTCGGGGTGCGCAGCGTGGCATCGTTGCCCGCGAGTGGCAAGCGCTCGGCGGCGCGTGGCCGTGCCGGCGGCTGTTATCCTAGACGGGTCTTGGGCTGGAGATATGTTCGGCCTATAATACAAAAGTCCGGATGCTGTCCTGACCGACCCAGCTGCGAGGAGCCATGCCCGACCCGTCGATGCCAAGACTGGGCGATTCGATCGCCGAGGCACTGAAGTTTCGCCAGATCGAGGGCCGGCCGGTGCGCGTCGGCCTGATCGGCGCCGGCCAGATGGGTACCGACATCATCGTCCAGACCGCGCTGATGGCCGGCATCGATGTCGTTGCCGCGGCCGACGCGATTCCCGACAACGTCTTCGCCGCGCGGGCAATTGCGGGAACCGGAGCGCTCGAACCGCTGCTGGTCGAAGGCAGCGCCGCGGTCTCCCGCGCCATTTCGCGCCGCCAGCTCGCCGTCGTGCGCTCGCACCGCGACGTGTGCACGGCGGAGGGTGTCGACGTCGTCATCGATGCGACCGGCAATCCGAACGTCGGGGCCGAGGTGGCGCTGGCGACGATCGCCGCCGGCAAGCACATTGTGATGATGAACGTCGAGGCCGACGTCACTATCGGCGCCTACCTCGCCGCGAAGGCGGCGGCCGCCGGCGTCGTCTATACGCTGGGCGCAGGCGACGAGCCCTCGGCGACGATGGAACTGATCAATTTCGTGCGCGGTCTCGGCTATCCGATCGTCGCTGCCGGCAAGGGCAAGAACAACGCATTTCGCATCGACGCGACGCCTGACGCGTACGTCGAGGAAGCGAAGCGGCGCAACATGAATCCGCGCATGCTGGTCGAATTCGTCGACGGCTCGAAGACAATGGTCGAAATGGTGGCGATCGCCAACGCCACCGGGCTCGTCCCCGACATCCCGGGCATGCACGGGCCCGACGCGCCGCTGGCCTCGCTGCACAAGGTGCTGTGCCCGCGCGAGGAAGGCGGCTTGCTGTCGCGCAAAGGCGTCGTCGATTTCACCGTGTCTCCCGGGGTCGCGCCGGGCGTGTTCGTCGTCGCGGAAATGCGCCACCCGCGGCTGCGCGAGCGGATGAACGATCTGCACCTCGGCGAGGGACCCTACTACACGTTCTTCCGCCCCTACCATCTGACCAGCCTGGAGGTGCCACTGTCGGCGGCCGCCGCCGTGCTGTTCGGGCAAAGCCATATGCGGCCGCTGCCGGTGCCCTCTGCCGAAGTCGGCGCGCGCGCCAAGCGCGATCTCGCCGTCGGGGAAAAGCTCGACGCCATCGGCGAATATTGCTACCGGGGCTTTGCGCTGTCGCGCGCCGACGCGCTCGCGCGCGACGCATTGCCGCTGGGACTCGCGCAGGGCGCCGTCACCAGGATGCCGATCGCCAAGGGCGAACTCCTGACCTACGCCAATTGCGCGCCGGACGAAGCGCTCAAGATCGTCCAGGTGCGCCGCGCGCAGGATGCGTTGATCCGCGCCGCGAGCGACGAGCCCGCCGTCGCCGTCGCATCATGAAATCGCCGCGGCGCAATCGCTCGGCGGCTTGCGCCGCGGCGGTCTGATCGTGGCGATCGCTCCCGGCAGCCGCACCGCCACGCAGGCGCCCGAGCGTCCCGAGCTCGCCGCGCTGGCCGACGATGCGCTGCGCGTCGCCTTGTCGCGGATGCAGCTGATCCGCAAGTTCGAGGAGGCTGCCGAGGCGAGCTACATGCGCGGCCTGATCCACGGCACCATGCATCTGTCGATCGGGCAGGAAGCGAGCGCGGTCGGGTCGACGCTCGAGCTCGCCCGCGACGACTACATTCTTTCCACGCATCGCGGCCACGGCCATTGCATCGCCAAAGGCGCCGAACCGGCGCGGATGTTCGCCGAGTTCTTCGGCAAGGAAAACGGCTATTGCCGCGGCCGCGGCGGCTCGATGCACATCGCCGACGTCGAGGGCGGCAATCTGGGCGCCAATGGGATCGTCGCCGGCGGATTGCCGATCGCCGTCGGTGTCGGGATGAGCATCAAGGCGCAAAAGCAGCATCGCGTCTGCATGGTGTTTTTTGGCGACGGCGCCGCCAACGAGGGCGCCTTCCACGAGTCGCTCAACATGGCATCGATCTGGCGCCTGCCGATCGTGTTCGTCTGCGAAAACAACAAGTACGGCATGTCGATGGACATCGCTCGCGCGATGGCGGTGGCCAATGTCGCCGACCGCGCGCCGGCGTATGCGATGCCGGGTGTCGCCGTCGACGGCAACGACCTGCCCGCGGTCGTCGCCGCCGCACGGCCGGCAATCGAACGCGCCCGGCAGGGCGGTGGGCCGACCTTGCTCGAATGCAAGACCTACCGGCTGCGCGGGCACTCGAAGAGCGATCGCAACCTCTATCGCAGCAAGGAGGAAATCGAGGCCTGGCGCGACAAGGATGCGATCCGCCGACTCGAGCGCGAGCTCGTTGCGCAGGGCCGCTTCGCCGAAGACGAATTGCTCGCGATCGAACAGGCGGCGCAGAAGATGATCGACGAGGCGGTGGAATTCGCCAAAGCGAGTCCCGACCCCGATCCCGCCCAGCTGGCGCGCGACGTGTATGCCGACTGAGCTCGTCGTCCCCGAGGCGGGAACGCGGGAACTGTCGTACGCCGAGGCGATCCGCGAAGGCCTGGCGCAGGCGATGCAGGCCGACGAGCGCGTCTTCCTGTTCGGCGAAGACGTCGGCGTGTACGGCGGCGCGTTCGGCGTCTCGGGCGACCTGTTCCACAAGTTCGGGCCCGAGCGCGTGATCGATACGCCGATCAGCGAACTGGGGATTGCCGGCGCCGCGGTTGGCGCTGCGATTACCGGGATGAAGCCGGTGCTCGAGCTGCAGTTCTCGGACTTCGTGACGCTGGCGATGGAGCAGATCGTCAACCAGGCGGCGAAGATCCACTTCATGTTCGGCGGCAAGGCGACGGTGCCGATGGTGGTGCGTCTGCCCGGCGGCTCGGGCACCGGCGCGGCGGCGCAGCACAGCCAGAGCCTCGAAGCCTGGTTCGCCCATGTGCCCGGCTTGAAGGTCGTGCAGCCGTCGACGCCGCACGACGCCAAGGGCCTGTTGCTGGCGGCGATCGACGATCCCAATCCGGTGCTGATTTTCGAGCACAAGCTGCTGTACAAGACGCGGGGGCCGGTGCCGGAGGAAGCGTATCGCGTGCCGATCGGCAAGGCGGCGGTGCGCCGCCCCGGGCGCGACCTGACGATCGTCGGCAGCTCGATCATGGCGATCCGCGCCGCGGCGGCGGCGGCGCGCCTCGCCACCGAGGACATCGACGCCGAAGTGATCGACTTGCGGTCGCTGCGCCCGATCGATCTCTCGACGATCGCCGCCAGCGTGCGCAAGACGCACCGGCTGCTGATCGTCTACGAAGGCGTCAAGATCATGGGCATAGGCGCCGAGATTTCGGCGATGATCGCCGAGAGCGATGCGTTCGATTTTCTCGACGCGCCGATCGCGCGCCTCGGCGGCGCCGACGTGCCGCTGCCGTACAATCCGGTGCTCGAAAAGGCTGCGGTCCCGCAGGAGGACGATATCGTCGCGGCAGCGCGCCGCCTGGTGCGCGAGGGACGGGCCTGATGCCGATCGAAGTCATTCTGCCCAAGGTCGACATGGACATGGACGACGGGATCATCACCGAATGGAAGGTGGCGCCCGGCGATCGCGTGCGGCAGGGCCAGATCCTGTTCGATATCGAGACCAACAAGTCGGTGATGGAGGTCGAATCTCCAGGCACCGGCGTCATTCGCGACCTGGCGCCGATCACCGGCGAGCCCATCGCCGTCGGGACGGTCGTCGGCTGGATCGATGCCGACGCCGAGGTGGGAGCATCGTCACCCGCCGCCGCGGAGCGCGCCAAGACGCCGTCGTCATCCGCAACGAAGGAGGACGCTGTCGGCCACGCAGCGACCTCAGCGACGCCGGCGGCGTCGGTGGAGGCCGCGACCGTCTCGCCGTCGGACTCGATTCGCGCCACGCCACTCGCTCGCCGCGCGGCGCGCATGCTCGACGTGGATCTCGCCGGCGTCACAGGGTCCGGGCCGGCCGGCCGCATCGTCGAAAAGGACGTTGCCGCCCACGCGGGCCGGGCGCCAAAGAGCGCCGTCGCGGGTGCCGATCGCCTGGTCCCGTTCAATCCTGTCCGCCGCATCGTCGCACAGCGCCTTGCCGAAAGCGCGCGAAGCGCGCCGCATTTCTTCGTCTCCGCGCAGATCGACATGGGCGCGCTGCAGGCCGCGTTGCGGCATCCCGGTGCACAGCAGTCGGCGGAGCGCCCGCGCCCGAGCATCACCGTCGCGCTCGCCTATCTCGCCGGCCGCGTCCTGGCGCTGCACCCGCTGCTCAATGCCAGCATCGAAGGCGACGCCGTGCGCCTGCATGCCCGGGTCAACATCGGGGTCGCGATCGACGACCAGGGTGACTTGTTCGTGCCGGTGCTGCGCGACGTTCCGACGCACACGCTGGACGATCTGGCGCGCGAATTCGCGCGGCTGCGCGCCGCGGTTCGAGCGCGCGAGATCGTGCCGGACGACATGCGCGGCGGCACGTTCACGATCTCGAATCTGGGCATGTACGGCGTCGATGCGTTCACGGCGATCATCAACCCGCCCGAAAGCGCGATTCTCGCTATCGGGCGCACGGCCGACACGCCGGTCGGCCGCGACGGCCAGGTCGTGCTGCGTCCGATGGCGACATTCACGCTGTCATCGGACCATCGCATCGTCGACGGCGTGACCGCGGCCCGCTTCGTCGCCGACTTGCGCGAAGCTATCGAACATCCCAAAGGACTGTCGTAACCTTGGCAGTCGTGGAATCACCGCTCCGGGGGCGGAGCAGTCGTTGCCGTGGCGGACGGCG
>DATNAR010000410.1:0-11100 GCA_035607385.1 Casimicrobiaceae bacterium
TCCGCAAGGTCAACAGCTCGCTACACTGGGCCGTTGATTCCCGATCGGACCGGCTCCAGGCCACGCATGCGCGCTTCGACCTCGTTCGCCATCATCGCGGTCATCCTGTCGCTGGCCGCACCCGCGGCCGATGCGGCGAGCGCCGACGCCCTCGGCTACGCCGATGCGAGGCACCTCCTCAACCGCACCGGCTTCGGCGCGACGCAAGCCGAGATCGAACACTACGCCGGCATGTCGCGGGAAGACGCGGCCAAGGCGCTGCTCGGCACCGCGCGGACCGCAGCGTCGACGCCGCCGCCGGCGGCGATGGTCGCGCCCGGACCGCTGCACTATCCGCGGCGCGGCGCCGGCGCGTCCGACGAGGAGCTCAAGATGTTCCGCCAGCAGCAGGTCCGGGAGGGCCTGGCGCTGCGCGGCTGGTGGATCGGCGAAATGCTGTCGACGCCTTCGCCCCTGACCGAGCGGATGACGCTGTTCTGGCACAACCATTTCGTGTCCAGCCAGCAGAAGGTGAAGCTCGCCGAGCTCATGTACCGGCAAAACGCCACGCTGCGCGCGCAAGCGCTCGGCAACTTCGGCGCGATGCTGCACGCCGTCGCCCGCGATCCGGCGATGATCATCTACCTGGACAGCGCCCAGAATCGCAAGGGTGCGCCGAACGAGAATTTCGCGCGCGAATTGATGGAGCTCTTTACGCTGGGCGAAGGCAACTACGGCGAGCGCGACGTCAAGGAAGCGGCGCGCGCGTTCACCGGCTGGAGCCTCGACCGCGAGCGCGGCGAGTTCGTCTTCCGCCGCGCCGTGCACGATTACGGAAGCAAGACGGTGCTGGGCAGAACCGGCAATTTCGACGGCGACGACGTCATCGACATTCTGCTCGCGCAACCCTCGACCGCCGAATTCGTCAGCCGCAAGCTGTGGCGCGAGTTCGTCTCGCCCGATCCCGACCCCACCGAAGTCAAGCGCGTCGCCGCGCGTTTCCGCGATTCCGGCTACGACATCAAGACCGCGCTGTACGCGCTGCTGACGTCGGACGCCTTCTATGCGCGCCAAAACCGCGGCACGCTGGTCAAGTCGCCGGTCGACCTCATCGTCGGCACGATGCGGCAGTTCGGCATGCATCCGGGCGATACGATCCCGTTCGCCGTCGCCGCCGCCGGCATGGGACAGAACCTGTTCTCGCCGCCGAACGTCAAGGGGTGGCCGGGACAGGAGGCGTGGATCAACACCAGCACCCTGCTGGCGCGCAAGCAGTTCCTCGACCGGTTGATGCGCGCCGAAGGCGGAGCCGCCGGCATGCCGCGCTCGATGCCGGGCGATGCGATGATGGCTTCCGATCGTACGCCGTTTCCACAAGCGACCGAAGAGAGCGAGCAGGCGCGCCGTGCCCGCCTGCTGCGCGCCGTCGATCGCGGTGTGCGCAGCGTGCAGTTCGACAGCGCGGCGTGGTTCGCGCAGTGGAAAGCGCCGGCCGATGCGAACCAGCGCAGCGATGACGCGGTGAAGCTGCTGTTCGCCGTCGCACCGCAGACGGCGCCGCGAGCGACCGAGCCGCTGGCGATGCTGCGCGAGCTCGTGCTCGATGCGGCCTACGAGCTCAAATGAGCCAGCGCCCGGAGGAGCCCGAATGATCGATCGACGCCGTTTTCTCCAGCTCGCCGCGACCGCGCCGATCACCGGCACGGGGCTTGCCGCCAAGCTCGCTTTCGGCGCCGCACCGGCAGGCGCCGATTACCGCCGCCTGCTGATACTGATCGAGCTCAAGGGCGGCAACGACGGGCTAAACACGCTGGTTCCGTTCGCCGATCCGGCGTACTACGCCTTGCGCCCGAAGCTCGCCATCGCGCGCGATTCGGTCGTTCAGCTTTCCGATTCGGTCGGCCTGCACCCCGCCCTCGCGCCGCTTCTGCCGCTGTGGCGCGATCGCGAGCTTGCCGTGCTGCAGGGCGTCGGCTATCCGGAGCCGAACCTGTCGCATTTCCGCTCGATCGAGATCTGGGACACGGCGTCGGGCAGCCATCAGTATCTGCAGGACGGCTGGTTGACGCGCACGTTCGCGCTGGCGCCGACGCCGGCAGACTTCGCCGCCGATGGGGTGATCGTCGGCTCGCCCGATCTGGGCCCGCTTTCGGGCGGCGGCACGCGTGCGATCGCGCTGTCCAATACCGAGCAGTTCCTGCGCCAGGCGCGCTTCGCCACGGCCGAAGGACAAGCGAACAACAAGGCACTGCAGCACATCCTGAAGGTCGAAGCCGACATCGTCCAGGCCGCCGCGCGTCTTAAATCCGACTACGCGTTCAAGGCGAGCTTCCCGCAGAGTCCGTTCGGCAACGCGATCCGGACCGCCTGCCAGGTCGTTGCCAACCGTCCGGGCGTGGCGGTCGTGCGCGTGACGCAGACAGGCTATGACACGCATAGCGCGCAGGCGCCGATCCAGGCGCGACTGCTGGGCGAGTTGGCAGCGGGTGTCGTCGCGCTGAAAGATGCGCTCGGCGAGCTCAAGCGCTGGGACGATACGCTGGTGCTCACCTATGCCGAATTCGGCCGCCGGCCCAAGGAGAATCTGTCCAACGGCACCGATCACGGCACCGCCAGCACGCATTTCGTTTTCGGCGGCCGCGTCGCCGGCGGACTGTACGGCGAGCAGCCTTCGCTCGCCCGCCTGTCCGGCGACGGCAATACCGGATACTCGATCGATTTTCGCAGCGTCTACGCGACGGCGCTCGATCGCTGGTGGAACGTCCCGTCGACCGGCCCTCTCGGCGGCCGATTCACGCCTCTGCCGCTTCTCAAAACCTAGCCGCTGCTTCCCGCAGCCTGCGCATTGGCGTCCCAGGCGGCGATGAACTCGCGCCAATGCGGCGCGCCGGTGGCGGCGAGCTTCTCGCGCGCAAACGACAGCTCGGTCGCGTATTGTGCCGCGGACAGCGTCCCGCGCAGCAGCTGGAAGCGCAGGTAGACGAGGTAGGTATTCATCACGTCGGTTTCGCAATAACAGCGGATCTCATCGATCTTGCCCGCCTGGAATGCCGCATGGACTTCGCTGCCGTCCATGCCCAGCTTGCCGGGAAAGCCGCAAAGGCGCGCGATCGCATCCAGGCCGGCGCTCGCCCGCGGCTGGTACATCGACAGCACGTCCATCAGATCGAGATGCCGCGTGTGAAAGCGCCCGAGATAGCTGTTGAATTTGAATTCGCGGTCGTCGTCTCCCCAGTCCCAGAATCGCGCCGCACTGACGCCGTGGATCAGCGCGCGATGATTGAGCACCGGCAGATCGAACCCGCCGCCGTTCCAGGAAACCAGCTGCGGGGTGTAGCGATCGATGCCGTCGAAAAAACGGCGGATCAGCTCGGCCTCGGCGTCGCCCGGCTCGCCGAGCGACCAGACGCGGAACGTGCTGCCTTCGCGCAAGCCGCAGGCGATGGCGACGATGCGCTGCATATGCAGCGGCAGAAAATCGCCCCCGGTCACCGCCCGCCGCTGCTGCGCCGCCCAGGTTGCGACCTCGGCGTCCGACAAGGCGGCGGGCAGACGATTCAGCCGGCGCAAGCCCGTAATATCGGGCACCGTCTCGATGTCGAAAACGAGGGTGGGCGTCATCGTGGGCAGAGCGGTGCGCGCGACGCACACGGGCGCCGCGATCGCGCCCTAGGCAGGGAAAACTCCGCTCGACAAATAGCGGTCGCCGCGATCGCAGGCGACGAAGACGATCGTCGCGTGCTTGACCTCGTCGGCGACGCGGAGCGCGACCGCGCACGCACCGCCGGAAGATATGCCGACGAAGATTCCCTCCTCGCGCGCAAGCCGCCGCGCCGTGGCTTCGGCGTCCGCCTGGGACACGTTTTCGATGCGATCGACGCGTTTTCGGTCGAAGATTTTCGGCATGTACGCCTCCGGCCATTTGCGTATGCCGGGAATCTGCGAGCCCTCGTCGGGCTGGCAGCCGATGATCTCGATCGCCGGATTCTGCTCCTTCAGGTACCGCGACACGCCCATGATCGTGCCGGTCGTGCCCATGCTCGAGACGAAATGCGTGATCCGGCCGCCGGTATCGCGCCAGATCTCCGGGCCGGTTCCCTCGTAGTGCGCAAGCGGATTGTCCGGATTGGCGAACTGGTCGAGGATGATGCCCTTGCCGTCGTCACGCATGCGCTCGGCGACGTCGCGCGCGGTTTCCATGCCGCCGGCCTTCGGCGTCAGCACGATCTCGGCGCCGAACGCGCTCATCGTCTGTCGCCTCTCGAGCGACAAATGCTCGGGCATCACCAGGATCATCCGGAAGCCGCGCATCGCGGCCGCCATCGCCAGCGCGATCCCGGTGTTGCCGCTGGTCGCTTCGATCAGCGTGTCGCCGGGCTTGATCGTGCCGCGCTTCTCCGCTTGCGCCACCATCGACAGGGCCGGACGATCCTTGACCGATCCCGCCGGATTGTTGCCCTCGAGCTTGGCCAGCACGACATTGCCGGATGCCGCGGCCATGCGCTGCAGCTGGACGAGCGGCGTGTTGCCGACGGTTTCTTCGATGGTCTTGTACACGTCGCCATTTTACCCGAGCGACGAATGACCCGATCCCGACGCGCACCGGATCGGATCCGCAGAAAAGGCAAACCCCGCGAATGCGGGGTTTGCGGGTTCCGATGCTGGAGCGAAGAAACTCGTCGCGCTACTTCTTCGCCTTCTCCTCGGCCTTGGCCGCCGCCTTGGCGTCTTTCTTCGCCTTGGCTTCCGCTGCCGCGGCCTCCTTTTTCGCTTTGGCGGCCGCGGCTTTTTCTTCCTTCGCCTTGGCCTTCTCGGCTTTGTCCGCCGCCGCCTTTTCCGCCTTGGTCGGCTTGGCTGCCGTCGTCGACGCCGCGCCGGCCTTGGCCGAGTCCGCCTTCGCGCTCGCGGCGTCCGACTTCGCCTTGCCCGCGTCCGCCTTCGCCGTGGCCGCCTCCTTTTTCGCTTTGGCGGCATCCGCCTTGGCCTTGGCCGCGTCTTCCTTCGCCTTGGCTTTCGCCGCCTTGTCGGCCGCGGCCTTTTCCTTCTTGGTCATCTTGGCGTCCTTGGCCGGCGCGGCGCTGGTGCCTGGAGCGGCTGCTCCGGTTGCCGGAGGCGTTGCTGCCGGCGCGGCTGTCCGGGCCGCGGGGGCGGGTGCGGCGGTCGGCGCGGGTGCCGGTGCGGGCGTCGCGGCTTTGGCCGGCGCGGCGGAGGGCAACGGCGTCGACGCTCCGGTGACCGAGATCAGCCCCTTGATCTTGCCGTACGTGCCCTCCTTGATGCCGGTCACCTTCATGACCTCTTCAGGCGACTTGAACGGACCGTTGGCGTTGCGATAGTCGATGATCGCCTGTGCCTTGACCGGTCCGATCTCGGGCAGCGCCTCGAGCTCGGCCCTGTCGGCCGTATTGATGTTCACCGCCGCCAAGGCCAGCGCCGAGAACAGCACGGTCACCAGCAGCAGCAAGAGTCTCTTCATGGTTGTTTCCCCCTAGGTGGTCGATGCCCGGTTCTTCCCCGGACACTTCGAAACGCGCGAGCGATGCTAGGGGTTGACCTCGGCTGCCGCAAGCAGCGCCCGGACATAGTCAGGAACGCCCTGCTCGATGCCGGTCATCGGCGCGGTGTAGCCGGCGGCGCGCAGGCGGCCGAGGTCGGCCTGCGTGAAGCTCTGGTATCGGCCGGCGAGCCCAGCCGGAAAGCCCACGTATTCGATCGCTCCGGTGCGATGCAATTCGTCGAACGACAGCGCCGGCGCGCCATCGACTTCGCGGCAGGCATTGATCGTCGCCGCAGCCACGGCGTTGAAGCTCGCGGCGCTGCCGGTCCCGACGTTGAAAATGCCCGAGCGCTGAGGATGGTCGAGGAAGTCCAGGTTGACCTTGATCACATCGTCGACGCTTATGAAATCGCGCCGCTGCTCGCCTGCGGCGTAGCCAGCCGAGCCCTCGAACAGCTGAACCTTGCCGGTGTCGCGGTACTGGTTGAAAAAATGCCAGACGACCGATGCCATCCTTCCCTTGTGGGCTTCACGCGGTCCGTAGACGTTGAAATAGCGGAAGCCGGCGATCTGTGCGGTCCGTTCCGGCAGCGTCCGGCGCACATGCTGGTCGAACAGCAGCTTCGAATAGCCATACACGTTGAGCGGGGCCTCGGCGGCCGATTCTTCGCGAAAATCGCGGCCGGCGCCGTATACCGCGGCCGACGACGCATAGAGGAACGGAATGTCGTTGTCCTGGCAGTGCTGCAGCAGCAGCATCGAATACCGGTAGTTGTTGGCCAGCATGTAGCGCCCGTCGGTCTGCATCGTGTCCGAGCAGGCGCCCTGGTGCAGGACCGCCGCGATGTCGTCATCGAAGTCGCCGTCGATCAGGCGGGCCGGAAATTCGTCCTGGTCGAAGTATTCGGCAATCTCGCAGTCGACCAGGTTGCGGAACTTGTCGGCCTGCTGCAGGTTGTCGACGGCGATGATCTGGCTTTCGCCGCGCGCGTTGAGCGCCTTGATCAGATTCGAGCCGATGAATCCGGCGGCGCCGGTGACGACGATATACAAGTGGTGTCCTCTAGAGCTCGATGTCGACGCTGCCGACCTCGGTAGTCACGAACGGCACGCGGGGAGTCACCGCGCAGAGAAGCTCATAGCCGACGGTGCTGGCCGCGGCCGCGACGTCATCGACCGAAAGCCCTTCGCCCCAGAGCACCACGGGGCTGCCGATCCCGGCCTCGGGCACGTCGGACAGGTCGACGGTCATCAAATCCATCGACACGCGGCCTGCAGTGCGGACCTTCTTGCCGCAGACGAGAACCGGCGTGCCGTTCGGCGCGTGGCGCGAATAACCGTCGGCATAGCCGCAGGCGATCACGCCGATGCGGTGCGCGCGCGCGGCCGTATAGCCTCCGCCATAGCCGACGCTGTCGTTGGCCTTCAGGTCCTGGACAGCGATGAGCTCGCTGCGCAAGGTCATCACCGGCTTGAGTCCCAGCATGTCCGCCGTGTCGTACGGAAACGGCGATGAACCGTACAGCATGATGCCGGGACGGACATATTCGCCGCCGACCGTGTCGTACCTGACGACGCCGGCGGAGTTGGCCACCGAGCGCGGATACGACAGACCGCTGCACGCGCGCTCGAACGCCTGCAGCTGTTCCTGCACGCCGTCGTCCTCGTCGGCGCGCGCAAGATGCGTCATCAGGCGCAGCGCGGCGACGCTGGTTGCGCGCGACAGGCGCTCGGCGATATCGCGCACCTGGTCCGGCTTGAATCCGAGGCGGTTCATCCCGGTGTTGACCTTGATGAACACCTCGAGCGGACGGGCAAGACTTGTCGACTCCAGCATGCGCACCTGCTCGTTGTGGTGCACGACAACCGCAAGCCGGCGCGCTGCGATCTCCGGCAACTCGCCGGCGCCAAAAAAACCTTCGAGCAGCAGAATTCTGCGCGCATAGTGTTGCTCGCGCAGTACGACGGCCGCGTCGAGCTCGAGCAGCGCAAGGCCGTCGGCATCGGCCAGCGAGGGCAGCACACGCATCAGCCCGTGCCCGTAGGCATTGGCTTTGACGACGGCCAGAACCTGCGCACCTGCCGCGCGTTCGCGCGCGACGCGAAGATTGGCGCGCAGTGCGGCGAGATTGATCTGTGCGAGGATCGGACGCGTCACGGTCGAAACGGGCGCAGGGCGATTGGCGAACCTTGGCCGGGCGGTTTGGTCTGAAAAGAGGAAACGTGGTATAAGGCGCGAGCCGCAAGCGCCGGCCGGTTCTTTCGATTATACACAAGCGCTGCGTGCGCCTCCTGGCTTCGGCCGGTGCAACGCTTATAAGAGCGCACGCGCCTACTGAGGACAATGAAGGCCGGGTTCTACACGATAATGGCGGCGCAGTTTTTTTCGTCGCTCGCCGACAACGCGCTGCTGGTCGCGGCAATCCAATTGTTGCGCGATCTCGAATCGCCCGCGTGGATGACGCCGGCGCTCAAGCAGTGCTTTGTCGTATCGTACGTCCTGCTGGCGCCGCTGGTCGGTGCGCTGGCCGATTCGATGCCCAAAGGCCGCGTGATGCTGATAACCAACGGCATCAAGATCGTCGGCTGCTCGCTGATGCTGATGATGTTCCACCCGCTGGTCGCGTATGCGATCGTCGGCCTCGGCGCGGCCGCGTACTCGCCGGCAAAGTACGGGATCCTGACGGAACTGCTGCCGCCGCGGCAGCTCGTCGTCGCCAACGGCTGGATCGAAGGAACGACGGTCGTGTCGATCATCCTCGGCGTCCTGATGGGCGGCGCGCTGATCAGCGGACCGGTGTCCAGCGCGCTGCTGGCGGTAGACATCCCTCGCATCGACACCGGCATCGATACGCCTCCGGAGGCCGCGATCGCGGTGATCATGGCGACCTATGCGATCGCCGCGCTGTTCAACTGGTACATCCCCGACACCGGCGTCGACCACCGGATGCCGAGCAAGAATCCGATCTTCCTGATCCGCGAATTCGGCCATTGCTGCGCGCTGCTCTGGCGCGACAAGCTCGGGCAGATCTCGCTGGCGACGACGACGCTGTTCTGGGGCGCAGGCGCAACCCTCCAATTCATCGTCATCGACTGGGCGGCGTCGCACCTGTGCTACAACCTTTCCCGCGCCTCGTATCTTCAGGGCGTCGTCGCCATCGGCATTGCGCTCGGTGCGGTTGCCGCGGCGCGCTTCGTGTCGCTGAAGAATGCGGTCAAGGTGCTGCCGCTCGGCGTGCTGATGGGGATAGCGGTCATCGTCATGATCTTCGTGCAGAAGCTCGAAACGTCGGTGCTCCTGATGACGCTGATCGGCGCGCTGGCCGGGTTCTTTGTCGTGCCGATGAACGCGGTGCTGCAGCATCGCGGGCACGTGCTGATGGGCGCCGGCCATTCGATCGCCGTGCAGAACTTCAACGAGAACATCGGCGTGCTGGTGATGCTGTCGTTCTACGCGCTGCTGGTCTTCCTGGGCCTGTCGACGAACGAAGTCATCATCCTGTTCGGACTGTTCGTCGCCGGGACGATGGCGCTGGTCATGTGGCGGCACAGGATCAACGTCGCCACTGCCGACCTGCTGCAACTGCTCGCCGGCGGCGATCGTTCCCGCAGCGGCGCGGCCACGCGCGGCACCAAGGCGTAGGCGCCGCGGGGAATCGAGCCGTCGATCGGGCTCTAGATCATCACCGGCTGGTCGGACAGCTCGTTCCCGCCGGCTTCCGAGCGCGGGAAATGCCGGGCGAGAAGCGCGCTGACCGCTTCGATGCCGGCGACCGCGCCCGCCTCGAAACGGCCTTCGCCGAACGCGGACTCCATCGTCTGGCAGATGTCCCGCCATGCGGCCTCGCCCACCTTGCGATGAATGCCGCGGTCGGCGACGATTTCGACATCCTTGTCGGCCAGGAGCACGTACACCAGCACACCGCTGTTGTGCTCGGTGTCCCAGACGCGCAGCCGCGAGAACGTCTCGAGGGCGCGCGCCCGCGGCGTCTCCCGCTGCAGCACCAGCGAAAGCGGCAGCGCGGCCTCGACGGCAAAGCAAACCTGGCCGACGTGTTTCAATTCACCTTGGGCGATTGCACGCTGTATTCGATCCAGCGCCGCCGGTGGAAAAACGCGCCGCGCCGTGCGGTGATCGGTGAAGAGGTGCCGCCAGAAACGATAGGGACGCTGGGCGAGGGTGCTCATCGAAAGTTCCTAGTTCCACCCGCCGGATGCGCCGCCGCCGCCAAAGCTGCCACCGCCCCCGCTGAACCCACCGCCGCCGCCGCCGAACCCTCCGCCGCCGAATCCGCCGCCGCCGCTCGGAATGAATATGCCGGGGCCACCGCGGCCGGAGATGCCGCTGAACAGCATGACGATGAAGCCGATGACTGCGGCCACGCCCGCGATCAGCAGCGAGCTCGCGACAAACCATGCGATCGCGCCGACGATGCCGCCGCCCAGCAGCGAACCCCCGACCTTGCCGAAGACCGAGCGCAGCACGCTGCCCAGGATCGGGACCGCGACCAGCAGCACGATCAGCATCGTGCCGAAATCGAAATGGCGGGACGGCGCCGCCTTGCGCTGCGGCGTCAATGCCGGCAGCGGCTCCCCGGCATCGACGACGGCGATGATGCGGTCGACGCCGGCGTTGATGCCGGCGGCGAAATTGCCTTTGCTGAATTCGGGAGCGATGTTTTCGGCGATGATCCGGCGCGAGGTGACGTCGGTCAGCACACCCTCGAGGCCGTAGCCGACTTCGATCCGGATGCGCTTGTCGTTCTTGGCGACCAGCAGGATCGCGCCGTTGTCCTTTCCCTTCTGGCCGATCTTCCACGCCTCGGCGACGCGCAGCGAGTACTGCTCGATCGGCTCCGGCGCGGTCGTCGGCACGATCAGCACGGCCAGCTGGTTGGTCGTGCGCGCTTCCCAGTCGCGCAGCTTCGACTCGAGCGCCTGTCGCTCGGACGCGGAAAGCGTGCCGGTCTGGTCGGTGGCCGCGCTGGTCAGCGGCGGGACGGGCACGAGGCCGTCCTTCGGCGCGTCGGCGGCGCCGGCGGCGAACGGCGCCAGCATGGCGAGCGCCAGCATCACGACCAGGCCGCGGCCGAGCAGGCGGGAATCGATCATCGAACGGCGCGAGCGCCGCACGCCGCTCGGGTCACCGTGCGGCGTGCGCTGCTCAGCTCTTCGGCGCCGGTGCTGGCGCAGGGGCCGGTTGCGCCGGCGGCTTGGTGAAATCGACTTTCGGCGGTGCGCTGATCGCCTTTTCGTTGTCGACGGTGAAGTTCGGCTTCACTTCCATCTTGAACAGCATCGCCGTCAGGTTGGTCGGAAACGACCGAACCGTGGTGTTGAAATCCTGCACGGCCTTGATGAACCTGTTCCGCGCGACGGTGATACGGTTCTCCGTCCCCTCGAGCTGCGCGGTCAGGTCGCGAAACAGCGCGTCCGACTTCAGCTGCGGATAGTTTTCCGAGACGACCAGCAACCGGGATAGAGCGGACTGCAGCTCGCCCTGCGCGGCCTGGAACCGGGCGAACGCCGCCGGATCGTTGAGCAGTTCCGGTGTCGCCTTGATGCTGCCGACGCTGGCCCGGGCGTTGGTCACCTCGGTCAGAACCTGCTGCTCCTGGGCGGCG
>DATNAR010000411.1:0-3019 GCA_035607385.1 Casimicrobiaceae bacterium
GTCGGGATCGACCGGCAGCCCTAAAGGTGCCGTGCATCTGCATTCCGACCTGATCCACACCGCGGAGCTGTACGCGCGCCCGGTGCTCGGCATCGCACCGGACGATGTGGTGTTCTCCGCGGCCAAGCTCTTCTTCGCCTATGGGCTGGGCAACGCGCTGACTTTTCCGCTCGCGGTCGGCGCGACCAGCGTGTTGATGGCCGAGCGGCCGACGCCGGCGGCGGTGTTCAAGCGTCTGGTCGCCGAGCGGCCGACGATTTTCTACGGCGTGCCGACCTTGTACGCGGCGATGCTGGCCAGCGCCGAGTTTCCGGCGCGCGACCGGCTCGCGCTGCGCCGCTGCGTTTCCGCCGGCGAGGCGCTGCCGGCGGACCTCGGCAAGCGCTGGCGCGACAAGACCGGCGTCGACATCCTCGACGGGCTGGGCTCGACCGAGATGCTGCATATCTTCCTGTCCAATCGTCCGGACGACGTCTGCTACGGCACGACCGGCAGGCCGGTGCCCGGCTACGATCTCCGCGTCGTCGACGAGCAAGGCGCTCCGGTCGCGCCCGGCGAGATCGGCGAGCTCCAGGTCAGCGGACCGACGAGCTCGCCGTATTATTGGAACAACCGCGCCAAGAGCCTGGCGACGTTTCTCGGACCCTGGACCCGCAGCGGCGACAAATACATCGTCGATGCCGACGGGCGCTACGTCTACTGCGGCCGGACCGACGACATGCTCAAGGTCGGGGGCGTGTACGTGTCGCCGTTCGAGGTCGAGGCCGCGCTGGCAACGCACGAGGCGGTCCTCGAAGCCGCCGTCGTCGGCTGTGCCGATGCCAGCGAGCTGATCAAGCCGAAGGCCTTTGTCGTGCTCAAGCCCGGCCACGCTGCGGGGCCCGCGCTCGCCGCGGCGCTGCAGGATCACGTCAAGACGCTGCTCGCACCGTTCAAATATCCACGCTGGATCGAATTCGTCACGGATCTGCCGAAGACCGCGACCGGCAAGATCCAGCGTTTCAAGCTGCGCACACCCGCGCAGGGCACCAGCACATGACGGAATGCCAACCCGCTGCTACCATCGCAGCGCCGACAAGATCAAAACCTCGGAGGAGACCCCCATGACAGACCGGCGCCAGTTCATCCAGCAGGCAGGACTTCTCGCATCGGCCGCCGCGATCGGCGGTCTCACGCCGTCGATCGCGCGCGCGCAGACCGCCAAGCTCAGGGTCGGCATGATGCTGCCGTATACGGGAACGTACGCGGCGCTCGGCACGGCGATCACGC
This sequence comes from Casimicrobiaceae bacterium, assembly GCA_035607385.1. Taxonomy (GTDB): domain Bacteria; phylum Pseudomonadota; class Gammaproteobacteria; order Burkholderiales; family Casimicrobiaceae; genus PALSA-1003. The sequence continues at coordinate 1,270 of DATNAR010000411.1, forward strand.
AGGGCTTCAATCTCGCGGTCGAGGAGAGCGGCGGCATGGTCGGCGGGCGTGCGATCGAGTACTTCACCGTCGACGACGAGTCGGAACCGTCGAAGGCGACCGACAACGCGAACAAGCTCGTCCAGCGCGACAAGGTCGACGTGCTGATCGGCACCGTGCATTCGGGCGTCGTGATGGCGATGGTCAAGGTCGCCCGCGACAACGGAACGCTGCTGATCATCCCGAACGCGGGCGCCAACGCTGCGACCGGCGGCCAGTGCGCGCCGAACATTTTCCGCACGTCGTTCTCCAACTGGCAGCCGGCGCACCCGATGGGCAAGGTGATGTACGACAAGGGTCATCGCAAGGTCGTCACGCTGACCTGGAAATACGGCGCCGGCGAGGAATCGATCGAAAGCTTCAAGGAGGCGTTCACCAAGGCCGGCGGGGCTATCGTCAAGGAAATGTACCTGCCGTTTCCGAACGTCGAGTTCCAGCCGTTCATCACCGAGATCGCTTCGCTCAAGCCCGATGCCGTGTTCGTCTTTTTCGCCGGCGGCGGCGCGGTCAAGTTCACCAAGGATTACGCGGCGGCCGGCCTGAAGGAAAAAATCCCGCTCTACGGCTCGGGCTTTCTCACCGACGGCACGCTCGAGGCGCAGGGTGCGTCCGCACAGGGCTTGCTGACGACGCTGCATTACGGCGACGGAATCGAGAACCCGAAGAACAAGCAATTCCGCTACAACTACGGCAAGAAGTACGGCATCCAGGCCGACGTCTATGCCGTGCAGGGTTACGACGCCGCGCTGCTGCTCCACGGCGGGCTCAACGCGGTCAAGGGCAGCTTCGGCGACAGGAAGGCGTTGTACGGCGCACTGGAAAAGGTCAAGATCGACAGCCCGCGAGGGCCCTGGACGATGTCGAAGGCGCACAATCCGATCCAGGATATCTACCTGCGCCGCGTCGAGGGCAATGCGAACCAGGTGATCGGCGTCGCATGGAAAGCGCTGGAAGACCCGGCGCGCGGCTGCCGGATGGCCGCTGCCTAGCACTTGTTCGCGCGCTATTCCGGCGGGGGCGGTCGTCCCCGCTTCTTTTTTGTGCAGGCTATGCGTCGATGCCGGCGCGCATGACGGACCCGTGCCGTGGAATGGCTGATCCAGATCCTCAATAGCGTGCAATACGGCCTGCTGCTGTTCCTGGTCGCGAGCGGCCTGACGCTGATCTTCGGCATCATGGGCGTGATCAATCTCGCCCACGGCAGCTTCTACATGATCGGGGCCTACCTCGCGTTCACGCTGTCGTCGCTGACCGGAAGCCTCTGGCTGGCGATACCTCTGGGCATCGTCGTTTCCGCCGCGCTGGGCCTGGTCCTCGAATGGGCGCTGATCAGCCGCCTGTACCGCCGCGATCATTTGTACCAGGTCCTTCTGACCTTCGGACTGATCCTCGTTTTCGAGGAGCTGCGCAGCATCATCGTCGGCGACGATGTGCACAGCGTGGCGATTCCAGCCGCCCTCGCCGCATCGCTGCCGCTGACCGACACGCTTTCGTATCCGGTGTATCGGCTGTTCATCTCGGCCGTCTGCCTGGCGCTTGCCGCGTTGATGTACGTGACGATCCAGAAGACGCGCTTCGGCATGATGATCCGGGCCGCGGCATCGAATCCCGAGATGGCGACGTCGCTCGGCCTCGACATCCGCTGGATCCACGCGCTGGTCTTCGCCGCAGGCGTCGCATTGGCGGCCTTCGCCGGCATGATCGCCGCCCC
>DATNAR010000425.1:0-2583 GCA_035607385.1 Casimicrobiaceae bacterium
CGCCGCGTTTCGCTGACGATTTCCTCGACGGCGACACCGCGCGCAACCAGCGCATCGGCGATCAGCGAGCGATGGCAGCGCCAGGGCACCGCCTCGGCGCACATCAGCGCGATGCGCTCGCTCTTGGCCAGCGCGATGACCTCGGCGAGATGCTCGGCAAATGCCGGCGTCTGCATGTAATCGGCGTAGCCGCGAAACGATGGGTTGCGCCAGGCCGCATTGGCCGAATCGGGCCGCGCGCGGCGCAGGCCCCCGAGGCCGGGGACGTGCGTGTAGGCGATGCCCGCGTCGCGCAGCGAACGGGCCAGCGCATCGCTGTTGAATTGCGGGTTGTGGCGCGACTTCGGGATCGTGCGCACATCCATCAGATGCGTCACGCCGTTCGCGGCAAGTAGGCCCACGAAAACGTCGATCGGCCGGGTCGAGTGCCCGATCGTCAGGACCAGCATTGCTGTCTGTTGCCCGGGCGGCGCCAGCGCCGTCACTCGCGGCGTACGAGCAGGGTGACCAGCAGCGACGAGTCCTCGACCGCCCGGACCTCGTGCGGCGTATCGCCGTCCAGATAGACGAGGCTGCCGGCGTGCATCGAAAGCGTCTTATCGGCGGTGACAAGGTCGATCCGGCCTTCGATGCACTGGATCGTTACCGGTCGCCGATGGTCGTGGGCGGGCAGAAACCGGCCGGCCAGCAGGGCCAGGCGAAATACCTCGAGGTGCTCGGCGCGAACCAGCGTTTCCGACGCGACCTGCCCAAGCGCCGGGCCGAACGGACGGATGTCGATCAATTCGCCGGGTGCGGCGTGGGCGGTAGCCATGGAAACTCCAGCGTTTTCGCAAGGATAGGCAATTATTCGACAGCCGGGGCAGCCGATCGCTCCGTCATCCCCTCAGGAAGGCTAACCCCTTGTCCGGACGAGCGAATTCCGCTATAATCTCCGGTTCCTTGCCTCACCCGCCGCAGACGGGGAGGCCGCCGGCGATTCGATCGCCCCACCAGTCCATAAGGAGCAAGTCTGCATGCGTCACTACGAAATCGTTTTTATTGTGCATCCCGATCAGAGCGAGCAGGTGCCCGCGATGGTCGAGCGCTACCGCGCCATGGTCACGGCGGGCAACGGCAAGATCCACCGCCTCGAGGATTGGGGCCGCCGTCAGCTCGCCTATCCGATCGCCAAGATGCACAAGGCCCACTATGTCCTGATGAACATCGAGTGCGATGCGCCGACGCTGACCGAGCTCGAGCACGCGTTCAAGTTCAACGACGCGGTGCTCCGTCACCTGATCGTCGCGATGCGCGAAGCCGCCGTCACGCCTTCGCCGATGATGAAGGAAGAGAAATCCCGGTCGCTGTCCCCGGCCGGCCCGGCCGCCGCGGCGGCGCCGGCCGCAGTTGCGCCTGGAACCGAGCCCGCAGCGCCGGCACGGACCGAGACGCCGCGCGCGCCGGCCCAGCCGGCCCCGCAGGTGTAATGCGGCGTCGATCGAACCGATCACAACGTGCAGGCCAATCAGGTGACGCTCGACGCGCGCATGCAATCGCGTGACGCTTTGCGCTTCACGCCGACCGGCGTTCCGGCGCTCGACTTTCACCTGGTGCACGAGTCGACACAGGTCGAGGCGGGCGGCGAACGGCGCGTGGCGTGCGAGCTTTCCGCCGTCGCGCTGGGTCCGGTCGCCAGGGCGCTGGCGGGCGTCGCTCCCGGCGCCGAGCTTCGCTGCCGCGGCTTCCTCGCGCGGCGCTACCGCACAGGAATCACCGTCGCGCTGCACGTCAACGAATTCGAACTCACCGCTTGAGCTTCAGCCGAAGCTGGCCAAGCGAAATCAAAGGAAGATCAAATGCCCCGTCCCATGGGAAGAAACGCCAAAGGCAAAGGTAAAGGCAAGGATGGCAAGAAGCGCGAACGCGGGAACAACCTGTTCAAGCGCAAGAAGTTCTGCCGCTTTACCGCCGAGGGCGTCAAGCAGATCGATTACAAGGACATCGACGTCCTGAAGGACTTCGTGCAGGAAAACGGCAAGATCATGCCGGCGCGCATCACCGGCACCAAGGCACGCTACCAGCGGCAGCTGTCGACCGCGATCAAGCGGGCGCGTTTTCTCGCGCTCCTGCCCTACACCGACCTGCACTAAAGCGAGACTGGCATGCAAATCATATTGCTCGAAAAAGTCCACAACGTCGGCGACCTCGGCGAAGTGGTCAAGGTCAGGCAGGGCTATGCCCGCAATTTCCTGATCCCGCAAGGCAAGGCCAAGCGGGCGACGCCGGAGAACCTCAAGCTGCTAGAGGAAAAGCGCGGCGAGCTCGAGCGGGCGGCCGCGGAAAGACTGACGCAGGCGCAGGAGAAAGCCGCCAAGCTCGAAGGCGTGTCGGTGCAGATCACGCAAAAGGCGGGCGTCGACGGCCGCCTGTTCGGCTCGGTGACCAATGTCGACATCGTCGACGCGCTGGCGGGGCTCGGCCACACGGTCGAAAAGGCGATGGTGCGCATGCCCGACGGTCCGTTGAAGCATATCGGCGAGTTTCCGCTGACGGTCGCGCTGCACGCCGACGCCGTCGCGCACATCAACGTGCACGTTCTGG
>DATNAR010000427.1:0-21844 GCA_035607385.1 Casimicrobiaceae bacterium
CACTGGGTCGGACAGTGGGGTCGTCCTTAATCGCGGCCACTCCCCGGTAAGTGCTTAGTGAGATATGAGCTTGCGAGAGGTTGCAAAAGCGATCGCCTCACCACGATTTGCGACCGCCAGTTTGCTGATAATGTTGCTGAAGTGGAAATTTACCGTACGCTCGGCCAGGCCAAGTTTCAGTCCTATGTCGGCGCTAGTAAGTCCATGTGCCGCCATATCCAGACATTGGGTCTCACGGGGGCTTAGAGCGGCTCCGCACTGCAGCGGCGGAACGCCTTTGGCGACAATGCTTGTTGCGAACACAGAATGAACATGAACGGCTAATAGCATGATGTCACCCAGCCGGGTTGACCACGCATCACGGGTTTCGGCAGAAATGTGGCGGTCTGGTGCATTCACCGAAAAAATAATCTTAGCATGCGAGTCGTCTCGCATGGTGACGCAGGCGCCGCTACCAATTCCATGTAGCGCGGCTCGCTCAAGAAAGCGTTCGACTTTGGGGTTTCCGTCCGCAATCTGCGCATCCCAAATAAGCGGAACTAACCTGATCCAGCAGTGCGCAATACGCGGATCAATTTCAATGTAGCTTTTCGCGTCGTATTCCGCTGCCCATTGTGATGGAGCGCTTGTGCAAAAGTAAAACTGACTATCCTTGTCGGGGCGCTGCGCAGTAGTCATGCCGAACACGAAGCTCGTGAACCCGAACGCTTCTACAGCCGATTGAACGCACGATTCGAGTGGTTCGCCGCGTTCCACAGAGGCCAACAAGGGGGACATGACAGACGTGGAAGCCCTCATGCGACCAGCTGCGGACTGATTTGGGCGTAAGTAGATAAGCATCGCAAGTACTGACGGATCTGGCCCCGATTAGTAAAGGCGAATCACACCAAATACACGAAGGAAGGCGAGTCCCTCGTATGCTGTTCATTGTGGTCACTGGACCGGCGATTTTGCAATGGACCTGATTGTAGGTAACAAAACGAATCCGCAAGGCCCTCCGTGTAGTAGAAATATGCCTATTCGGAAGCTTTGGGCACTTGCCCGAGCCCATCCACCCGGTCACCGGCAGCGATCGCGAATTGCGCGAACCAGCCTTTCTTCATCTCGAGCGCAAACATTGCCGGCCCGCGGGAATCGTGCGTGCTCTCGGTCTGTGGTGCCATGTCCTCGATGTTCAGAATGCGGCCATTTTCGTCGATGAATGCGATCGACAGCGGAATATAGGTGTCCTTCATCCAGAAGTTAAGCGGCTGCGGCGCAGCGAATACGAACAGCATCCCGTGATCCGGACGAAGGCTGAAGCGGCGCATCAGTCCGATGGCGCGGGTCGCCACCGTAGTCGCCACTTCCGCAGTCACGCGATGCCCGTTGATCGTCAGCTCGGTCGTCGGCAAAGTCTGCTGCGCCAGCGCCGATTGCGCAAAGACCATGGCGACCAGCACTAGCGCAAGACATCTCAATTTCGTCATCAGCGGCATTCCATTTCTATCGAGTATGGCGCAAATATGTAATCCACAATAAGAGGCTCAACACGGTAAAGCCGGCCATCCCCAAAGCGAGTGACAGCAGGGAGCCGGCGAGTAACGGTGCGATCGATCCCGCATTCACGGCCGCGAGGACGAATTGCAGGAAACCCTGTAAGGACGAAGCCAGGCCGCGCATCGTTGGAAACAGATCGAGCAGCAACAGAGTCGCCGAAGGCATGGTGACGCTGCTTCCCATCGCGTAAATCATGATGGGTAGAACATGCCAAGGCACGCCAGGCGGAACAAGCGCCGCGACAGCGAGGTCTGTCGCGACGCCAATGAACATCAGAATGTAGCCGAGACCGATCGTTCGGCGGGACGTCATCATGCCGGCAGTACGGCCGGAGATAAACGCGCCGATCATCACCCCGGTAATCATCGGAATGAACAGCCACGCGAACCCGTAACTGGAAACGCCGAGCAGGTCCATCAGGAACGATGGCGCGCTGGCGATATACACGAAGAACGCCGCAAAGTTCAGGGCAGGGATCGCGCCAAGCAGCAGAAATTCCGGACGACGGAGCACGTTGACGTAATTGCGCCACAGGTGCCGCGGCAGCAGCGATTGACGCGCGCTCACTGCCAATGTTTCCGGAAGGCGCTTCGACGCCCAGGTCAGCAACCCGATGACCAGCGCCAGCAGCAGCCAGAAGACTGCACGCCAGCCGAATGCGTTGAGCAGCACGCCGCCCACCACCGGCGCGATCGCCGGCGCCACGCCGAAGACCAGTGTGATCTGCGACATCAGCCGTTGCGCTTCGGCACCGTGAAAACGGTCGCGAATGATCGCCCGGCCCACGACGATGCCGGCACCCGCGCAGATCCCCTGCAGGGCGCGAAACAGCCACAGCGTCTCGATGTTTCCTGCTATTGCGCAACCGAGCGTGGCCAAGGCGTAGATCGCGAGGCTGCCCAGCACTACCGGCCTGCGGCCAAGCGCGTCGGCCAGCGCGCCGTGCCAAAGCATCATGAACGCGTAGGCGAACAGATAAATCGACAGCGTCTGCTGCACCGCGATTTGCGGAACGCCGAACTCGCCGCCGATGGCGTGGAACGCGGGAAGGTAGGCGTCGATCGAAAACGGCCCGAGCATCGCCAGCGCGGCGATGAGGATCGCGAGCGACCAGGTGCGGACGTGCACCGTCATCGACCTGTCCGCGGCTCGCTTCGCGCATTACTCGACGAATTGCCGACCGCTTCACAGCTCATAGCTTTCCGCTTTGCCCTGCAGGGCGGCATCGATCGCCGAACGGTCGAACTGCGGTGCGAAGAGGGTGATGAATTCGTAAACGAAGCCGCGCAGATAGACCCCCCGGCGAAGCGCCAGGCGCGTGGTGCTGGCGGCGAAGAGATGGGCGGCGTCGAGCTTGTCGAATTGGGTATCGCGCGCCGGATCGTGCGCCATTTGCGCAATGATGCCGACGCCGAAACCGAGCTCGACATAGGTCTTTATCACGTCGGAATCGAGCGCGGTGAGCACGACATTGGGTTCAAGGCCCTTGGCGGCGAACGCTGCGTTGATCTGCGAGCGCCCGGTGAAGCTGAAGTCATAGGTGACGATCGGATAGCGCACCAATGCCTCGAGCGTCAGCGGACGCGACTTGCCCAGCGGATGGCCTTTGGGCACCAGGACGCATCGATTCCATGTATAGCAAGGCAGCGAAACCAGGCCGGGAAAGTCGGCAAGCGCTTCGGTGGCGATGCCGACATCGACATCCGCCCGCTGCGTCTGTTCCGCGACCTGTGCCGGATTGCCCTGGTGCAGCAGCAAGCGTACCTTCGGATAACGTTCGGCGAATCGCTTTAGCACCGGCGGGAGCACGTATCGGGCTTGTGTATGCGTGGTCGCAATGGCGAGCGATCCCGTATCCTCGCTTTTGAATTCCGCGCCGACGCGCTTGAGATTGTTGAGCTCCTGCAGCGCGCGCCGAGCGGTCGCGACGATCACCTCGCCGCCTGCGGTCAGCGCAGCCAGCCGCTTGCCCTGGCGTATGAAAATAGGCACGCCGAGCTCGTCCTCGAGCTGACGGATCTGTTTGCTTATGCCGGGCTGTGAGGTGAACAAGGCATCGGCGGCCACCGAAACATTGAGCCCATGATCGACGACAGCGCAGAGATAACGGAGCTGCTGAAGGTTCACCGCGACCTTGTTATAACCTTGCGATAGAATATATGGGAATTATATAGCGCGTTCGGGGCTTTGCCGCCTGCGCTAGCTCCTCCGACGCCGATGGCGCAATACTTTTCGATTCATCCGGTCGACCCCCAGCCCCGGCTTATCCGCCAGGCGGCTGCCATTGCGCGCGGCGGCGGGGTCATCGCCTATCCGACCGACTCGAGCTATGCCTTCGGCTGCCGCATCGGTGACCTCGCGGCAGCCGCTCGAATCCGCCAGCTGCGGGCGGTGGACGACAAGCATCAATTGACGCTGGTGTGCCGCGACCTGAGTGAAATCGGGCGCTATGCGCAGCTCAACAACGAGCAGTTCAGGATAGTCAAGCTGGGCGTTCCCGGCAGCTACACGTTTTTGCTGCCGGCAACGCGCGAGGTGCCGCGCCGGCTCAAGCATCCGCGTCGCCGCACGATAGGCGTGCGTGTACCCGATCATGCCGTCGTCCAGCAATTGCTGATCGAATTGGACGAACCGCTGCTTTCCTCGACACTGATACCGGCCGGGGCAAGCGAACCGCTGAACGACCCCGTCGAGATCCGCGCACGCTATCAGCATTCGATCGAGCTCATCATCGACAGCGGTGCTTGTCACCTGGAACCGACGACCGTCGTCGACCTGGCGGTCACTCCGCCGGTAATCACGCGGTTAGGCCGCGGCGATCCGGCGCAGCTCGGTCTGGTCGAGGTTGCGGCATGAGCCCCGCGGCCCCGGCCGCGAGCGCCGGCGACGACCAACTGGTAGAATGCGGTATCCATGGATTTTTCGCTGATCGAGACCATCGCGCTCTATGCGGTGCCGGTGGTCTTCGCCATTACCCTGCACGAAGCGTCCCATGGCTACGTCGCCCGCATTTTCGGCGACCATACCGCGTACATGCTCGGGCGGGTGACGCTGAATCCGCTCAAGCACATCGATCCGGTGGGCACGGTGATCGTCCCGCTCGCGCTGCTGCTGTTGTCGAAGCTCGCCGGGGGCGGCGGCTTCCTGTTCGGCTGGGCGAAGCCGGTGCCGGTGAACTTCGGCAACCTGAACCATCCGAAGCGCGACATGCTCTGGGTCGCCGCGGCCGGCCCGGCAGCGAACTTCGCGATGGCGTTCTTCTGGATGCTGATCTACCGGTTGAGCTCGCCCGACGGCGCGCTCGCCAGCGACGGCATGCTGCTGATGAGCCGGGCGGGAGTCCTGGTCAATGTCGTACTGATGGTGTTGAACCTGCTGCCGATTCCGCCACTCGATGGCGGACGCATCGCGATCAGCCTGCTGCCGCACTCGCTTGCCGCCGGCTACGCGCGGCTTGAACCCTATGGCTTCATGATCATTCTGCTGCTGCTTGCGACGAACGTCCTGAATCGGCTGATGTCGCCGATGGTTTCGCTGGTGCTGCGGCTGCTGCAGGTGCTCGCCGGCTTCTAGCCGCGCGGGCTTCACGAAGGCACGCAATGTTTTCTGATCGCGTATTGTCGGGCATGCGCCCCACCGGCCGCATGCACATCGGGCATTACCATGGGGCCCTGAAAAACTGGCTGCGCCTGCAGGAGGAATACGATTGCCTGTATTTCGCCGCCGATTGGCACGCGCTAACGACCCATTACGAGACGCCCGAGAGGATCGAGGACAGTGTCTGGGAGATGTTCATCGACTGGCTCGCGGCCGGCATCAACCCGAGTCGTTCGACGATCTTCATCCAGTCGCGCGTCGTCGAGCATGCCGAGCTCACCTTGCTCCTTGGCATGATTGCGCCGGTGGGCTGGCTCGAACGCGTCCCGACCTACAAGGATCAGCAGCAGAAGCTGGCTGATCGCGATCTTACGACCTTCGGCTTTCTCGGCTATCCGGTGATGCAGGCGGCGGACATACTCATCTACCGGGCCAATATGGTGCCGGTCGGCGAAGACCAGGTGTCGCACCTCGAGCTGGTGCGTGAGCTCGCGCGGCGTTTCAACCATATTTACGGCCGCGAAGCCGACTTCGAGGAAAAAGCCAGGGCGGCGATCAAGAAGCTCGGATCGAAGCGGGCGAAACGCTATGCGCAGCTGCGCACCGCGTTCCAGGAGCAGGGCGACCAGGCCGCGCTTGAAACGGCGCGCGAGATGCTGGACGAAGCACAGAACCTGGCCCTGGGCGACCGCGAACGCCTGTTCGGCTATCTCGAGGGCTCGCGCCGCGTCATCCTGCCGGAGCCGCACCCATTGCTGACCGACGCGCCGAGGGTGCCGGGCACCGACGGGCAGAAAATGTCCAAGTCGTACGACAATGCGATTTTTCTGCGCGAAGACCCGGCGACGATCACGACCAAGGTGCGCACGATGCAGACCGACCCGGCGCGGGTGCACCGGTCGGATCCCGGCACCCCCGAAAAGTGCCCGGTCTGGTCGCTGCACCAGATCTATTCCGATCAGACGACCCGGGACTGGGCGCACAACGGATGCACAACCGCGAGCATCGGCTGTCTCGACTGCAAGCAGCCGGTGATCGACGCCATCATCGCCGAGCAGCGTCCGCTGCATGAACGCGCCCAGAAATACCTGGACGACCCCTCGCTGGTGCGCGCGATTGTCGCGGATGGCTGCGAGCGGGCGCGAAAGCTCGCCGAGGAGACGATGCGCGACGTGCGGGACGCCATGGGATTGAGCTACACGTGATCGCGGACGACGCCGAAGCGCCCGTCGTCGATCTGGCCCAGGCGGCGGGCGCACCGGTCGCCAAGGTCTACGGCCAGCCGATGCTGGCGCTGCCGCAGGACCTGTACATCCCGCCCGAAGCGCTCGAAATCTTCCTCGAAAGCTTCGAAGGGCCGCTCGACCTCTTGCTTTATTTGATCCGCAAGCAGAACATCAACGTCCTCGACATTCCGATGGCGGAGTTGACCCGCCAGTACCTTGGTTATGTCGAGATGATGCGCCGTACACAGCTCGAGCTTGCCGCCGAATACCTGCTGATGGCGGCGGTGCTGATCGAGATCAAGTCGCGGCTGCTGCTGCCGAAGCCTCCGCAGCTGGGCGAAGAGCCGGCGGACCCTCGTGCCGAGCTCGTTCGGCGGCTGCTCGAGTACGAGCGCATGAAGGCAGGTGCGCAAGCACTCGACGAGTTGCCGTTGGTCGAGCGGGATTATGCGCTGGTGCGTGTGTGGTTCGACCGTGTCGCCACCGCCCGCCTGCCCGACGTCGACGCCGATGACCTGAAAGCGGCATGGGCGGGACTGGTGGCCCGGGCGCGCGTAAACCGCCACCACCTGGTCACGCGTGAGCAATTGTCGGTGCGCAGCCAGATGAGCCGGTTGCTGAAGTTGCTCGAGCCCGGCCACTTCGTTGCATTCACGACCCTGTTCGACGGGCGGAGCAGTGTCGCGCAGTTGGTGGTGACGTTTCTGGCGATTCTCGAGCTCACCCGGGAACGACTGCTCGAACTGGCGCAAGCCGAGCCGTTCGCGCCGATCTATGTGCAACGGAAGGGCGATCCGGCGTTCGCGCTGGAAGGGGAAAGCGAAGCCTGATTCCGGCGCGGCGCGAGTTCCGATGGCGTGCGCGCGATGCCCGTGTAGAGCGGGCTCGCATGCGGCCCGAGCCCTGGACGCCGAGTCGGAACGTCGCGCGATTGGGAAGCGAGACGAAATGGATTTGAAACAGATCGAAGACATTCTCGAGGCCGTGCTGCTGGTCGCCGGCGAACCGCTGCCGGTAGGTCAGCTGTCGAAGCTGTTCGACCCGCCGCTCGAAGCCGACGTCGTGCGCAATCTGCTCGACGGGATTCGCGAAAAGTGGAACGGTCGCAATGTCGAGCTGGTCCAGGTTGCCAGCGGCTGGCGCTTCCAGGCGAAGCCCGCGATCCAGCCGTTCCTGGAACGGCTGTCGCCGGAAAAGCCGCCGCGCTATTCGCGTGCGGTGATGGAGACGCTGGCGATCATCGCCTACCAGCAGCCGGTCACGCGCGGCGACATCGAGGCGATCCGCGGGGTCGCGGTGTCGACCCACATCGTAAAAACGCTGGAAGACCGGCAATGGATCGAGGCGGTCGGCCATCGTGAAACGCCCGGCCGGCCGGCGCTGTACGCGACGACCCGGACCTTCCTCGACGATCTCAACCTGCGTTCCCTCGCCGAACTGCCGCCATTGGCGGAACTGGACACTTCTCACCTGATGGAGTTACCCGATGCCCCAGCAAAGGCCGCCGAGGTCGAACTCGCGCTCGCGAGTCCGATCCTCAGCCCACGGACCGACGTACCCGACGCATCAGCCGCACCAGACGCGCCGGATGGACGACCGGTCCCGCCCGAATCAACCCAGACGCTCCACTGAGCCGGTCTTCACCGAGCCGCAGCGCCTGCACAAGTTGCTGGCGCAATGCGGCTACGGCTCGCTGCGCGGGCTCGAGGAGATGATCATTGCCGGGCGCATTACGGTGAACCGGCAGCCGGCCGAAGTCGGCCAGAAAGTCGGGCCCAGCGACCAGGTGCGCATCAACGGCGAGCTGGTCCGAATCCGCTTTGCGCCGCCGCGTGCCCGCGTGCTTCTCTACCACAAGCCGGCCGGAGAAATCGTCAGCCGCTCCGATCCCGAGGGCCGGCCGACCGTTTTCGACAAGCTGCCGCGTCTGGGCAGTGCGAAATGGATCGCAGTCGGACGTCTCGATTTCAACAGCGAGGGCTTGTTGCTCTTCACGACGCTGGGCGAGCTCGCCAATCGCCTGATGCACCCGCGCTATGAAGTCGAGCGCGAGTACGCGGTGCGCATCGTCGGATCGCTGACGCCGGAGCAGGAGAAGGCGTTGCTCGAAGGCATCGAGTTGGACGACGGCCCGGCACGCGTGTCATCGCTGGCCGACGGCGGCGGCGAGGGAACGAACCACTGGTACAAGATCACGCTGCCCGAGGGCCGTAACCGCGAAGTGCGGCGCTTGTTCGAGGCGCTTGGGCTGATGGTGAGCCGCCTGATACGTACGCGCTATGGGATTGTCAGCATGCCGCCGCAACTCAAGCGCGGGCAGACGCTGGAACTGGGCTCCGACGAATTGAACAAGCTGATGACCGCGGCCGGGATGCTGGGCGGCGATGCGCGCGCCAGCGATCCCGACGAGCAGCCCCGGCACGGCCACGACGCCGGCGACGATGACATGCATGAGGAGGAGGAGGAAGTCGACGGCAACCGTGGCACCTACGGCGCGCACGAAGAATCGGGCGTGCGCGAGATCGACGGCAATCGAGAGCCCGGACCCGGCAGCCATTCGCCGCGCCCGGCGAATCCGGGGCACGGGCGGCCGCACGGACAGCGCGCTGCCGGAGTAACGGCAGGCATGTCCGGCGGGCCCGGAGCAGCGGCGCCGCGCGGCAGTCCGAAACAGCGCGGGGGTCGTGGACACCAGGGTGGACGCGGCGGTCCGGGGCGCGGTGGCGGCACGATGGCGGCCGGCGGTCCAGGCGGCGGACGCGGCGGTCCGGGCGGCGGACGGGGCGGCCAGGGTGGCGCGCACGGCGGCCCAGGTGGCGGACGCGGCGGCTCGCGGGGTCGGCGCGGCCCGCGCGGCGGCGGTCAACCCGGGGGCGGGGGTCAGGGCGGAGGTCAGTCCGGCGGCGGACAGCCGTAACGGTTAAACGGCGGCGTCGGGCCGCCGAGCTAATCGAAGCGCGGCGTGCGCTTGTCGAGAAAAGCGCCGATTCCTTCGACAAAGTCCGGCGTCGCGCTACAGGCGCCAAAGCTCTTCGCTTCCGCGTCGAGTTGCATCGAAAGCGACGCCGCCAGCGATTGGTTGATCAGGCGCTTGCCATTGCGCAGCGCAAGCGCGGGCCCGCTCGCCAACGCAGCAGCGAGCTTTTCCACGACGGCTCCCAGCTCCGCTTCCGGCACGACACGATTGATCAGGCCGAGGCGCAGCGCCTCGTCGGCACCGAAGCGTTCGCCCAGAAGAACGATCTCCATCGCCTTCTTGACGCCGACGATGCGCGGTAGCGCGAAAGTCGCACCGCCATCCGGCGTCAGTCCGATATGGCGATACGCAGAGGTGAAATAGCTGGAGTCCGCAGCCACAGCGAGGTCGCAAGCACACATCAGGGAAAGGCCGAATCCGGCGACCGCGCCGTGCACGGCGGCGATTACCGGATGGGGCATCCGGTAGATCGTTTCTACCGCCGCATGCACTCGCTGCACGATACCCGCGAACGCCTGTTGGCGCTGCGCGGGCGGCGCGCCCAGACTTGTGGCGAACGTCCGGATATCTCCGCCCGCCATGAAATGCCGGCCCGCCCCGCGAATGACGATGCAGCGCACGCTGTCGTCGCTCCCAAGCGCAATCGTGTGGGCGACCAGCGCGTCCAGCATCGCCGGATCCAGACTGTTGAGCGAGTCCGGACGGTTCAAGGTGAGCGTCGCGATTGCGCCATCGTGCGCGAGCAGTATCGGGTCGCCGGTCATGGCCGCAGCGTAGCGCGAATCGGGCGGGCAGTCAGGCTTCCCGTGCGCCATCGCGCGCGTCGTCGGGTTGGCCAAGCGCGGCGGCGCCGGCAGTCTCACCTTGCCGGAACGGGCTCGCGCGCTCGAGCTCGTCGACCGTCTGCGCGACATCGGTCCGCTCGCGTGCGACGAATGCCGCGATCGCGCGGGCGAAGTCGGGATCGGCGATCGCGTGCGCCGAACGCGTCGTCACGGGCAGGAAGCCGCGGGCGAGCTTGTGCACGCCCTGTGCGCCACCTTCGAACAGGCTGATTCGGCGCTCGATGCAGAACTCGATCGCCTGGTAATAGCAAGCCTCGAAGTGGAGTCCCGGCACATGGCCGGTCGTACCCCAGTACCGACCCCACAGCGTACCCTTGTCGAACACATCGAGCGCGGCGCACAGCGGCTTGCCGTGCCGGCTGCCGATGACCAGAATCACGTTGTCTGGCATCGTCGCACCAATGCGTTCGAAAAAGGAAAGCGATAAATAAGGCGTCGATCCGTGCTGGCGATAGGTGTTGACGTAGCAACGGTAAAAGAATGCCCATTCCGAAGGGCTTATGTCGGCGCCGGTCAGACGACGAAAGCCGATCCCGGACTCGTGCAACCGCCGCCGTTCCTGCCGGATTTTCTTGCGTTTGTCGTGATTCAACGTCGACAGGAAATCGGCGAAGTCGCGGTAGCCGGGGTTTTGCCAGTGAAACTGAAGGCTGTCGCGCATCAACAGGCCCGCGGCCGCGCAGTGCGCAGCGTCGTCGGCATCCGGGAACAGAACATGGAGCGACGAGAGGCGCTCTTCTGCCAGAAGCGCCAGCGCGCCTTCGAGCAAACGCTGCCTTGCCCGTTTGCTGCTGGCCAGCAGCCGCGGTCCGGTGGCGGGTGTAAACGGAATCGCCGCTAGCAGCTTTGGATAGTAGCGCTGACCATGCCGCCGGTACGCATCGGCCCAGGACCAGTCGAACACATATTCGCCGTAAGAGTGTGCCTTCAGATACAGCGGCATCGCTCCGACCAGCGTGTTGGCTTCTCGCAGCAGCAGATACCGCGGTGCCCAACCCGTTGCAGGCGAAGCGCACCCGGTCTCGTGCAACGCATGCAAAAAGGCATGCGACAGCAGCGGTTGCTCGCCGGCCAGCGCATCCCAGGATGACGGCTCGATCGCGGCTAGGGTGTCGGTGATGCTCAGCGAGAACGAAGGCATGCAGGCGGATTGTCGCGTGAAGAGTGGCCACGGGCAAGCGCGCGGATTTCGAGCGCATGAATTTACCGGGCAACCCGGTGTAAAAGACGACGCGACTATGCTTCTTCATCTCGAACAGGCGCGATGTCCCGAACGGGTGGCCGCCGCCGCGCGCATGTTAAAATTTGCCCTATGCGGATCGCGATCGCCCAGCTGAACCAGATGGTCGGCGATCTCTCCGGCAACGCCGAGCGCATTCTCGCTGCGGTGGACGCCGCCAGGCGCGGCGGCGCGGAGCTGGTCGTCACGCCGGAATTATCGCTCTGCGGATATCCGCCCGAAGATCTGCTGCTCCGTCCGGCATTTCTTCGAGCCTGCGCCAGTGAATTGGCGCGGCTCGCGGCGCGCATCGCCGGCCCGACCGTAGTGGTTGGCTACCCGGAGCTGGGCGAGAGCGGCTTGCGGCACAACGCCGCGGCCGTCATCCGCGACGGCAGGGTTATCGCCGGCTATCGCAAGCACACGCTGCCCAACTATACGGTTTTCGACGAGCAACGTTATTTCACGCCAGGCACCGAGCCATGCGTGTTCGACGTGGCCGGCATGAGGGTCGGCCTGGTGATCTGCGAGGACATCTGGTTTCCGGAGCCGGCGCGCCGTTCGCGCGATAAGGGAGCCGAACTGATCGTCGTGCCCAATGGCTCCCCCTACCATACGCGCCAACAGTCGTTGCGCCGCGGCGTGGTGTCGGCACGCGCGGTCGAGACGGGGTGCGCAATCGTCTACGTCAACCGCGTGGGCGGTCAGGATGAGCTCGTATTCGACGGCGCTTCCTTTATCGCGGACGCCGGCGGCAAGGTCGCGCAACAGCTGCCGGCATGGCAGGAGACGATCGCACTGGCCGAATTCAACGGCGCGATGCCCAAGGCGGTCCGAGGCGGCCTCGACAGCCGGCTCGAATCGCACGTGTACGCGGCGCTGACGATGGGCGTGCACGATTACGTCGAAAAGAATCGCTTTCCCGGCGTGCTGCTCGGGCTTTCGGGCGGCATCGATTCAGCGCTGACCTTGGCAGTGGCAGTCGATGCACTCGGCCGCGAGCGCGTGCGCGCCGTCATGCTGCCCTCGGCCTACAACGCCGCGATCAGCCTTGAGGACGCCCGCACGATGGCAGGCATCCTCGGTGTGCGCTACGACGAGATACCGATCGACAATGTTCTGCGCGCCTTTCTGCAGTCGCTTTCGGACGAGTTCAAGGGACTCCCCGAAGACGCGACCGAAGAGAATATCCAGGCACGCATCCGAGGCACGCTGCTGATGGCCATGTCGAACAAGCACGGCGCTATCGTGCTGACAACCGGAAACAAGTCGGAAATGGCCGTCGGCTACGCGACCCTCTATGGCGACATGGCCGGGGGCTTTGCCGTATTGAAGGACATCGACAAGACGCTGGTCTATCGGCTCGCGCATTACCGCAACAACCTGGGCCGGGTAATTCCTGAGCGCATCATCACGCGCGCGCCGTCGGCCGAGCTCCGTGCCAATCAGACCGACCAGGACAGCCTGCCTCCGTACGAGACACTGGACGCGATACTCGAGGCCTATGTCGAGGAAAACCTGAGCCCGTCCGAGATCGTTGCGCGCGGGCATGCGCCGGCGCAGGTCGCGCAGGTCGTGCGACTGATCAAAATAGCCGAATACAAGCGGCGCCAGGCAGCCGTCGGCATTCGGATCACGCCGCGCGGCTTCGGCAAGGATTGGCGTTACCCGATAACTTCGGCGTGGGCCGATTGGAAGACCGGCACCGAATGATGGCCAGTGCCCGCGGCCCGCGCCGCTCGCTGGTTGCGGCGGCCGGGCTGGTGTAACCTAACAGCGGCAGACACGGCGGCGCGAATCTCGCGGCGAAACAGAGGCTGGGCAATGAAAAAAGTCGAAGCGATCATCAAGCCGTTCAAGCTCGACGAGGTGCGCGAGGCCTTGTCCGAGATCGGCGTAAGCGGCCTGACGGTCACCGAAGTGAAGGGTTTCGGGCGGCAAAAAGGCCACACCGAGCTCTATCGCGGCGCCGAATATGTCGTCGACTTTTTGCCCAAGGTCAAGGTCGAAGTCATCGTTGCCGACAGCCTGGTCGAGCGTGCGATCGATTCCATCGTCAAGGCCGCCCGCACCGGCAAGATCGGTGACGGCAAGATATTCATCACCGCAGTGGAGCAGGTCGTGCGGATTCGCACGGGCGAATCCGGCGAGGCCGCGGTCTGACCCGCGTCCCGGACGACTGGAATTCGATCTCAAGTCGAGGAGGATCATCATGTCGATGCTGAAAGATTTTCGCGACTTCGCAGTCAAGGGAAACGTGATCGATCTTGCGGTTGCCGTCATTATCGGCGCTGCATTCGGCAAGATCGTCGATTCGCTCGTCAAGGATGTGATCATGCCGGTGATCGGCAGGATCTTCGGCGGCCTCGACTTCGCCAACTATTTCATCATGCTCGGGCCGCCGCCCCCCGGCTACAGCGGACCGATGACCTACGACGCGCTGACCAAAGCCGGGGTGCCGCTGCTGGCGTATGGCAACTTCATCACCGTCATCATCAATTTCCTCATCCTCGCTTTCATCATTTTCTGGATGGTCAGGCAGCTCGCCTCGGTGAAGAGGAAGATCGATCCCGCCTCTGCGGCTGCGCCGGTGCCCGAAGACGTGCTGCTGCTGCGCGAAATCCGTGATGCGCTGAAGAAGTAAGTCGGCTATCGCCTCGGCAACGGCGAAGACCAGCGCGTTGACCCTGCCACCGCTTGATGCCAGAATCCGCCGACGGTAAGCCACGAACAGGCAGCGCGCTCAAGGTGCAATGCCTGCCCGCTCCAGGGCACACTTCTCACTACCACCGCGTCGCGGCCGCCAGAGCCGCGCGCCCGCAACGGAGGAATACGATGAAGAAATCAGGCCTGGCTCTCGGGCTGGCGGCGCTCGCAGCCTGCGGGATCGCTTGTGCCGATATCAATGTTGGCGTGACGCTGTCGGCCACCGGGCCGGCGGCATCGCTCGGCATTCCGGAAAAGAATACGATCGAGATGCTGGGAACGCCGACGATCGGCGGGCAGAAGATCCATTTTTCCGTTCTCGACGACAAGTCGGACACGACCGAAGCAGTCAAGAACACGCGCAAGCTGATCAGCGAAGACAAGGTCGACGTCATAATCGGATCGACGGTGACGCCCAATTCGCTGGCGATGCGCGACGTGGTCAACGAAGCCGAAGTGCCGATGCTGTCGATGGCGGCCTCGGCCCAGATCGTCAACCCGGCCGATCCGAGAACGCGCTGGGTGTTCAAGACGCCGCAGAACGACTCGCTGATGGCCGATGCCGTCGCCGTGCATATGCGCGCCAGCGGCGCGAAGACGATGGGTTTCATCGGCTTCGCCGACGCGTACGGCGATAGCTGGCTGACCGAGATGAAGCGCTCGACGCAGACTGCGGGCATCAAGATCGTCGATGAGGAAAAATACAATCGCAACGATCCGAGCGTCACCGGCCAGGTGCTGAAGCTCCTCGCCGCGCGTCCCGATGCGATTCTCATTGCCGGTTCGGGAACGCCCGCGGCGACACCGCATAAAGAGCTGATCGCGCGCGGTTACAAGGGCCGGATCTACCAGACGCACGGCGTGGCGAACGCCGACTTCCTGCGCGTCGTTGGCGCCGACGGCAACGGAGCGGTGCTGCCGGCTGGGCCGATGCTGGTCTATGAGCAGCTGCCGGACAGCAATGCGGTAAAGGCCTCCGCGGCCGAGTACGTGAAGGCCTACGAGGGAAAGTACGGACCCGGGAGCCGGACGACGTTCGGCGGCCATGCGTGGGATGCCTACAAGTTGCTGCAGCGGGCGATACCCGAGGCGCTGAAAAAGGCGCAGCCGGGCACGAAGGAATTTCGCGCGGCGCTGCGCGACGCGCTCGAAAACGCCAAGGACGTCGCCGGGAGCAATGGCATCTTCAACATGAGCGCGTCCGACCACAACGGCATGGACAACCGAGCCCGGGTCATCGTCAAGATCGAGAACGGCAAGTGGGTGTTGAGCAAATGACCTGACGTGCACGGGGCCGGCTGCGGAACCTTTCGCAGCCGGCCTTTTGTTTTCCGGGCGCCCCGAGGCTGCCGACATCCGATGGACCTCTCGATCGCAGTACTGCTGGCGCAGGACGGAATCACCAACGGCGCAATCTACGCGCTGCTATCGCTGGCGCTGGTTCTGGTATTCGCGGTGACGCGCGTCATCTTCGTCCCGGCCGGCGAGTTCGTGACCTACGGAACGCTGACGCTGGCTTCGCTGCAACTCGGCAGGTCGCCGGGCTCGGTGGGTTTGCTGGTCGGGCTGGCGGTCCTCGCCGGCGCAATGGAGATCTACGCGGCGGCGCGCGACCGGGACTGGCGAAGGCTGCCGCGCCGCCTGGCACTCTATCTGATACTGCCGTTGGCGATTGCCGGGCTGGTTCATCTGCTGGCACCGCTGTCGCTCGCGTTTCCGCTGCAGATACTGCTCGCGGTCTCGATTGTCACCGCGCTCGGGCCGCTGCTTTATCGTGTCGCCTACCAGCCGCTGGCGGAGGCTTCGGTGTTGGTGCTCCTGATCGTCTCGGTTGCAGTGCATTTCGCCATGCTGGGTCTCGGCCTGTGGTATTTCGGCGCCGAAGGCTCGCGCACACCTGCATTCACTTCCGCCTCGTACCGGATCGGCGACGTGCAGATCAGCGGCCAGAGCCTCCTGGTGCTTCTGTTCTCCCTGCTCGTCATTGCCGCGCTTTATCTTTTCTTCGGCCGTACGCTGTACGGCAAGGCGCTGCGCGCGACGGCGCTCAATCGCGTCGGCGCGCGACTGGTCGGGATCAGCCCTAACCTCGCGGGAAGCCTCACGCTGACGCTGGCCGCGCTGTTATGCGCTTTTTCCGGGGTGCTGATCGGGCCGATCACGACCGTCTATTACGACTCGGGTTTCCTGGTCAGTCTGAAAGGCTTTGTCGGCGCGATCATCGGCGGCATGTCGAGTTACCCGCTGGCGGCGGCGGGTGGATTCCTGGTCGGCCTGCTCGAATCGTACTCGTCGTTCTGGGCGAGCGCGTTCAAGGAAGTGATCGTCTTTACACTCATCATCCCGGTGCTGCTGTGGCGCTCGCTGACGACGCACCATCACGAGGAAGAAGAGTGACGCAATGAGGCGCGCGGCCCTCCTGGTCTTTGCGGCAGCGCTGCTGGCCGCGCCGTTCGCGGCGCCGCCGTTCTGGATTACGCTGCTCAACTACATCGGACTCTATAGCATCGTTACGCTGGGGCTCGTGCTGCTGACCGGCGTCGCCGGCCAGACCTCGTTCGGACAGGCCGCGTTCGTCGGGCTCGGTGCCTACACGACCGCATATCTGTCGCTGAATTATCCGCTGCTGTCGCCGTGGTTCAATCTGGTCATCGGCATGGCGCTGACGGCCCTGGTTGCGCTCGCGCTCGGCTTCATCACGCTGCGCATGCGCGGCCACTACCTGCCGCTGGCCACTATCGCGTGGGGAATAAGCATTTTCTACGTGTTCGGCAATCTGGACTTTCTCGGCGGGAACACCGGAATGAGCGGCATCGGATCGCTCTCGTTCTTCGCCTGGGAGCTGCGCAGCGAGCGCAGCATCTACTACCTGATCTGGCTGATCGTGCTGATCAGCCTGTGGATGGCCGACAACCTGCTCGATTCCCGCCCCGGACGCGCGGTGCGCGCGCTCAAAGGAGGACTGGAGATGGCCGAAGCCTTCGGCGTCGATGCGGGACGGTTGAAGATCGTCGTCTTCGTCTATGCCGCGCTGCTCGCCTCCGTCTCGGGCTGGCTGTACGCGCACCTGCAGCGTTTCGTCAACCCGACGCCTTTCGGCATCAACCAAGGGATCGAATACCTGTTCATGGCCGTCGTCGGGGGAGCCGGCAGCGTCTGGGGCGCCGTGGCGGGTGCGACGCTGATTACGCTGCTGAAGCAGCTGTTGCAAAGCTGGCTGCCGCCATTGCTGGGACGCGAAGGCAATTACGAGGTGGTCGTCTTCGGTTTCCTGATGATCCTGCTGCTGCAGCACACTCGCGACGGCGTCTGGCCGTGGCTGGCGCGCTTGCTGCCGGGCGATGCGCGACCGAGAATTGCGGAGGCGCCGGCACTGCCGGGACGCGTCCGCCCGCACGGATCGGCGCCGCTGCTGCTGGTCGAGCATGCGCGCAAGGAATTCGGTGGCTTGGTGGCCGTCGATGATCTGTCGTTCGATATAAGACCCGGCGAGATTCTTGGCCTGATCGGGCCGAATGGCGCTGGCAAGAGCACGATGTTCAACCTGATCAGCGGCGCGCTACCGCTGAGCCGCGGCACGATCCGCTTCAACGGTCAGCAGATCGGTGGCCGGCAGCCGTTCCAGATCGCGCAATTGGGCATCGGCCGCACGTTCCAGCACGTCAAGCTCATCGCGGGCATGTCGGTCCTCGATAACGTTGCACTGGGCGCGTACTTGCGCGGCAAGACCGGCGTGGCTCGCGCTGCACTTCGTCTCGACCGGCGCGAGGAGGCACGCGTGCGTGCCGAGGCAGCGGCGCAGGTGGCCAGAGTCGGACTGGCCGATGCGCTGCATACGCCTGCCGGCTCGCTGCCGCTGGGACAGCAGCGGGTGGTCGAGATCGCCCGCGCGCTCGCCGCCGATCCGCTGCTCCTTCTGCTCGACGAGCCTGCGGCAGGTTTGCGCTTCCTGGAAAAACAGCAGCTCGCGACTTTGTTGCGCAGCTTGCGTCAGGAAGGGATGACGATCCTGCTGGTCGAGCACGACATGGACTTCGTCATGGGACTGACCGACCGGCTGGTGGTGATGGATTTCGGCGAAAAGCTCGCCGAAGGACTGCCGGCCGATATCCAGCGTAACCCGGCGGTGCTCGAGGCTTACCTGGGGGCGGTTTGATCGAGCGACGGCCATGAGCGCATTGCTGGAGATCGTCGACCTGCACGTCGCCTACGGCAAGGTCGAGGCGGTGCACGGCGTTTCGCTGACGGTCGCCGAAGGCAGCATCGTCACGGTCATCGGCCCCAACGGCGCCGGCAAGACGACGCTGCTCGCGGCGATCATGGGATTGCTGCCGTCGCGCGGCGACATCGTGTACGCGGGCGCGCGCGTGAACCGGACGAGCGTCGAAGAACGCGTCGCGCAACGACTTTGCCTGGTTCCGGAGCGACGCGAGTTGTTCGCCGCGATGACGGTCGCCGACAACCTCGAGCTCGGCGCGTTCCAGCGCCACCGCTCGCGCGATCGGACGCTTGGCAAAACGCGGGACGAGGTCTACCAGCGCTTCCCGCGGCTCGCCGAACGGCGCAATCAGCTTGCCGGGACGCTGTCGGGCGGCGAGCGCCAGATGCTTGCGCTCGGCCGCGCGCTGATGGCCGCACCGCGATTGCTGCTGCTCGACGAGCCGAGCCTCGGCCTGGCGCCGCTGATCGTCAAGGAAATCTTCAGCATCATCGCCGCGCTGAAGGCCAGCGGCGTGTCGATTCTGCTGGTGGAGCAGAACGCGCGGGCTGCGCTGCAGATCGCCAGCCACGGCTATGTTCTAGAAACGGGAGCGGTCGCCATCGCCGGACCGAGCGAGGCCCTATCGAGCGATGCGCGCGTCGCGGCGACTTACCTCGGACGGGCAGCCGACGCCCACGCGGCGCCGTAACTCGCGCGATGCCCCTTGTGCCGGCAGGCGTGCGCCCCGACAATGCAAGGTATCCACCGCCTTGAGTGAAGCCCCGTGACCGATCTCGCCGCTCCCCCCGTCAAGTCCGCGCTGCTCGAGCAGGCGACCCGATTATTGCTCGCCCCGGCAGCACTCGAGTTTGCCCAGCTGTCCGATGTGCTCGCCGGAATCCATGGTCATCGCATCGATCACGCCGATTTGTATTTCCAGTATTCGCGCGTCGAAAGCTGGAGTCTCGAGGAAGGGATCGTCAAATCGGGGTCGTTCTCGATCGACCGCGGCGTCGGCGTGCGCGCGATCTCGGGAGAAAAGACCGCGTTCGCCTATTCCGACGACATCAGCCTCGACGCATTGACGCAGGCGGCGACGGCGACGCGCGCGATCGGGCGGCAGGGCCAGTCCGCGGTTGCGGCGCTCGACCGGATCGGCGGGGCGAGAACGCTCTATTCGGCCAATGACCCGGTCACCGCGTTGACCGACGAGGCGAAAGTCGCGCTGCTCGAGCGGCTGGAACGGCTGGCGCGCGCGCGCGACCCGCGGATCACGCAGGTGATGGCATCGCTCGCGGGCGAGTACGAGGCCATCCTGGTGGCGCGCAGCGATGGCTCGATCGCCGCTGACGTGCGGCCGCTGGTCCGGATCTCGCTCAATGTGATCGCCGAGCACAACGGTCGGCGCGAGCAGGGGATGGCCGGCGGAGGCGGGCGTGTCGACTACGGATTTTTCACCGACGCGCGGCTCGAATCGTACGCGGCGCAGGCGGTCGACCAGGCGCTGATGAATCTCGACGCGCGCGATGCTCCGGCCGGCACGATGACCGTCGTCCTCGGCCATGGCTGGCCGGGCATTCTGCTGCACGAAGCGATCGGCCACGGCCTCGAGGGCGACTTCAACCGCAAGGGCACGTCGGCGTTCTCGGGGCGGATCGGCCAGCGGGTCGGAGCCCGCGGCGTGACCGTGGTCGACGATGGAACGATCCCGGACCGTCGCGGCTCGCTCAATATCGACGACGAAGGCAATCCAACGCAGCGCACCGTGCTGATCGAGGACGGTATCCTCAAGGGCTACATGCAGGATTCGTTGAATGCGCGGCTGATGGGCGTCGCGACCACCGGTAACGGCCGCAGAGAATCGTTCGCGCATATGCCGATGCCCAGAATGACCAACACGATCATGCTGAACGGCGACAAGGACCCGGCCGAGATCATCGCCTCGGTGCAGAACGGTCTGTATGCGATCAATTTCGGCGGCGGCCAGGTCGACATCACCAACGGCAAGTTCGTCTTTTCGGCGGCCGAAGCCTGGAAGATCGAAAACGGAAAGCTCGCCTATCCGGTCAAGGGTGCGACGCTGATCGGCAACGGCCCGGATGCACTGACCCGCGTGTCGATGATCGGCAACGACATGGCGATGGACTCGGGCATCGGCACCTGCGGCAAGGAAGGGCAGAGCGTGCCGGTCGGTGTGGGGCAGCCTACACTGCGGATCGACGGCTTGACCGTCGGCGGCACCGCCTGATCGCGCGCTGCGCCGCTCGCGGCGATCAGTGCAGCGGCCCGGCCGGTTGAATCGCGGCGATCGCCGGCGCCGGCGACGAATGATGCATGACCATGCGCCAACCGGATGGCGTGCGCAAAAAGACGTTGGTGACGATGGCCGCGCCGCGGGGCTTGGTGTCGCCGCCGACGGTCACTTGCTCGATCGCGCTCTGCATCGCCAGCCCGACGGTCTCGACGGTCGTAAGATCTTCGAGGCGGAAGGTCAGCTTGGTGTCGCTGGCGAACAATTGCTCCCAGCCGGCACGCACCGCCTCGTAGCCGACCAGCCGCGGGCCACCGGGATGGACGCAGACGAGCTCCTCGTCCTCGGCCCAGGTCGCCATCATCGCGTCGACGTCTTTGGCCTCGAACGCCTGATAGAACGCGATCGCCGCATCCTGGGGCGAGGTGAAGATCGTCGGAGTGCGTGGCTTGGCCATCGTTAGCGCTGCGTGCGCGCCAAATCATACACAAGATTCGGCGACAATTCGCGCATGCACTTGAAGTGTCCGAGCGGGCATTCCCGCTGGAAGCACGGACTGCAGACGATATCGATCTTGGCCACGCGAGCGAGCGGCGACAGCGGCGGAGTGTAGTCGGGGCTCGATGAGCCGAACAGGGCGACCAGCGGCCTCCCGACGGCCGCGGCGGCGTGCATCAGACCGGAATCGTTGCTGACCACGACGCTCGCGGTGGCCAGCAGGTCGATTGCGGTGCCGAGGTCGGTTCGGCCGCACACATTGCGCACTTCGGGAATCGCGGCAGCGATCGGGTCCGCGGCGACGCGGTCGTTGGGCGAACCGACCAGCCAGACGACGTATCCCGAATCGATGAAGCGCCGCGCCAGCGTGATGAAGTGCTCGGCCGGCCAGCGCTTGGCCGGGCCGTACTCGGCGCCGGGACAGAGGATCGCGACTGGCCGGTGCGTGGCGAGACCGAGCACGCGGATCGCCTCGGCGGCGTTGGCCGCATCCGGGACGAGCACCGGTGCCGCCGCCGTCGGCACGAGCTCTCCCGGCTGTGCGGCGAGCGCCACGAACCGGTCGACCAGACGCGGCAGCGCTTTGCTGTCGAGGCGTCGGGCATCGGTGAGCAGGATCCCGCGCGCTTCACGGATGTAGCCGATGCGGCGCGGAATGCGCGCCAGCCACGGAATGAGCGCCGACTTGAACGAATTCGGCAGCACCAATGCCCGCGCGTAGCCGTTGCGACGAAGCTTGCGTGCCAGCGCGCGGCGCTCGGGCAACCGCAATTCGCGGTGGCCGA
>DATNAR010000014.1:0-6263 GCA_035607385.1 Casimicrobiaceae bacterium
CCGAGCCCGGCGTCGGCATGTACGTGCCCGAGCTGCACCGCCTTCATGGCGTGTGCCTGCTCAAGCTCGGCGCCGGCGACGAAGGCGCTCGCGCCCTGCAAACGGCGCTCGACGTGGCAAAGCAGCAGGGCGCTCCGCTATTCCAGTTCAAGGCGGCGTTGAGCATCGCCAAGGCAGGCCTCGCCCGAGGTCGGTCGAGGCAGGGCATCGCACCGTTGCGCACCGTGTGCGAGGAGCTGCCCGCAGAATTCGAGGCGCCGGAGCTCGCCGAAGCGAGGGAGATTCTCGCCGCGTAGATCGCGCGGCCGGGCTCAACCGTCAGCGCGCGCGCCGCGCCAAGGTCCGCACGATGGCCGCGGCAGCGACCTAGCGGATGCGCCTTGCGTAGAGCAGCGCCAATTCGGTACGTGGGAGAAAGCCCAGCGCGCGGTACAGATCGATGGCGCGCCTGTTGGCGCTTTCGACGTGAAGCAGCGGCGTCTGTCCCGCGCGCAGCATCCGATTGACCACCCGCCCTATCAGCGCCCGCGCGTAGCCGCGTCCCTGGACGTCCGGATGCGTGCACACGGCGCTGACTTCGCGAAAGTCGTCGATCCAGAGTCGCTCGCCCGCCATTGCCAGCAGACGCCCCGACTGACGCAAGCCGATATAGGTCCCCAGCTCGATCGTACGCAGGCGAAAGGGACCCGGCTTCGTGAGCTCCACCAGCGCCAGCATTTCGGGAACGTCGCCCCGGCCGAGGGTCGATGCCTCGACACTATCCTCCGGCAGCGGCGTCGGCTCGCTCCGAAGCATCTGGGTCACGCGTGATTCGTACAGGATTTCCCAATGGGCCGGTAGTTTGGGGGTCGATCGCGCGATCGTCGCCATGTCGTCGCCGGCCTCCACGATCCTTTCCAGGGCGGCGATGTTCGGCGGTTCGGGCGCGGCCAATCCGGCGATCGGCGAAATGTCGGCAGGATAGCGGCGCGCGAGCGCTCCCCCGAGCGCGAAATGCGCATGCCCCGTCGTCAGGCTCGACCAGAAAGGGTTATCGAGGAAGCGCTCGGCATCGGAAGCGATCATCGCGGCTATTTTGTCACGCGGCGCGGCAATCGGGCGACAGCGCGATTCAATGCGATCGACTCCCGGCCGAGGTGTCGTTGCGGCGGCGATTGCGGCGAAGCTCAGACGGCCGCAAACTGCGCACCACCGATCGAAGCACGTCGATGATCACCATCTATCACCTGGAAACCTCGCGCTCCGAGCGCATTGTCTGGCTGATGGAGGAGCTCGCTCTCCCCTACGACCTGCAGGCCTTTCCGCGCGAGACGACGGGCGCGGCTCCGCAGCCGCTGAAGGAAATCCACGCTCTAGGCAAGGCGCCGGTGATCCGCGACGGCGACACCATACTCGCCGAGTCCGGTGCGATCGTCGACTATATCGTTCATCGCCACGGGGGCGGGCGCTTGGCGCTTCCACCCGCAGATTCCGCGTATGCACGGTATGTCTACTGGCTGCATTTCGCCGAAGGCAGCCTGATGTCGCTGCTGCTGATCGCGCTCGTCTTGAGCCGGGTCAAGGAGGCCGCGGCGAGCCCGGTCACGGCGCGAATGCGCGAGCGGATGAAGCAGATGCTGAGCTTCGTCGACACCGAGCTCGCCGGCGGGCCGTGGTTCGCCGGCGAAGCGTTCACCGCGGCCGACGTGATGATGGTGTTTCCCTTTACGACGCTGCGCAATTTCCTCGACTACGATCTCGCACCGTACGCCAACATCGTCGCCTACCTGGCGCGCGTCGGAGCGCGGCCGGCGTACAGGAAGGCGATGTCGCTCGCCGGGCCCACGCGAAGTTACGTCTGAGCCCGCTACGATCTCGCTAGGTCACCCGAGCAGTTTCTTCAGTACGGCGTTGACCTCGATCGGATTCGCCTTGCCGCGGCTTGCTGCCATCGCCTTGCCGACCAGCGACTGGAATGCTTTGCCCTTGCCGGCCTTGTACTCGGCGACGATCGCGGCGTTGGCCGAGAGCACGTCGGCGACGATTTTCTCGATGGCACCCACGTCTGAAATCTGTTGCAGGCCGCGAGCGGCGATGATCGCGTCGGCGTCGCCTTCGCCCGCCCACATCGCTTCCAGCACTTCTTTGGCCAGCTTGGCCGAGATCGTGCCGTCCTCTACGCGCTTCAGGAGTGCGCCGAGCTGGCCTGCCGCAACGGGCGCCTGCTCGATCTCGAGCGCCGACTTGTGCAAGATCGCGGAAAGGTCGCCCAGAATCCAGTTTGCTGCGAGCTTGGTATCGACGCCGGCTTGAACCGTGTGCTCGTAGTAGTCGGCCATCGCGCGGCTACTCACCAGCTGTCTCGCCGTCTCGGGCACGAGGCCGTTTTCTTCGACGTACTTCGTCGACATCGCCTCGGGCAGCTCGGGCATGTCGGCGCGAATTCGCTCGATCCACGCCTCGCCGATCGCCAGCGGCGGCAGGTCCGGATCGGGAAAATAACGATAGTCCTGCGCGTCCTCCTTGCTGCGCATCGAGCGCGTCTCGCCGCGGTCGGGGTCGTACAGCCGCGTTTCCTGGACGACTGACCCGCCGTCCTCGATCAGCTCGGTCTGCCGGCGCACTTCGTATTCGATCGCCTGCTGCAGAAAACGAAAGCTGTTCAGATTCTTGATCTCGCAGCGCGTGCCGAGCTTCGTCTCGCCTTGCCGGCGCACCGAGACGTTGGCGTCGAACCGGAAGCTTCCTTCCTGCATGTTGCCGTCGCAGATGCCGATCCAGCGCACCAGCCCGTGCAGCGTTTTGGCATACGCGACGGCCTCGGCGGCCGAGCGCATGTCGGGCTCCGATACGATCTCGAGCAGCGGCACGCCGGCGCGGTTGAGATCGATGCCGGTCATGTCGTGGCCGGGCGTCCCCGGCAGCGCGGGTCGCTCGTGCAGTGATTTGCCGGCGTCCTCCTCCAGATGCGCGCGCGTCAGCGCAATGCGGATCTCGCCGCGGGTCGGCGACACGATCGCGATCGATCCGCCCTGCACGACCGGTATTTCGTATTGCGAAATCTGATAGCCCTTCGGCAGGTCCGGATAGAAGTAATTCTTGCGGGCAAACACGCTCTTCCGGTTGATCGCGGCACCCACGGCCAGGCCAAACCGGATGGCGCGATCGACCGCCCCTTTGTTCAGCACGGGCAGCACGCCCGGCAGCGCGATATCGACCGCGGATGCCTGGGCGTTCGGCGCGGCTCCGAAGGCTGTCGACGCGCCCGAAAAGATCTTCGACGCCGTCGACAGTTGCGCATGGGTCTCGAGACCGATGACGACTTCCCAGGTCATCGGACTTCCCTTCGCGCTGCGCGCGGCGAGGCAATTCGCGCCGGGAAACGGGCGGGCGCGCTCATTGAAATGCCCTCCGCGCGGCGCGCTTCGGGGCTGATTCGCGCTCGGGCCGGCCCTTCGCGCTCACGGCCCGAACTCCGGCGGCACGCGCCGATGCCAGTCGGCGACCTGTTGATAGCGATGCGCGGCGTTGAGGATTTGCGCCTCGGCGAAGTGATGGCCCTGGATCTGCAAGCCGATCGGCAGACCCGCCTCGTCGAATCCGCACGGAATCGACATCGCCGGCGCTCCGGTCAAGTTGCCGGCGATCGTGAAAATGTCGTTCAGGTACATCTTCACCGGGTCGCCGCTTTTTTCGCCGAGCCGGAACGCGGCCGTCGGCGACGTCGGTCCGACGATCAGGTCGCAACTTTCGTAGGCGCGACGAAAATCGTCGGCGATCAGCCGGCGCACCTGCTGCGCCTTCAGGTAGTACGCGTCGTAGTAGCCGTGCGAGAGGACGTAGGTGCCGACCAGGATGCGGCGCTTGACCTCGGCGCCGAAACCTTCGGCGCGGGTTTTCCGGTACATGTCGTCGAGGTCGCCGTAGCTCGCCGCGCGATGGCCGTAACGCACGCCGTCGAACCGCGACAGATTGGACGACGCTTCGGCGGACGCGATCACGTAATAGACGGGTACCGACAGGTGCACGTTCGGCAGGCTCACCTCGACGGTGACCGCGCCGAGCCGGCGGAATTCGTCGAGCGCGATCTCGATCGCGCGAGCCACCGCGGCATCGGTCCCCTCGCCCGCGTACTCGCGGGGCAATCCGAGGCGCAAGCCCGCGAGCGGCTTGCCGGTCGCCGCCGCGTCGATGTCGCGCGCGTAGTTTTCGCGCGGCCGGTCGAGGCTGGTCGAGTCGCGCGCGTCGTGGCCGGCCATCGCCGTCAGCAGCAGCGCGCAGTCGGCAGCCGACTGGCCGAAGACGCCGGGCGTATCGAGGCTCGAGGCGAACGCGACGAGCCCGTAACGCGAGCACACGCCGTAGGTCGGCTTGATGCCGCACACGCCCGACAGCGCCGCCGGCTGTCGAATCGAGCCACCGGTGTCGGTCCCGGTCGCCGCGGGGACGAGCCGCGCCGCGACCGCCGCTGCCGAGCCGCCCGAGCTGCCCCCGGCGACGTAGTCGGC
Source organism: Casimicrobiaceae bacterium (assembly GCA_035607385.1). Lineage (GTDB taxonomy): Bacteria > Pseudomonadota > Gammaproteobacteria > Burkholderiales > Casimicrobiaceae > PALSA-1003. The sequence continues at coordinate 4,488 of DATNAR010000014.1, forward strand.
GTGCCACGGGTTCGTTACCGGGCCGAAAAAGGAATTTTCGTTCGACGAGCCCATGGCGAACTCGTCCATGTTGGTCTTCCCGACCAGCACCATGCCCGCGGCGGCAAGCTGCTCGACGACGAACGCGCTGTACGGTGCGACGAAATCTTGCAGCATGCGCGAACCGCAGGTCGTCCGCAAACCGCCGGTCATGATGACGTCCTTGTGCGCGATCGGGATGCCGGTCAGGATGCCGGCGTCGCCGCGCGCGCGCCGCGCGTCGGCCTCCCGCGCCGCGACCCGTGCGCGATCGGCGTCGATCGTCAGAAACGCGTTCAGGCGCGGATTGGCCCGGGCGATGCGGTCGAGCAAGCCATCGACCAGCTCGACGCTGGACAAGCGCCCGGCGCCGAGCGCTTGCGAGAGTTCGGTGAGCGGCGCGGTAATCATCGGCGGCGAGGTCGAGACCCGCGGCTTTGCCGTGACGACCTCGCAGCGAGGGCGGCGGTCGACGCGTGCGCTTGCCTTGGCGCGGTCAGCGGCGCGGCTTCCTCACTCGATGACCTTGGGCACCAGATACAGACCGTCCTCGACCGCCGGCGCGCCCTGCTGATAGAGCGCGTGGCGATCGGTTTCGGTGACCCGGTCCTCGCGCAGCGGCAGAACGACGTCCTGGGCATGCGACATCGGAGCGATGCCGGTCGTGTCGACGGCGCGCATGCGGCCGATCAATTCGAAAATGCTTTCGAGCTTGGCGCGCACGTCCGCGGCTTCCGACGGCGTGATCTCGATCCGGGCCAGATGTGCGATGCGCCGCACTTCGTCGAGGGAAAGGGCCATGACTTGAGGCTCGGCAGCAATTATCGGTGCAGAAACAAAGCTGAATAGGGTATCATAATCACTTGTCATAAGCACGGCCGCCCACTGCGACGTCGCAACGAAAGTCCTCATGTTCGAAATGTTCAAGGGTTATTTCTCCACCGATCTGGCGATCGATCTCGGCACGGCGAACACGCTCATTTACGTGCGCGGCAAAGGCATCGTGCTGAACGAACCTTCGGTCGTGTCGATCCGGCAGGAGGGCGGACCGAACGGCAAGCGCGTGATCCAGGAAGTGGGCTTGGCCGCGAAGCAGATGCTCGGCCGCACACCGGGCAACATCACCGCGATCCGACCGATGAAGGACGGCGTCATCGCCGACTTCACCGTCACCGAGCAGATGCTCAAGCAATTCATCAAGAAGGTGCTCGACTCGAAGCTGTTCAGTCCGAGTCCGCGCATCATCATCTGCGTGCCCTGCGGCTCGACGCAGGTCGAGCGCCGCGCGATCCGCGAATCCGCGCTCGGCGCCGGCGCGTCGAAGGTGTACCTGATCGAGGAGCCGATGGCCGCGGCGATCGGCGCCGACCTGCCGATTTCCGAAGCGACCGGCTCGATGGTCGTCGACATCGGCGGCGGCACGACCGAGGTCGGCGTGATCTCGCTGGGCGGGATGGTGTATTCGGGGAGCGTGCGCGTCGGCGGCGACAAGTTCGACGAGGCGATCGTCAACTACATCCGCCGCAACTACGGCATGCTGATCGGCGAAACCACGGCCGAGCAGATCAAGCAGACGATCGGATCGGCGTTTCCCGGATCCGAGGTGAAGGAAATGGAAGTCAAGGGTCGCAACCTGGCCGAAGGCATTCCGCGCAGCTTCACCGTGTCGTCGAACGAGATTCTCGAAGCGCTGACCGATCCGCTCAACAGCATCGTCTCCGCCGTCAAGAGCGCGCTCGAGCGCACGCCGCCCGAGCT
>DATNAR010000026.1:0-4315 GCA_035607385.1 Casimicrobiaceae bacterium
GACGTCAGCTTGCCGGGCTGAACGTCGTCGCCGATCGAGTCGGAGTAGTAGAGCGCGCCGTGGCGCAGGTGCGCCCTGCCCCACTCCTCCGACATGCGCTTGTAGGTGTCGAGGTTGGCGCGCGGGACGGGGATGAGAATCGCGTCGATGTAGGGCATGTCGGCTCTCCGCGGAGGTGGGACGTCGATGCTACGCCGAGGCGCCTGGCGTACCTGCGCAGGGCGACAACGGCGCGGGTTGAGCAACCGTGCGTGCAACGCCGCGCGTCCCTGTGCTGCAATACACACGATGAGCGCTCGATCGGCGATCGCCGGTATCGCACTTCATATGGCCGCATCGGGAGCCGTGATGCGGCCCCGTTTTCATCGGCACGTATCGAGATGCGCGATCGCCGCCTTGATGGTCCTTGCGGCGTGCACGGCCCCGGCGCCCGACGTGCAGCGCCCGGACGTCCCCGCGGTCGAGCGCACGCGCCTTCCCGACGAGCCCATTCCGCCGAAGCCGCCGGGCGCGCACCCGAGTGCGTCGCCCCCCCCGGTTACCGTCGAGGTTCCACCCGGCGCGATCTACGTATGTGTCGTCGATCGCGATGGCGTGCGTCGCCAGACCGCGATCGAATTCGCGCCGAAGGTGGGCGCGCTGTGCGCCCGGCATCCCGAGATGGGACCGTGCCAGTACGAGCGCAACGTCTGCCGCCGGGGCGGCGGCCGCGTCTATGCGGCAAATGGCGACGAGATCACGATGGCGACGGAAGCCGAGTACGACAAGAAGGTGATGCGGGTGCGGTTCGAGGCGAATTGATGCGTGCCGCGGTCCGAGCGAGCTTCGGTGTGAATCGACGCGCGATCCCCAGCTCGTTGCCACATCGGAAACGTTCATAACCGTTTCGGCAATTTGCGGCACGGCAACTCGTCTCGCTCAGCCGAGAGACAGCGGCTTTCAACCCGGTTCGGCGTAACGCTCGCGGACGCGCTGCCTGCACAACCGATCGAAGTCCGGATAGAAATCCGATTCGGCCCGGAAGAAGCCGAGCGCACCCTCCACATCGTCCGGATAATTCATCCTGAGGACCCTTATCAACGACCACGCCTTCAGGAAGAATTCGGCGAACTCGCCCAGCGTCATCGGCTCCTTGGTCTTCGCCTTCGCGGGGCCATCCAGCGTGTCACCGTCGTACTCGTCGACGACCCGGTAGCGGATCGCGCCGAGATGCGGCTTGGCGTAGACGCTCGTCACGTCGGATGTCGTCGAATCGATGCAGATGCGGGCGATCTCGACCTCGCCGTCCTTGGTGTCCGGCAGGTAGTTGCCGCCCATGAGCATGGGGTGAATCGACTCGAGCAGCTTGCGGTCAACCGCCGGGAAAGCCGGGTCTTCGAGCAGCTCGCGAACCTCGGCATGCCGCCCCGCGTCGAAGAGCCGCTTGAGCTTTCTGCGCACGACCGCGCCCTTGACCTTGGAGAGCAGGTACTTCTCAAGCTTTTCGGGGCGGAAATAGGTCGTGGGACGATACTGGAGGTCGATTGCGTTGCCCGGGTGCGATTTCCCTTGGTCCGCGCCATGATTGCCTTGCCGCCCCGGGTACTCGCCCGTCCTGCGCGCCGCGCGCGGCGATGGCGCCCCGCAAAGATCGAGGCGCTTGATCCTGTCGCCCTCGACCCGGGCGAGAACCACCCCGACGAGCTTGTCCTTGTCGCCCTGAGACACGATCACGCATGGTCCGGGGAACTCGCGCGTGAGCCAGCCCATTTCCGCCCACACGGGATTGCCGGATTTGCGAATCGATTCAAGCTTCGGAACCATGTACGCCAGGTAGTCGGCCTTCGACTCGATCTCCTCCGCCACCCACTGGGACGCATAATGGAAGTCGTCGGCCAGCAGAGGCGCGAGATGCGAAGCATCGAGCGTGTTCAGCATCGTGGCGTAGGCGCGCAGCGCCTGCTCGGATGTCAGGTTCACGGCGTCTCCTCGGTCGCTTTGCGGTAGAGCCGATCGACTTCCGCGACGACGTCGGCGCTGATCGCCTCGACCTCGGTCAATGCGGCGAAGTCATTCTGACCGCCGTCGATGAAGCGCGCCAGATCCGCGACGGCCTGGTCCATGTCGCCCGGTTCGAAATGCATGCAAGACCGCGTCGTTCGCGCGTCATCGATGAGGGCAATGCTCGCGGCCTGCATTTCGAAGGTCGCCGGGACGATGAGCGGCCGCAATTCGAAGCGCAGGCCCGGATCGGACGTCGCTCGTATCGGCCCTTGCGCGTCGACCACCCGCGCCAGATAGTCGGTCAGCCCGGCAAATGGCAGCCGGATGAACAGGGCGTAGGCCTTCCGTCGCAGCGTCCACGCCGTCGTTCCGTCCCCGACCGTTTCCCGCGCCGGGAAGCCGAGCGGTGCCAACCCGGTATCGGTCACCGACTGGCCGAATGCCATCGCCTGCTGCGCGATCCACTGAGGCTCTTTCCCTTCCACGTAATTCACGACCTGGTCGACGAGCTTCGCCTCGACGGTCAGTGGATAGGCCAATGGCGACGCTTCGATCCGCTCCCGAATCGACGCGAGGGCGGGCCGCAGGTTGCGCACGGCCAGCGGAAAGACGATCGTCCGGAACGCTCCATCGGGGATGCCGAAAATGCTGCGATCCCCGCGCTTTTCGTCCACGACGGAAACCTGATACCCGGATTCGATGTGCGCCTTGGCCGCCACGTCCCATTCGCGAGGGAACTCCAAGTTCAGGCCCTGTCCGATGACCTTGTCCAAGGGAACACGCGCTTGATAGAAAGCGAAACCCCCGTCGACACCGCGCCAAGTCTGACGGACCTCGTAATGCTCGGTGGTCGCGCAGTAGGCAACGTCGAAGTAGGTGTCGCGCTCCGTTCCCTGCCAGCGCGCCGACCAGCCGCTGGCGGATCGCTCGAAGGTCGACCGGTCCAGATCCCCGAGAATCAGATAGCTCGGAAGGTCGGCGGCGAAGCGGACAGCCGCGGGGTTCCAGGCCCGCCATGAGAACGCGCCGCGCATGGGTGCGTAGCGGAAGAGCGGGATCGAATGCGGAAGCCCGGATTGACGCTGGAAGGCGGGGCTGGCATTGGCCGAGACTCCAGCCAGGTGAAGCTGCGAACGACGTCGCGCGATCATGGGGCACTCCTCTTTAGCAGTTTGGCCGGGTGGCCGGGGCCTGCAATTCGGAAGAACTCGCCCCGTGGTTTGGTGTTGCGCGGTCAGGTTAGTCTTTGGCAGGCTCGCCAGATGAGCCAGGATGTTGTTTTTCCTTGCTTCATTAGGTAGTCAATCGATGATGCGTTCGCCAGCACGCACGCCCTCGCGCTGCCGCGCCTTGCGATACGCCGTGCGAATTTCTTCCTTGAATGCCTCAGGGCCTTCGATTCCAAACAGCGTCGCACGCGGCGCCGATTCATCCGACGACAAGACAGTGATCGATCCGATCCCAAGAATCCGATCGACTACGCCTTGATGGAACGCAACGTCCTTTACGCGGTAGAGTTGAATCTCCTCAAGCGATCTGGAAATGAACCCGGTGCGAATGAACAATCGTTGGTTAGTCAGCTTGTATTGTGTCGACTTCCATTTGACGTACACGCCGATTAGCAGCAGTAGGCCGACGATGAATATCAGCAGCATGACACCAAGGATGATTTGACCAATAAATGCCTTCAGCGAGGGCTGCAGCTCGCGCAACACCACCTCATCTTCTGGCGCAGTGCCTGGACGTGTCGCCGTTGTAGCCGAGTTTGGCGTGTCGTCAATGGAAAGCGCTTGACTTTCATCTTCAACCGCGCACAAAGCACCGGCACGCTCAACCGCGTCACGATATCGCTCGGCGGTGGGATAGTCGACACCGCGCTTGATCGTTGAGCGTTGACGAATGAGCTGTTCGATGCGCGCGGGATCCTGCTTGAAGAGCTGCGCGAGTTGGGTGTGCACCGCGGTCGGCGTCGTGCCGGGACGATATGCGCCCGTCAGAGTAACGTTGTATGCCACGATTCCCCCGTTAAGCCACGTGAGATGGGTTGTCGGCCCACGCATGATCTGCGCCATTGAGAAACGCGACTCGGGACGGCGCCAACCCAGCGCTCATCTAATCAGTCGGCACGACTCTCCTCTAACCCATCGACAATCTGTTCGAGACTAAAGTGGTACCTATGTCCCCGGTACAAACCGTTACCCGTGTGACCGGAATAGACCTTGTTTTGATTGGTAGGCCGTACTGGATTCGAACCAGTGACCAACGGATTAAAAGTCCGCTGCTCTACCAGGCTGAGCTAACGGCCCCTGGGTCCGCCATTTTAGCGGGTCCA
>DATNAR010000035.1:0-3113 GCA_035607385.1 Casimicrobiaceae bacterium
GCGGCTCCGATGAGCTCGGCAGCGTGCACGACGCGATTCACGAGTCCGATGCGCAGCGCTTCCTCCGCGTCGATCATCTCACCCGTCATGAGCAGCTGCAATGCGCGTCCCTTGCCAACGAGGCGCGGGAGCCGCTGGGTGCCGCCGTAGCCGGGAAGGATGCCGAGCTTCACTTCGGGTTGGCCGAACTTGGCGTGCTCCGATGCAATGCGCACGTGGCACGCCATGGCGAGCTCGCATCCGCCGCCCAACGCGAATCCATTGACCGCCGCGATGACGGGTTTTGGGCACATCTCGTAGCGGCGAAAAACTTCCTGGCCGGCGCGAGAACGGCCTTTCGCCACGAATGGCGATTGCCCCTGCAGCTCGCTGATGTCCGCGCCGGCGATGAACGCGCGTCCGGCGCCGGTGAGAATCACGCCGCCGACGTCCTGTCGTACTCGAGCGTCGTCGATCGCCGCGCCGAGCTCCGCGATAGTGGCGGAGTTCAGCGCGTTGAGCTTGTCGGGGCGATTGACCGTGATCGTGGCGATCCGGTCGGCGACTTCAAAGGTGATAAAGTCATAGGAAGACATGCGCTGAATATAAGCGCCGCCGGGCTGCCGGTCCCGGAAGGCAGCCTTCTTGCTTGGATCGCCGGACATGCGCCAAACCTGGCTCTCGAGAACCGGCAGAAAGCGCGGCCGTTTCAGCTATGTGACGTCGTCGGGGAAGGCCGTGAGCGCTGCACGCGCCGCGCAGATCGACGCGCTGGCGATCCCGCCCGCGTGGACCGACGTTCACATCGCGGCAAGCGAACGCGCGGCGATTCAGGCGTGGGGTTTCGACGCTCGCGGTCGCAAGCAGTACCGCTATCATCCGAACGCGGTGAAGCGCGGCCAGCGACGGAAGTATCATCGCGTACGCCAGATGGCGCGCGATCTGCCGGCGATTCGACGGCGCGTGTCGGAAGATTTCCGGCGAAGGGATTTCTCTCGCGAGAAAGTCCATGCTGCAGTGATCCTGTTGCTTGCGGACGGCTTCTTTCGAATCGGTAACGAGAGATACGCGAAGGAGAACGGAACGTTCGGTCTGACGACGCTCAGCAAGTCACACGTCGCCGTGGATGGCGACAGAATCAGCTTCGACTATGTAGGAAAGCGATCGATAAGGCATCGCAAGACTGTTGTGAATCGGGATCTCGCGCGGTTCGTAGAGTCGCTGCTCGAGGTTCCCGGCCGGCGGCTGTTTCGATATCGGGACGGTGACGGTGCGTGGCACAACGTGGAGTCCGGCGAGGTCAACGACTATCTCAAGGACATCGCGGGATTTCCATACAGTGCCAAGGATTTCAGGACCTGGGGTGGCACGTTGCGCGCGGCGACGGTGCTCGCGGATATCGGCGCCGCGCAATCGGAGCGCGAAGCAAAGAAGAATGTTGCGACCGCGATCAGGCTCGTCGCGGCCGAGCTCGGTAATACGCCGACCATCTGCAGAGAATCGTACGTGCATCCGGTGGTCGTCGAGCGCTACCTGGACCATGGTGATACAATACGATTACCGGCATCCACCAATCATCGGCGTGCGCGCGGGTTACGGACGCCGGAAGAGCGCGCGCTGATTCAGTTTCTGGACGAATATTTTCCGGACCGTCGTCAACGGAGACGCATCGGTTCGGGGTAGAGGTGTATTTCGCGAATGTCTGGCGGGTTGCCCGAGCGTGACGCCGGGCGCGATCTCGAACGAGCGCTGGAGCGGCACTGCGCGGCTTTGAGTGCGTGCCGCGCGTGCGGCGACAGCGTTGCGGGCGCGATTCCCATCCTGTCGACCGCGCGCCGCCCGCGCGCGATGCTGGTGGGGCAGGCGCCCGGGCAGGTCGAGATAACCAGTCAGCGGCCGTTCGCAGGGCGGGCTGGCAAGACTCTGTTCAGGTGGCTGGCGCAGGCTGGTCTCAGTGAGGAGGAGGCGCGGGACCAGATCTACATCGCCGCGATCACGCGTTGCTATCCCGGTGCGAGCGCGAGCGGTCGCGGCGACCGCGTGCCGTCGCCAGCAGAGCAGGAGTTGTGCAGCCACTGGCTGGACGCGGAACTCGCGCTCATCAGGCCCGCGGTGGTCATCCCTGTAGGGCGGCTTGCAATCGACCGTTTTCTCGGCCGCGCGCCGCTCGACGTCCTGATCGGGAGAGAGCATGTTTGTGATCTCAACGGGCGGGAGACCCGTGTAATTCCCTTGCCGCACCCATCCGGCGCGAGCAGCTGGGTCCACGGTGCGGGGCACAAGGCGCTGTTGGATCAAGCCCTTTCGCTGCTGCGGCGCCGCCTGCGCCCGGAATAACCTGACAAACATCTTACCCAGCGCCAACGGCAATCGGGTTAAATAAATAAGTCAAGGAAAATGTTGATTTATCTAGAGACCGGCATTCAGCGGACTTATGTGAGGGGCGCTGGAGACCGGTCAAAACCGAAAAGGAGCCGAGGCATGTTGTCAGGATCGTGGATCGATCGCACACTGGAGAAGGGCCGGCGGAGCGTGCGTGATCGGTTCCAGTCGTGGATGCTGCTCTTCCTTATGACGGGGTCGGTGGCGGCCGTCGTCGGGTGTAACAGCGACCGCAATCCAGTGGAGCCGCCGCCGTCGCCGCAGCTGATTGCGAGCGGCAAGCAGATATTCAGGTTCGACACATTTGGTGACGAGAAGTTCTGGACGGACACGCTGCACATGGAGCGCGTGATCCAGGCCGCCGTCGATCCCACGACCGCGCTGTCGGTGGGGCTCAAGGTGGACATGGATACGCTTCCGGCCGCGCTGGTGCAGGCTATCCAGGCGGGTCAGGTGGACCTGAAGAGTCCGGCGACCACCGTCGCGCTCATCAAGCTCGGCGCAGTGGTCGGAGTGCGCGGGACGGTGGTGACGGTGAACGGACGCGACTCTCTGACGCGGGTGGGGGTCACCTGCGCGCTGTGTCACTCGACAGTGGACGACGCATTCGCACCCGGGATCGGGCACAGGTTGGACGGGTGGCCCAACCGGGACCTGAATCCAGGGGCGATCATCGCTCTTTCGGGTGCGCTCACGCCGGCGCAGAAGGCTGTATACAACTCGTGGGGAGCGGGGAAGTACGATCCACGTTA
>DATNAR010000041.1:0-8796 GCA_035607385.1 Casimicrobiaceae bacterium
GACGCCGTCGTCGGCAACTTCGCAAGCCCCTACACGCCGGGCTCGGCGTATGTGCTGCTGCATCACGTCTTCGGCGAGGTCAACGGCAAGCGCGGGCAATGGGGTCATGCGCTGGGCGGCATGGGGGCGATCACGCAGGCGATGGCGCGCGAAGCGGTCGAGCGCGGCGTCGAAATCTTTACCGACGAGGCGGTGGTGCGCGTGCTGACCCGGGATGGCAGCGCGGTCGGCATCGTGCTGGCCGACGGCAGCGAAATCGCCTCGCCCCGGGTCGTCGCCAACGTCAATCCGAAGCTGCTCTACCTCCAGTTGATCGACGCCGCGGCGCTCGACGGCGACTTCCGGCAGCGGATCGAGAACTACCGCTGCGCCTCCGCGACGTTTCGCATCAACGTCGCGCTCGACGCCGCGCCCGACTTCGCGTGCCTGCCCGGCGACGGCGACCACCTGCGCGCGGGCATCGTCATTGCGCCCTCGCTCGCTTACATGGAGCGCGCGTATTTCGATGCGCGCCAGCACGGCTGGTCGCGCGAGCCGATCGTCGAGCTGCTGATTCCTTCGCTGGTCGATCGCACGCTCGCGCCGCCCGGCAAGCATGTCGCCAGCCTTTTCTGCCAGCATGCGAATCCGCTGTTGCCGGACGGTCGCTCCTGGGACGCTGTCAAGGACGAGGTCGCCGACCTGATGATCGCGACCGTGAATCGCCACGCGCCCAATTTCACCGCCAGCGTGCTCGGCCGCCGCGTGCTGTCGCCGCTCGATCTCGAGCGCGAGTTCGGCTTGATCGGCGGCGACATCTTCCACGGCGCGCTGTCGCTCGACCAGCTGTTTTCGGCGCGGCCGGTGCTCGGCAACGGTCACTACCGCGGGCCGCTCAAGGGCTTGTACATGTGCGGCGCCGGCACGCACCCGGGTGGCGGAGTCACCGGCGTGCCGGGACACAACGCCGCGCGCGAAATTTTGCACGACCTGCGCCGGCGCCGCCACGCCTGAAGCGAGCGATCCGGAACGCGAAAAAGGCGACGCCCCGCGAAAGTCGCGGGGCGCCAGAGGCACTGCGGATAAAGTCGAAGTCGGCCGATAAGCCGGGTTCTGTTACGGGGCGCGCCGAAACGCGTCCTATGGCCGTCATTCGTCTAGGCGCCGCGTTACCGCGGCGCTCGAGCCACCTACCCGCGGACTCGGCGAGCAGCGTCGTCGTCCGCTTACTTGGTGTTGCTCCGGATGGAGGTTGCCGCGTTTCACCCGCTCCCGGTGCGGTTTGACCCGAACCGGGGGCGACTCGTCTCTGTGGCCCTGTTCCTCGCCTTCATCGCCGCTCTCGCAAGCGACTTATAGCGTCTGGGCGTTACCCAGCATCCTGCTCTGCGGAGCCCGGACTTTCCTCTGCCCGTTTCGGGCTTGCACCCGAAGCGGACAGCGACGGTCTGGCCGACTTCGGTGTCCAGTTTAGCACGCTGAACCGCTCAGCCGGCGACGCGCCACGACAGCTTTTCACCGGCGAAGATCGGTACGACCGCCCCGGCGCCGAGCGGATAGCTCGCCGGCACCGTCCAGGGCGCGCGCTCGAGCGTGATCGTGCCGGCGTTGCGCGGCAAGCCGTAGAAATCCGCGCCGTGAAAACTGGCGAACGCCTCGAGCTGGTCGAGCTTGCCCGCGGCGTCGAACGCTTCGGCGTAGAGCTCGATCGCCAGCGGCGCCGAAAAGCATCCGGCGCACCCGCATGCGCTCTCCTTGGCCTCTCTCGCGTGCGGCGCGGAATCGGTGCCGAGGAAATACTTGGCGCTGCCGCCGGTCGCTGCGTCGACCAGCGCGCGGCGATGTGTCTCGCGCTTGAGGACCGGCAGGCAATAGGCGTGCGGGCGCAGTCCGCCGGCGAACAATGCATTGCGCGACCACAGCAGGTGCTGCGGCGTGATCGTCGCGCCGACATGCGCCGGCGCAGCGGCGACGAACTGGGCCGCTTCGCGCGTCGTGATGTGCTCGACGACGAGCCTCAAGCCGGGGAAATCGCGCAGGATGCGCGCAAGCACCCGCTCGACGCAGACTTTTTCGCGATCGAAAACATCGATGTCCGGATCGGTGACTTCGCCGTGCACGAGCAGCGGCAGTCCGCACTTTTCCATCGCGGCAAGCGCCGGGTAGACGCGCGCGAGATCGGTGACGCCGGAGGCCGAGTTGGTCGTCGCCCCGGCCGGATAGTATTTGACGCCGATGATGAAACCGGCGGCGCGAGCGCGTTCGATCTCGGCCGGAGGCGTATCGTCGGTCAGGTACAGGGTCATGAGCGGCGTGAAAAGGGATTCCGGCGGCAGCGCCGCGACGACCCGGCCGCGATAGGCCGCTGCGGCGGCGACGGTGGTGACCGGGGGAGCGAGGTTGGGCATCAGCACCGCGCGAGCGAAAACGCGGGCGGTCGCGCCGACGACCGAGCGCATCGGCTCGCCATCGCGGACGTGAAGGTGCCAATCGTCGGGTCGGGTGATCGTAAGCATGCCAGGCATCGTTTTTGCATGCATTATACGGGCTGCCTAGATGCCGGCCGGGGAGGGCGAATCGGCGGCATTCAGCTTGGCTTGCAGCCGCTGGTTCGCGATACAATGCGCGGTTTAGTGCGTGACTTTGGCGGGGAAGGTGGAAACGTGGCAACAAAAAGCGTAGCGAAAAAGGTCAGGGTGCTGACCGAGCCAGATCTTCTCAAGGCGAGCGACAAGGAATACATGAGCGAGGAGCAGCTGGCGTTCTTCCGCCAGCGGCTGCTCGAGCTCCGCGCGCAGCTGCTGAACAATGCCGACGACACCGGCCAGCACCTGCGCGAGAACGAGGTGACGACCGACCCGTCGGATCGCGCCACGCTCGAAGAGGAATACACGCTGGAGCTGCGCACCCGGGATCGCGAGCGCAAGCTGCTCAAGAAAATAGAGAAATCGCTGAAGATGATCGACGACGGCACCTACGGCTATTGCGAAGAGACCGGAGAGCCGATCGGGATTCCGCGTCTTCTGGCCAGGCCGACGGCGACCTTGTCACTCGAGGCGCAGGAGCGCCGCGAGCGGGTGCAGAAGCTGTACGGCGATTGAGCAGCGGCCTGCCACCGGCGCCTGGCAGTAGCGTCGGCCAGTCGCGCGCGCGTCGAGGGCCGGCCGCAGCGTTGCACCGCGGCCGGTAAATTCTACAAACCGAACACCGCGCGGTGCGACCATCCTCCCGCCATGAAGAACAAAAGCGGGATCGAAAGCGCCGTATTGGTGCGGGAGGCCAGAAAAGCCACGCGGCGCGCCTTGTTCTTCTGCTCGTCGGTCGCGGGCTTCAGGCCCAGTATCTTCTGCTGATTGGGCCAGATCAGTGCCCAGACGTTGAACAGCATGATCGTGCCCAGCCAGGCGCCGACGCCGATGCCGGCCATGCCGTGACTCAGTGTGAATGCGTTGCCGAACTGGTTGCCGAGCAGCGCGGCGCCTGCCAGCCAGGTCACGACCGCCGACCAGCGGAAGAACAAGAGCGCGCGCGGGGCGACGTGCTTGGCGATGCCGGCCTGGGTGCCGTCCGCGGTGGCCGCCTTCATCGCCGCGACCTGGACAAAGTTGAAGTAGTACAACAGGCCGATCCACATGACACCGGCCATGAAATGCAGCCATCTTGCGAGTGCGGGAACGTAGTCCATCGTGGCCTCTGGTCAGAGTGGAATCATTTTGACGACGTAGTACAGGATTGCGGTCAGGACCAGCCCGCAGATGATTGTGCCCCACAGCGAGTCGAGCGGATTCTTCATCGTTCCTCCCAGGATTATGGCCGGCCCGCCCGATCGTGAACTTGAGGCGGCGACGGCCGGTGCGGAAACTTTGGCGCATCGAAGCTGTCGTCTCGATTGTAGCAAGCAGCAGCGGTTCAGGCCATCTTGGTCCGGGCCGCCGGCGGCCGGCGATGGGAGGGCCGGGGCGCCGATGCCTCGCTTAAGTCCATTCGATTCGAAAGGGAACTCCATGGCACGACCTTTTACACTCCCGCCGTTGCCGTACGCCGAAGACGCGCTGGCGCCGGTCATTTCGTCACAGACGCTCGGCTTTCACCACGGCAAGCATCACAAGACTTATGTCGAGACCTTGAACAAGCTGATCGCCGGCACCGAATTCGAGGGACAGCCGCTCGAAGCGATCATCGCGGCGACGGCCGGCAAATCGAGCTCGACGGCGATATTCAACAATGCCGCGCAGCACTGGAACCATACGTTCTACTGGCAATGCATGAAGCCCAAAGGCGGCGGCAAGCCGCAGGGCGCAATCGCATCCCGGATCGACGCAGCCTTCGGCAGTTACGACGACTTCAAGAAGGCCTTTGCCGAGGCCGCCGTCACGCAATTCGGCAGCGGTTGGGCCTGGCTGATCGTCGAGAACGATTCGCTCAAGGTGGTCAAGACCGGCAACGCCGAGGTTCCGTTCACCAAGGGGCAGACGCCCCTGCTGACGATCGACGTCTGGGAGCACGCTTATTACCTCGACTACCAGAATCGGCGCGCCGATCATGTCAACGCCGTAATCGACAAGTTGCTCAACTGGCAATTCGCCGCGGACAACCTGGCCAACGTCGGCGCGGTCAAGGGAGCGCAACCCGCGATGGCTCGCTGATCGCCCAGCGCCGCGCACGCCTTTGCGGCCGTGTCGCCCGCTTGTTGGCGGGTGGCGATCGGCCCATAATCGGGGCCTTCCGGCCACCGGCGCACGACCCGGACTGCAATGGCGTTCAACCTGTTTCCTAAATCCCCGGTCAAGGGCAAAGCTGCCGACGCAAAGCCCCGATCGGACGCGAAGCCCCGGCCCGACGCGAAGCCCCGGCCCGACGTGGGTGCAAGCGCCGCTCCTCGCTCCCCGCCCGGCTCGGCGCGGGAGCTTGCGGCGACGATGAAGGCTCGGCCGACCGTGCTTACGCGCGGCGAGCAGCGCCCGTCCGCGGCCCAAAGCAACGAGCGCGAGATCACCGTGACCGGGCCGCCGAGCCTGATCGAATGGACTCCCGCGCTGAATCAGAAGATCCAGGTCGCCGAAGCCAATCCGGGCTTGTGCGCCGTGCTCGAGAACGCCGCGTTGCTGTACGCCAACGGCAACGCCGCCCATGCCCGCCTCGTGCTCGAGGACGGCATCGCCAACGACAACGACGCCAAGATTTCGCCGCTCGCCTGGCTGGCACTGTTCGATTTGCTGCAGCGCTCGGGGGACTACGCCGAATACGATCGCCTGTCGCTGCAATACGTCGTAGCGTTCGAGCGGTCGGCGCCCTCGCGCGAGGAGCTTGGCGTCCACGCGCGGCAGGGCGCGCGTCCGGTGGCCGCCGGTTATGTCGCGCTGACCGGCAAGCTCAATGCGGGACATGCGCCGCAGATCGCGAATCTGCTGGCGGCATCGCAAAAGCAGTCGCATCTGCGTCTCGATCTGGGCTCGCTGACCGGTGCCGACAACGCGGGAGCCAAGCTTCTGGCCGACGCGCTGGCGCAGTTGCGCAGGCGGAAGTATCCGCTTGCGCTGCAGCATCCGGAGAAGATCCGTAACGCACTCGAGCACTCGGTCGTGCAGGGTCGCGGCGCCGGAGAAGGCTACTGGATCCTGCTGCTGGAGCTGCTGCAGTGGCAGAACGACCACAAGGTCTTCGAGGATCGGGCGGTCGAATTCGCCGTCGCCTTCGAAGTTTCGCCGCCATCGTGGGAGCCGCCGCCTTCATCGCTGCCCGCGGAGGCGGCCGGTGATGCCCCCGCGGCCGCCGACGCGATGCCCGACGACCCGGAAATGCTCGTTTGGCAGGGGACGATGCTCGGCTCGTCGGATCCGCAGCTCGCCAAGCTCGCGCTGTTCGGCGACGGGCGGCATGCGATACCGATCGATATGGGCGGGGTCGAGCGCATCGACTTCGTCTGTGCCGGGGCGATTTTCAACGCCATCAGCCGCGCCGAATCGCAACGCAAGTCGATTCAGATCATCGGCGCGTCGCCGATCATCCGGGCGCTGCTGCTCCTGATCGGCATCTCGCCGCGCCACTTCATCAAGAAAGCGACGTAGACGCGACTCTCGGGTCACGCCGCGCCGGCTTCGCTTTTTAGCCGCGCATCGGCTGGCGCGATCGGCTCCGCCCTTGTCCGACGATGGATTTCTTTCACGGTACGACGATACTTTCCGTGCGGCGCGGCGCAAACGTCGCGCTGGGCGGCGACGGCCAGGTCACGCTCGGAAACGTCGTCGTCAAGGCGACCGCGCGCAAGGTGCGCCGCATCTTCAACGATCGCGTGCTCGCGGGATTCGCGGGGGCGACGGCCGATGCCTTCACCTTGTTCGAGCGTTTCGAAGCCAAGCTCGACAAGCACCAGGGACAGCTGCAGCGAGCGGCCGTCGAACTGGCGAAGGACTGGCGCTCCGATCGCATACTGCGCCGCCTCGAGGCGATGCTCGCGGTGGCCGACGCGACCTCTTCGCTGGTGATCACCGGGACCGGCGACGTGCTCGAGCCCGAGTACGGCATCGTCGCGATCGGCTCCGGCGGCGCGTATGCGCAAGCCGCCGCACGCGCGCTGCTGCAGCATACCGAGCTTTCCGCCGGCGACATCGTCAAGCAGGCGCTGACGATCGCCGGCGACATCTGCATCTACACCAATCAGAACCACGTGATCGAGGTGCTCGGGTGAGCGCGGACGCCGTCGAGCGCGACGTGATCATCGTCGGCGCGGGTCTGGTCGGTCTTGCGCTCGCGGCCGCGCTGGCGCGCGCGGGCCTCCGCGTCACCATCGCCGATCGCGGCAGCGTCGCGACGGCGGCGGCGCCGCGCGATGCCGAGGGCGGGTGGGACCAGCGGGTCTACGCGATCAGTCCGGGCAGCGCCTGCTTCCTGCACAGCATCGGCGCGTGGCAGACGCTGCCGGTCGAGCGTATCGCGCCGATCGAGGCGATGGACGTGCGCGGCGACGACGGCGGACGCATCGACTTCTCCGCCTACGAGCTGGGCGAGCGCGCGCTGGCGTGGATCGTCGAGAACCGTGAACTCAATGCGGCGCTCGTCCAGGCGGCGCGCGGCACGCCCGGGCTCGACATCGTCGCGCCCTGCTCGCCCGCGGCGATCGCCTGGCGCGCCGGGGCCGCCGAACTGCGGCTGGAGGGCGGGCGAACGATATCGGCGCGGTTGATCGTCGGCGCTGACGGCGTTCATTCGTGGACGCGCGAACAGGCCGGCATCGCCGGGGTCCCGCGCGCGTACGGGCAGTCCGGCGTGGTGGCGAACTTCGCGGTCGAGCGCGCGCACCGCGGCCGCGCCTTGCAATGGTTTTTGCGCGACGGCAGCGTGCTGGCGTGGCTGCCGTTGCCCGGCAGGCGCATCTCGATCGTCTGGTCGGCGCCGTCGGAGCTTGCCGGCCAGCTGCTGGCGCTCGACGCGCCTGAGCTTGCCGCGCGCGTCGCCGTTGCCGGCGGCCACGAGCTGGGCGCGCTCACGGCGATCACGCCCGCCGCGGCGTTCGAGCTTTCGTTTCTGAAACTGCCCGCTGTCGTCGGCGAGAGGCTCGCGCTGGTCGGCGATGCCGCGCATGGCGTGCATCCGCTCGCCGGCCAGGGCGTCAATCTCGGGTTCGGCGACGCCGCGGCTCTCGCCGCGATACTCGGCGCGCGCGGCCCGGTGCGCGATGCCGGCGCCGCGATTCTTCTCGAGCGCTACGCCCGTCGCCGCGCCGGCCCGGTGCTCGCGATGCAGCTGGTGACCGACGGGCTGGTCCGGTTGTTCGACGTGCGCTCGCCGTGGCTGCGCGTGCTGCGCAATCGGGGGATGCGCGCCGTCGGTGCGCTCGGCATGGTGAAGAGGCTGCTGGCGCAGCCCGCGCTACGGTAAACTGATCGCCAAAGGAGTTACGCCATGCCATTTTTCAAAGTCTTGCTGGCCGTCGCGACATCAGCGCTTCTGGCCGCGCATGCCGCATCGGGCCAGACGCAGGACGCCGGGCCGCCGGCCGCCGCCACCACCGCGCCCGAGCTCGCCGCCGTCAAGGCGCTGATCGAGGCCAAGTTTCCGGGCGCCGCCGTCACCAACGTCGCGCGCTCGCCGTACTTCGGGCTGTATGAGGCTCAATTCGACGATCGGATGATCTACACCGATGCGAAGGTCAGCTATGTGGTCGTCGGCGCGATCTTCGATGCCGACACCAAGCAGAACCTGACCGATGCGCGCTTGCGCGAGCTCAACCGCATCGCCTGGGACCAGCTCCCGCTTGATCTCGCGATCAAGAAGGTCAAGGGCAATGGCGCGCGCAAGCTCGCGATCTTCTCGGACGCCGATTGCCCATACTGCAAGCGGCTCGAGAGCGAGATGAAGACGCTCGACAACGTGACGATCTATACGTTCCTGTTTCCGATCCCCCAGCTGCATCCCGACTCGGCGCGCAAATCCGCGCTGATCTGGTGCGCTCCGGACAGGAGCAAGGCCTGGGACGACTGGTTCGCCTCGGGCAAACTGCCCAACAACAAGGGCGACTGCGCAACGCCGCTGGCCAAAACCGCGCAGCTCGGCCAGAAGTACCGCGTCAGCGCGACGCCGACGCTGGTGTTCGCCGACGGGTCGATGGTGCCGGGCGCTATACCACTGGACCAGCTAGAGAACGAGCTCAAGCAGGCCGAGGCAGCGACGAAGAAGCCGCCGGCGCCCAAGCCGTAGCGAAGGCGACAAGGCGTAGCGAGGGAGACGACATGGCGCTGATGGATTTCATCAAGAAACAATTCATCGACATCATCGAATGGAGCGACGATTCGCGCGACACGCTGTCGTACCGCTTCC
>DATNAR010000078.1:0-3122 GCA_035607385.1 Casimicrobiaceae bacterium
GTTTCGTCGGTGCGCGCATCCAGCCGTTGCTTGATCGTCTGGTACGCCGCTTCGATGCGCGCTGCCGATGCACCCGGCGGTAAGTCGAGATAATCGTAGTAGGTGTAAAGCACGACCAACTCCTCAAAGAGGTTGAATTCGGCTGGGCCCAAGGCCCTGATGGCCATGGCTACGCAACATCCATGCCATTGGCAGCGGACGAGCTGGAATCCCACGCACAAACGCCTGATTGTTTGAGTGAAGCCGCCGTCGGGCGCGCGCCCCGCCCGCGCTCGCACCGCCTCGCGCGGGTCCTGCCGCAACGTCGACCGGGCTGCCGCGGCGCGGCAACGCGGGCGCGCTAAAGCATGCGCAACGAGGTCGCTCGGCGCGGCGGTGGAAAAGCGCGATCGAGCTCGTCGCATACCGCTCGATCGAGGTGCAGATTCGCCGCCGACAAATTGTCGTGCACATGCGCAATGTCTGCCGCCTTCGGAATTGCGGCAACATCGCGTTGCTGCAGCAACCAGGCGAGAGCGATCTGCGCCGGCGTCGCACCGATTTTCGCCGCAATCGCCTGCAGCGCGCGCTCTTGCAGTAATCGTCCGTGGTCCAGCGGCGAATACGCCATCAGCGCGATGCGCGCGCCGCGGCACAGCGGGACGAGATCCCATTCGACGCCGCGCACGCCGAGGTTATAGAGCACTTGATTGGCCGCGCACTCGTCGCCGCCGCGCACCGCCAGCAGCTCCTCAATATCGCCGCTGTCGAAATTCGACACGCCCCACGCGCCGATGCTGCCGTCCGCCTGAAGCGCGCGGAACGCGCCGACCGTTTCGGCAAGTGGCACGTCGCCGCGCCAGTGCAGCAAGTACAGATCGATGTGGTCGGTGCCCAGGCGCTTGAGACTGCGCTTGCAAGCGGCGATCGCGCCGCGACGGCTGGCATTGTGCGGGTAGACCTTGCTTACCAGGAACATCCGCTCGCGCCGGCCGGCGATCGCTTCGCCGACGATTTTCTCGGCTTCGCCCTCGCCGTACATCTCCGCCGTGTCGATCAGCGTGACGCCGAGCTCGATGCCAGCCTTGAGCGCAGCGATCTCCCGCTCGCGCCGGTCGCGGCGCTCGCCCATGCGCCACGTACCCAGGCCGAGTACGGGCATCGCCGCGCCCGAGCGTAACGCTATCGTCGGCAGGGCTGCCGCCACGAGATACCTTTCGCTGGGACTGTCCGTCCGACACGATAGCGTAAGCCTTCGGCGCGGGCGAGACCCGACCGGCCGGATTACAATACGACCATCCGAGGACCCGTAATGCCGCTCGACCAATCAGCAACACACGGACATACGATCGTGCGCGGCGCATGCCCACACGACTGCCCTGACACCTGCGCACTGCACGTGACGGTGGCCGACGGACGCGCGATCAAGGTCGAGGGCGATCCCGATCACCCGACGACGCGCGGCGTGCTGTGCACCAAGGTCGCCCGCTACCTGGAGCGCACCTATTCGGAAAAGCGCGTGCTGCATCCGCTGCGGCGCGTCGGGGCCAAGGGCGAAGGTCGCTTCGAGCGCATAAGCTGGGATGAAGCGCTGGACGCGATCGCCTCGCGCTTCAAGGAAATCGCGGCCTCGGACGATGGGCCGCAGGCGATCCTGCCCTACAGCTACGCCGGGACGATGGGATTGCTGCAATACGGCTCGATGGACCGGCGTTTTTTCCACAAGCTCGGGGCGTCGCTGCTCGACCGCACGATCTGCGCGACCGCGGGCAAGGCAGGCTACGCCGCGACGATCGGCGCATCGATCGGCACTGACCTCGAGCAATTCGAGAATGCCAGGCTGATCCTGATCTGGGGCTCGAACCCGGTCGTCTCGAATCTGCACCTCTGGAGCCGCGTGCAGGAGGCCAAGCGGCGCGGCGCCAAGCTGATCGCGATCGATCCGTATCGCAGTCAGACCGCCGAGAAATGCCACGAGCACCTGGCGCTGCTGCCGGGGTCCGATGCCGCGCTTGCCCTGGGCCTGATGCACGTCCTGGTCGACGAGGATAGGCTCGATCGCGATTACATCGACCGCTACACGCTGGGATTCGACGCGCTGGAGCGACGCGTGCGCGAATATCCGCCGGCGCGCGTCGCTGCACTCACCGGACTGCGCGAAGCGCAGATCGTCGCGCTGGCCCGCGACTACGGCACGATCGCGCCGGCGGTCATCCGCCTCAATTACGGCATGCAAAGGCACGCCGGCGGAGGCATGGCGATTCGCACGGTCGCATGCCTGCCGGCGCTGGTCGGCGCGTGGCGGCACGCGGCCGGCGGCGCGCTGTTGTCGTCGAGCGGCACCTATCCGGTCAACACCGCGGCGCTCGAGCGTCCCGACCTGATCTGGAACCGTCCGCGGACGGTCAACATGTCGACGATCGGCGATGCGCTGCTCGAGGCCGACGATCCGCCGATTCGCGCGCTGTTCGTCTACAACTCGAATCCGGTGGCGGTCGCGCCGGACTCGAGCAGGGTCGTCGCCGGCTTCTCGCGCGAAGATCTGTTCTGCGTGGTTCACGACGTGTTCCTGACCGACACCGCCGACTATGCCGATATCGTCCTGCCGGCGACGACGCAACTCGAGCATCTGGACGTGCACTCTTCGTATGGGCATCTGTATGCGCTGGCCAACAATCCGGCGATAGCGCCGGTGGGCGAAGCCAAGCCGAACACCGAGGTGTTCCGGCTGCTTGCGGCACGCATGGGATTCGATGAGCCCTGCTTCGCCGAGAGCGACGACAGCATGGCGGCGAATGCATTCGTCGCCGACCATCCGCGCATGGCGGGTATCGACTGGACACGGCTCAAGACACAAGGCTGGCAGCGGCTGAACGTGCCGTCGCCGTATGCGCCATTCGCGGAAGGCAATTTTCCGACCCCGTCGGGCAAGTGCGAGTTCTATTCGGAGTCGCTGCGCCGGCAGGGGCTCGATCCGCTGCCCACCTATACGCCGCCGCGCGAATCCGCGCTCAGCGACCCCGCACTGGCGCGCCGTTTTCCGCTGGCGATGCTGTCGCCGCCGGCACGCAATGCGCTCAATTCGACCTTCGGCGGGCTGCCGGTGTTTCTGGAGACGGAAAAGACGCCCTGGCTCGATATCG
>DATNAR010000085.1:0-6354 GCA_035607385.1 Casimicrobiaceae bacterium
AAACTGCTCCAGCAGCGCGCCGGCGAGGCTCGACTCGCGCTTGTAGAATCCCTCGGTGTGAAAGGTCTCTTCGAGCGCGAACAACTCGTAGTCGAGGTGATGGCAAAGCTCGTGGATCAGCGTGCGCAGGAACGTTTTGAAGGCCACGACCTGCTTCTTCTGTGCAGTGCGCATCCACACGGTGATGCGCGCCGTCTCGCCCTCGTCCTCGGGCTCGTACAACCCATGCAGCTCGCCGTAGCCGTCGGCAGGCCGGCGCGCGAGAACGCGGACGCGGACCGGCGGCACGTGATAGCCGCGCGCCAGTGCACTGATCAGCGCCTGGCAGCCGGCTTGCACCGCGCTGCGCTGGTCGGCGCGAAGGCCCGCCGCGATTCGCGCGACCAGGCTTCCAAGCTCGAGGCCCGGCGGCAAACCCAAAGACTCGATCGCGTCGCTGCGCAAATAGATGCGCTGTCGCGCCCGGGAGAGTTTGTCGAAATAGGCAAAGCGCATCGGTCTGCAGTCTACCGAACTCATCAGTTGCCGCAAGCGCAGCAACTGCCGGCTGCGACGCGGCGATGAGGGCCGGGCGGCCGGTCCGGCGCATCGTGCCGGCAACGCTCGCCTTCGATGCATCGGGCAATCCATTCTCGGCGCAGTTCTCCGACATCTATCACAGCGCCGACTCGGCCGCGGGACAGGCGCGTCACGTGTTCCTTCGCGGCAATGACCTTCCCGCACGCTGGGCGGGTGCGCGCGTATTCGCGATCGTCGAGACCGGATTCGGGATCGGTCTCAATTTTCTGACGACCTGGCAGGCCTGGCGCGACGATCCGCGGCGCTGCGCGCGCCTGCATTTCGTGTCGATCGAGCGCTGGCCTTTTGCCCAGGCCGATCTCACGACCCTGCATGCGCTGTATCCGGAATTCGCAGCGCTCTCGTCGCAACTGCTTGCGGCGTGGCCTCCGCTGGTGCCGGGCATGCATCGACTGCACTTCGACGATGAAAAAGTCACGCTGACGCTCGTTTTCGACGAGGCGATCGAAGCGGCGCGCGGCTTGAGCGTCGCCGCCGACGCCTTCTATCTCGATGGATTCGCGCCGGACCGCAATCCTGCGATGTGGTCGGCGCCGTTGTTGAAGATGCTGGCGCGGCTTGCCGCACCCGGCGCAACGGTGGCGACATACAGTGCGGCGGGTGCGGTGCGCGACGCCCTGGTCGCCGCCGGATTCGTCGTCGAAAAGCGCTCGGGCTTCGGGCGCAAACGGGACATGCTGGCCGGACGCGATGCGCCGCGCTGGCCGGTGCGGCGGCGAGTCCCGCCATCGTGGCCGGAGCGCCATGCGATCGTCGTCGGCGCCGGAGTCTCAGGTGCCGCGCTCGCCTCGCGCCTCGCCGTGCGCGGCTGGCGTATCGATCTTGTCGAAAGCGGCAGCGCGCCTTCCGGCGCGGCGTCCGGATTGCGCGCCGGCGTATTCCAGCCGCACGTCTCGCGCGACGATAATCTGCTTTCGCGTTTTACCCGCGCCGGATTCCTCTATGCGCTGCGGGCATGGGCTGGAGCGCTCGACGCCGCCGCGACGCCGCCGTGGCAGCCTTGCGGCGTGCTGCAGCTGGCCGACGGCGTCGAGAACGAGACGCGGGTCGCGGACACCGCGGTTGCTCTCGCGCATCCGGTCGACTATGCGTTGCACGTCACCCGCGCCGAGGCTGCCGCGCTCGCCGGCCGGGCGACGGCGATCGGCGGGTGGTGGTTTCCGATGGCGGGATTCGTGTGCCCGGCGGCGATCGTCGCCGTGCAGCTCGCGCATGCTGCGCGCCAGGCCGGCCCCGCACCGACCGTTCATCTCGATCGGCATGTGGCCAGGCTGCAGCGCGACGGCGATCGCTGGTCGGCGCGCGACGCCGCCGGCGCAGCGATCGCCGCGGCACCCGTCGTCGTTCTGGCCAATGCCTGCGACGCCGCCCGGCTGG
Organism: Casimicrobiaceae bacterium; assembly: GCA_035607385.1. GTDB lineage: Bacteria > Pseudomonadota > Gammaproteobacteria > Burkholderiales > Casimicrobiaceae > PALSA-1003. The sequence continues at coordinate 1,957 of DATNAR010000085.1, forward strand.
TCGATCTGGGCGGTGATCCGCTGCGACGCATCCGCGGTCAGCAGACTTATCTGAGCGCGCCGCCGTTCGCGGCGCCCCGCGTTGTCGTCGGCGGCGACGGCTATGTGTTGCCCGCGGTCGACGGCGTCGCCGTCACCGGTGCAACTTACGATCTCGATAGCGCCGATCCGGGCCCCAGCGCGGCGAGCCACGCCGTCAACCTCGCCCGTGCCGAGCATATGCTGCCCGGCAGCACCGCCAGCGTCGATGCGGCGACGCTGGAGGGCGGCGTCGGTTTCCGCTGCGTCGCGACCGACCGCCTGCCGATGGTCGGTGCGATCGTCGACATTGGTCGCGCCCGCGCCGATCAGATGGCGCTCGCCGGCGCGCATCTTGCCGACTTGCCGCGCATTCGCGGCCTGTACGGCGCATTCGCGTTTGCGTCGCGCGGCCTGTCGTGGTCCGCACTGGCTGCCGAGGCGCTGGCGAGCGAGCTCGACGCCGAGCCCGCGCCACTTTCGCACGCGCTGCTCGACGCGATTGATCCGGGCCGCTTCGTCGTCAAGGCGCTGCGGCGCGGCGCGCTTTAGCGCGGCCTCGAAGCGCTACAATACGCGAGCACGATCCGACGCACATGCCCGCCTCGATAGCCGCTCTGCTCAAGCCGAACACGCGCGACATCGGCGGACTGCTGGTGCAGCGATTGCTGCCCGCGTTTCCGACCCAGATGGTCGGACCGTTCATTTTTTTCGATCATTTCGGACCGGTGCAATTCCCGCCGGGGCGCGGCATCGATGTGCGGCCGCATCCACACATCGGGCTTGCCACCGTCACCTACCTTTTCGAAGGCGGACAGGTTCATCGCGACAGCCTGGGCAACGTGCAGGCGATCGTTCCGGGCGACGTCAACTGGATGACCGCCGGACACGGCATCGTGCACTCGGAGCGCACCGGGCCTCACGACCGCGCGGCGGGCCACCGGCTGCACGGACTGCAAACCTGGGTCGCGCTGCCGAAAGCGTACGAGCAGGTCGACCCTTCGTTCAGCCATCATCCGAAAGACTCGCTACCCGAGATCGAGCAACCGGGCGCGAAGATGCGCCTGCTCGCCGGAACGGCATTCGGCCGGCGCGCGCCGACGCCGACCTTTTCTCCGATGATCTATCTGGCGATCGACCTTGCGGCCGGCGCCGCTCTCGACCTGCCGCCCGAGCACGAGGAACGCGGCGTGTACGTGATCGATGGCGACGTCGAGGTCGGCGGCGTGCCGGCGCCGGCCGGACACCTTGCCGTACTCGCGCCCGAGCGGATTGCGCGCCTCGAAGCGACGTCGGCGTCCCGGCTGGTCGTGCTCGGCGGGGCGAAGACCGACGGCTCGCGGCTGATCTGGTGGAACTTCGTCGCGAGCTCCAAGGAGCTGATCGACCGCGCCAGTGCGCGCTGGCGCGACCAGGGCTATCCGCCGGTGCCCGGCGAAACGGAGTTCATTCCGCTGCCCTGAGAGAGCTACAAGCCTGCCGCCGCGCGCAGCGCGTCGGCGCTTGGTGGAAGCTGGCTCCGGCCGCGCGCGCCCTGCGCGCGCACCCTGCGCCGAAACGTCGATCGCTACAAACCTGCCGCCGCGCGCAGCGCGTCGGCGCTTGGTTGGAGCTGGCTCCGGCCGCGCGCGCCCTGCGCGCGCACCCTGCGCCGAAACGTCGATCGCTACAAGCCCGCCGCCGCGCGCAGCGCGTCGGCGCGATCGACGTTTTCCCAGGTGAATTCTGGTTCGTCGCGACCGAAGTGGCCGTAGGCGGCGGTCTTCAGATAGATCGGCCGCAACAAGTCGAGCATCTGGATGATGCCTTTCGGCCGCAAGTCGAAATTGTCGGCGACCAGCGCGGCGATCTTCTCGTCCGGGATCCTGCCGGTGCCCTCGGTGTAGACGGTCACGTTGATCGGTTTGGCCACACCGATCGCATACGACAGCTGCACCTGGCACTGCCGCGCGATGCCGGCTGCGACAATGTTCTTCGCGACATAACGCGCGGCATACGCCGCCGAGCGGTCGACCTTCGACGGATCCTTGCCGGAGAACGCGCCACCGCCGTGCGGCGCGGCACCGCCGTAGGAATCGACGATGATCTTGCGCCCGGTCAGGCCGGCGTCGCCGTGCGGACCGCCGATTTCGAAGCGTCCGGTCGGATTGACCAGAAAGCGCGTGTTGACCAGCATCTCCGGCGGCAGGACCGGCTTGATGATCTCCTCGACCACGGCTTCGGCCAGCTGCTCCTGCTTGTGATTCATCTCGGGATGATGCTGCGTAGACAGCACCACCGTGTCGATGCTCGTCGGCTTGCCGCCGCTGTAGCGCACCGTCACCTGCGATTTCGCGTCGGGCCGCAGCCATGGCAGGCGTCCGTCGCGGCGGACCTCGCTCTGCCGCTGCACCAGGCGGTGCGCGTAATAGATCGGAAACGGCATCAGCGCCGGCGTCTCGTCGCAGGCGTAGCCGAACATCAGGCCCTGGTCACCGGCGCCCTGGTTCATGTATTCGTCCGACGTACGATCGACGCCGCGCGCAATATCGGGCGACTGGCGGCCGTAGCACACCATCACCGCGCAGCCTTCGGCATCGAAGCGCAGCTGGGGATCGGTGTAGCCTATCCGGTGAATGGTGTCGCGAGCGATGCGCGCGTAGTCGTGCTTGTGGTCGGTCGTGATCTCGCCGGTCATCACCACCAGGCCGGTCGACACCAGCGTTTCCGCAGCTACCCGCCCGTGCGGATCCAGCGTTAGAATCGCATCGAGGACGGCATCGGATATCTGGTCGGCCACCTTGTCCGGGTGACCTTCGGACACCGACTCCGACGTAAAAAGAAACTCGTTCATTACCGCTCCCTGCTGGATGGACCTGCGGATGCGCGGGCGACCTTCGCGCGCGACGCAAAGACTTGAATTCTAGCAAATTTGCCCGGTCGACCGCTGGACCCATCTTTCGGAAAGGCTTCGATGATCGTACCCGCCACCGCCGAAAACATCGCCCGCGCGGCAAGGGCGCTGGCGGCGGGCGAGCTCGTTGCGTTTCCGACCGAGACCGTCTACGGTCTGGGCGCGAATGCGCGCGACGCGGCGGCGGTCGGGCGTCTGTTCGCTGCGAAAGGCCGGCCCACCGAGCATCCGGTCATCGTTCATCTCGCCGATGCCGACGCGCTTTCGCGCTGGGCGAAGATGGTTCCTGCCGGCGCCTATGCGCTGGCCCGCGCGTTCTGGCCCGGACCGCTGACGATGATCCTGCCTCGCGCCGATGGCGTCCTCGATGCGGTGACCGGGGGACAGGCCAGCGTCGGCCTGCGCGTTCCGGCGCAGCCGATCGCGCATGCGCTGCTCGCAGCGCTCGCCGCACTGGGCTGCGACGGGATCGCCGCGCCCTCGGCGAATCGCTTCGGGCGGCTCAGCGCAACAACGGCCCAACATGTTGCCGACGAATTCGGCGACAGCCTCGCGCTGATCCTCGACGGCGGCCCATCGCGTCACGGCATCGAATCGACGATCGTCGATTTCAGCGGCGGCGACCCGGTCGTGCTGCGTCCCGGATCGATCACCAGCGGCGAGCTCGCGCGCGTCCTCGGCGCCGCACCCCGATCAGCCGGCGCCGGCGCGACGCGCGCTCCGGGCACGCTGGCTTCGCACTACGCGCCCCGCACGCCGGCGAAGCTGCTGCCGCGCAAGGAGTTGCTCGCGGCCTTGGCCGATCTCGGCGGGCCGGGTGCACATATCTCGGTGCTCGCCCATTCGGTCGCGCAGCCGCCGGAGTTCGAGGGCGCATGGTTCGACGCCCCCGGCGAGAGCGCGCGCTACGCGCAGCAACTGTATGCCAACCTGCGCGCACTGGATGCGCGCGAGGCGGACGAGATATGGATCGAAGCGCCGCCCGATGGACCCGACTGGGTCGCCATCGGCGACCGCCTGCGGCGGGCGACGCATCGGAATTAGGGACCTCAGCAGCGCGCCGCGAACGCGCGCGCGAGGAATGACGCGACGCTTTGCGCGAGCTCTCTGCGCCGATTCGCCATGAAGTGGTCGGTTCCGGGAATGGTCAGCTGGCGCGAGCAGGCATCGCGCGGCAGTTCGTCGGCGCGCAAGCGTGCGACAGCGAGAATCTCCGGCAGGTCGTTCTGCGCGATGACGTCGAGCAGCGGTTGCCGCGGCTGCGCTGCGAAGTCGCCCTGCATGCCGATCGGCACTTGCGCGGCGACGGCCGCGCCCGACGAGGCCAGATAGCGGTCGGCCATCACGGCACCGAGACTGTGCGCCACGACGGCGATCTTGACGATGCCGCGGCCGCGGAGAAAGGCGACGCCGGCCGCGATGCGTTCGCCGGCCTCGGGATAGAGCGTCGCGTAGTCGGCGCGAGGAGCGTCGGCCGCGAGCACGGGC
>DATNAR010000080.1:0-2634 GCA_035607385.1 Casimicrobiaceae bacterium
CCTCGCGGGGGCGGAAGCGTCGCCACCTCCCAGCGATCGACACGCCGGAGCAGCGGCGCGATCACCGCATCGATATCCTTGTCCGACAGGATGCCGAAAACGGCGATCGTCCGCGGATGAAAGCCCATTGCGCCGAGGGTGTCGGCGAACGCGCGTGCCGCCTGCGGATTGTGCGCGACGTCGAGGACGGTCACCGGACGGCCGGGAAGAACCTGGAACCGGGCCGGCCATTCGATGCCCACCAGAGCGGCGCGGACTGCGCCCATCGACAATGGCAGGCGATCGCGCAAGGCATCGGCTGCGCACAGCGCCGTCGACGCATTGGCCAGCTGGTAATTGCCGCGCAACGCCGGATGCGGCAGGCCGTGCCGCCCTCCCCCGGGGCCCCAGTAATCCCATTGCGCGCCCTGCACCTTGTAGCCGTAGTCACGGTCGATGCGAACCAGCGTCGCGCCTATCGCCGCGGCGTGCGCGATCAGCGACGCCGGCGGATCGCGATCGGCGCAGATCGCGGGCTTCCCGGCACGAAAGATGCCGGCCTTTTCGCGCCCGATTTCCTCGCGCGTGCCGCCGAGATAGTCGACGTGGTCGATCGCGATCGTCGTAACCACCGCGACGTCGGGGTCGACGATGTTGACCGCATCGAGACGTCCGCCGAGACCGACCTCGAGGATCAGCGCGTCGCGCGGCTGGCGGGCAAACAGCCATAGCGCGCCCAGCGTGCCGAATTCGAAATAGGTGAGCGGCGTTCCGGCGCGCGCGGCCTCGACCGCCGCGAATGCTTCACACAGCGCGGCGTCGCTTGCTTCCGTTCCGTGGATACGCACGCGCTCGTTGTAGCGCAAAAGATGCGGCGACGTGTACATCGCGACGCGGTACCCGTCGGCGCGCAGCATCTGCTCGAGCAGCGCGCACGTCGACCCCTTGCCGTTGGTCCCGGCGACGGTGATCACCGGACAGGCCGGCGTCACGTCCAGGCGTGCAGCGACGCTCTTGACACGCTCGAGCCCCAGCGCAATCGCCTTCGGGTGCAGCGTTTCGAGATACGCGAGCCACTCGGCAAGGGTCGTGGGAGCGCTCACGGGGCGGCGGCGCGCAATGCGCCGGGTGACGCGTCAGCCGGTCGGCAGCGGTTGCCGCTGCAACAGCGTCAGCAGTCTCGGCAATTCATCCTTCAGCGCCCGCCGATCGACGATCATGTCGATCGCGCCCTTTTCCAGCAGGAACTCGGCGCGCTGGAATCCTTCCGGGAGCTTTTCGCGGACCGTCTGCTCGATCACTCGCGGGCCGGCGAAGCCGATCAGCGCGCCCGGCTCGGCGATGACGACATCGCCGAGCATCGCAAAGCTCGCCGACACGCCGCCCATCGTCGGATCGGTCAGTATCGAAACGAACGGCAGCTTCGCCTTCGACAGCTCCTGCAGCACCGCGGTCGTCTTGGCCATCTGGAACAGCGAGCTGACCCCTTCCTGCATGCGCGCGCCGCCGCTCGCGGTAATACAGACGAATGGCACGCGATTGTCGTACGCCACTCTTACGCCGCGGACAAAACGCTCGCCGACGACCGAGCCCATCGACCCGCCCATGAACTCGAATTCGAACGCCGCGAGGACCAGCGGCGTCGACTTGATGCTGCCTTGCATCACGACCAGCGCGTCGGTTTCCCCGGTTTCCTCCAGCGCCGCCGACAGCCGCTCCGGATATTTGCGCGTGTCCTTGAATTTCAGGCTGTCGATCGGCAGTACTTCCGACCCGATCTCGTAGCGCCCTTCCGCGTCGAGCAGCTGGTCGACGCGCTCGCGCGCGGTCAGACGCGCGTGGTAATTGCACTTCGGGCAGACGCTGAGGTTCTTTTCGAGATCGGTTCGATACAGCACGGCTTCGCACGACGCGCATTTGACCCACAGCCCCTCGGGCATCGACTTTCTGCCCGTTCCCGGCGATGCCTTGATGCGCGGTGGCAAGAGCTTCTGCAACCAACTCATGCGGTCTCCCCGATCCCGTCAGGCCGCTCGTTTGGCGACCTGATCGACAGCCGCGCGTATTGTAGCCAACCATGCGCCGGCGCGCGCCGGTGCATCGTCGGCCGGCCCCCGCTCGATTTCCTCGATGATACGGCTGCCGATGACGACGGCGTCGGCATGCGCGGCGATCGCCTGCGCGCTGGCCGCGTCGCGTATGCCGAAGCCGACGCCGACCGGAAGGCTGACATGCCTTCGTATTTCCGCGAGTCTTGCGGCGACCTCGGTGGTGTCGAGATGGCCCGCGCCGGTCACGCCTTTGAGCGAGACGTAGTAGACGAAGCCACGCGCCATCACGGCGACGAGAGACATGCGCGCGATCGGCGTCGTCGGCGACAGGAGAAAGATCGGCGCGAGTCCGCGCGCCGCCGCGAGCGCCGCGAAGTCCCGCGATTCCTCGGGCGGACAGTCGACGACGATGACGCCGTCGACGCCGGCCGCGCTCGCCCGCTCGACGAATGCTGCGGCGCCCATCGCCTCGATCGGATTGGCATAGCCCATCAAAACGATCGGCGTCACCGCGTCGCGAGTGCGAAACGCGGCGACGATCGCGAGCACGTCGCCGAGCCCCACCCCTTGCGCCAGCGCGCGCTCCGATGCGCGCTGGACCACC
>DATNAR010000206.1:0-4348 GCA_035607385.1 Casimicrobiaceae bacterium
TCCCAAATAGTCAGTGCACGGCGGCGATCGTGCTCGCGCCGCCCATGTACGGTCGGAGCGCCGCGGGGATGTCGATGCCGCCGTCGGCGCGCTGGTAGTTTTCCAGGACGGCGACCAGCGTCCGGCCGACGGCCAGCCCCGATCCGTTCAGCGTGTGCACGAGCTCGGGCTTGCCCTGCGCGTTGCGGAATCGCGCCTGCATCCGCCGCGCCTGGAACGTTTCACAGTTCGAGCACGACGAAATTTCACGGTACTTGCCCTGCCCCGGCAGCCACACTTCCAGGTCGTAGGTCTTGGCCGCGGCAAAGCCGATGTCGCCGGTGCACAAAGTGACGATGCGATAGGGCAACTCGAGCTTTTGCAGGATGGCTTCTGCGTGCCGCACCATTTCCTCGAGCGCGTCGTACGAGCGGTCCGGCGCGACGATCTGCACCATCTCGACCTTGTCGAACTGGTGGACGCGGATCATGCCGCGGGTGTCCTTGCCGTAACTGCCCGCCTCCGAGCGGAAACAGGGCGAGTGCGCGGTCAGCCGCAGAGGCAGCGCCGCAGCGGCGAGGATCTGGTCGCGCGCGAAATTGGTGAGCGGCACTTCGGCGGTCGGGATCAGGTACCAGCGTTCATCGTCCGGCGCGCCGCCCTTCGCGGCCCAGAAAAGGTCTTCCTCGAATTTCGGCAGCTGGCCGGTGCCGACCAGCGCATCGGCCTTGACCAGGTACGGCACATAGCATTCGGTGTAGCCATGCTCGGACGTGTGCGTGTCGAGCATCAGCTGGACCAGCGCCCGGTGCAAGCGGGCGACGGCGCCGCGCAGCGTATAGAACCGGGCGCCGGCGATTTTCGCCGATAGGTCGAAGTCGAGGCCGCCGACTGCCGCGCCGACGTCGACGTGATCGCGCGCCGCAAACTCGAATGCCCTTGGCTCGCCCCAGCGGCGGACTTCGACGTTGTCGGCCTCGGAGGCGCCGACCGGGACGCTCGCATGCGGCAGGTTGGGCATCGCCAGCAGCCACTGCCGCACGCGCTCCCGCACCGCCTCGAGATTGCGCTCGAGCGAGCTCAACTCGTCGCCGATGCCGGCGACTTCGCGCAGCGTCGCCGCCGCGTCTTCACCCTTGCTCTTGGCGATGCCGATCTCTTTCGAGACGGTATTGCGCCTCGCCTGCAGCTCCTGCGTTCGCATCTGGATATGCTTGCGCTCGGCCTCGAGCTCGCCGAACGCGGCTGCGTCGAGCTGATATCCACGCGTCTTCAGCCGCGCGACGACATCATCCAGATCGTTGCGCAGAAGCTGGATATCGATCATGCGCGAATTTTACCAGAGGGCCGCGCAGCATCGCCCGGCCGCCGCGGTCAGGACTCGCCGTCGCCGCCCGTGCGCGCCTTGGCGTCGCGCAGCTTCAACTCGGCAAGCCGCTCCGCGATCCGCGCTTCGAGGCCGCGCTCGGTCGGGCGATACCACTGGGGCGGCGCCATGCCGTCGGGCAGGTAGGTTTCGCCCGCGGCGTAGGCGTCTTCCTCGTCGTGGGCGTAGCGATAGTCCTTGCCGTAGCCCAGATTCTTCATCAGCCTCGTCGGCGCGTTGCGCAAATGCAGCGGCACCGGACGCGAACCGTCTTCGGCGATAAAAGCGCGCGCCGCACCGTACGCGACGTACACCGCATTGCTCTTGGCCGCGCAGGCGAGATAGATCACCGCTTGCGCCAGCGCAAGCTCCCCTTCCGGCGTTCCGAGCCGTTCATACGTCGCGACGGCATCCAGCGTCAGCTGCAGCGCGCGCGGATCGGCAAGTCCGATGTCCTCGCTGGCCATCCGTATCATCCGCCGTCCCACGTACAGCGGATCGGCGCCCCCGTCGAGCATCCGGCAGAACCAGTACAGCGCCGCGTCGGGATCGGACCCACGCACCGACTTGTGCAGCGCCGATATCTGGTCGTAGAACGCCTCGCCGCCCTTGTCGAATCGCCGCAGGCTGCGCGTGATCGCCGTCTCGACAAAAGCCTCGTCGATCTCGTTTTTCCCTGCCTCCACCACCGCGACGGCGAGCTGCTCGGCCAGGTTCAGCAGACGCCGGCCGTCGCCGTCGGCATAGGCGATCACCGCATCGCGCGCCGACGCGCCGATCGCGACGGCCGGCATCGCCGCCGCCAGCGCCCGATCGAGCAGCGCCGAGAGCTCGTCCGCCGACAAGGCCTCGAGCACATAGACGGTGGCGCGGCTGAGCAGCGCGCTGTTGACCTCGAACGACGGATTTTCGGTCGTCGCGCCGATGAAAGTGACCAGGCCTTTTTCGACGAACGGAAGAAAAGCATCCTGCTGTGCCTTGTTGAACCGATGCACTTCATCGACGAACAGGATCGTGTGACGGCCCGATTGTGCGAGAGTCGCCTCGGCCCGGGCGATAGCGTCGCGGATATCCTTCACGCCCGAAAGCACCGCCGACAAGGCGATGAATTCCGCATTGAACGCATCGGCCATCAGGCGGGCGAGCGTCGTCTTGCCCACGCCCGGCGGCCCCCACAGGATCATCGAATGCGGCTTGCCCGACGCGAACGCCACCGCCAAGGGCTTGCCCGGTCCGAGCAGGTGCCGCTGTCCGATGACCTCGCCGATATTTTTCGGCCGCAGCCGCTCGGCCAGCGGCGTCGCCGGATTGACTACGGCGAAAAGGTCATTCGCCGACGACATCGGCGCCTTGCGGCGGCACGAACCGGAACAACGCGGCGTCGACGGCGGCGTTGCGCTCGAACGCGCCGAACGACAACTGCGTCACCTGGCCGAAGCTGTCGTGGAGTTCCATCGTGCGCGGAAGGTTACCCTTCAGCCCGATCCGGATGCTGGCGAAGCCGCTGTCGCCGGCACGCGGCTTGGCGTCGACGAATTCCTCGTCGCCGCTTTTTCCGCCGTCAGTAAGCTCGAAGTTTTTTTCCAGCGAGTCGTCGCCGGCGAGGAGCGCCGCGGGCGTCGCGCCCAGCGCCTGGTCGAGCTTCCTGACGACCACCTGGTTCAGGTCCGGGTCGTAGATCCAGAGCTTTTGGCCGTCGCCGATAATGATCTGCGCATGCGGCTTTTCGTAGGTCCAGCGGAACTTGCCGGGCCGGGAGAACGCGAACGTTCCGCTCGATTCCTGCGGTGCGCGCCCCGATTTGCCGGTGACGACCTGGCGAAACGTCGTCTTGCCCGTTTTCGCGCCACCGAGGAAAGCCTTCAGCTGGTCGGGCCCCGACGCCGCCGCGGGGCAGGCCAGCGCCATCGCCGCACAAATCGCCGCCGCGAACCGCCATCCGACGCTCATGCGCTTTCGCCTTTGCCTGCCGGGACCAGCACGTCGCGGTTGCCGTTGGTCTGCATGGCCGAGACCAGGCCCGCGCGCTCCATCTGCTCGATCAGGCGCGCGGCCCGGTTGTAGCCGATCCGCAGGTGGCGCTGCACCAGCGAGATCGACGGCCGGCGCGTCTTCAGCACCACGGCGACCGCCTGGTCGTACATCGGGTCCGCCTCGGCGTCGCCCGCGTCGATCATGACGCCTTCGTCGCCGTTGCCGCTGACGCCGGAGTCGAGAATCCCGTCCAGGTATTGCGGTCCGCCCTGCGCTTTCAGATGCTCGACGACGCGGTGCACCTCGGTGTCGGCGACGAAGGCGCCGTGCACCCGCTGCGGGTGCCCGGTTCCCGGCGGCAAGTACAGCATATCGCCTTGTCCGAGCAGCGTCTCGGCGCCCATCTGATCGAGGATCGTCCGCGAATCGACTTTGCTCGCGACCTGGAAGGCGATCCGCGACGGAATGTTGGCCTTGATCAGTCCGGTGATGACGTCGACCGACGGCCGCTGCGTCGCGAGGATCAGATGAATGCCGGCCGCGCGCGCCTTCTGCGCGATGCGGGCGATCAGCTCCTCGATCTTCTTGCCCGTGACCATCATCAGGTCGGCCAACTCGTCGATGACGACGACGATCAGCGGCATTTCCTCGATCGGTTCCGGGCTCTCCGGCGTCAGCGAGAATGGATTGGTCAACGGCTGCCCGGCCTTTTTCGCCTCGCTGACGCGCGCGTTGTAGCCGGAGAGATTGCGCACGCCCAGGGTCGACATCAGGCGGTAGCGGCGCTCCATTTCGCCGACGCACCAATGAAGCGCGTTGGCGGCGAGCTTCATGTCGGTGACGACGGGTGCTAGCAGATGCGGAATCCCTTCGTACACCGAAAGCTCCAGCATCTTTGGATCGATCAGGATCAGCCGAACCTGGCGCGGCTCGGCCTTGTACAGCAGCGACAGGATCATCGCGTTGACGGCCACCGACTTGCCCGACCCGGTCGTGCCGGCGACCAGCAGGTGCGGCATGCGGGCGAGG
>DATNAR010000158.1:0-3680 GCA_035607385.1 Casimicrobiaceae bacterium
CCTGCGGCGTCGCCGGCTCAGAACGATGCCACGAGAACACGCGCATACGCTTCGCCGGCCTTCCGCCTCCGGGGTCGCATCCCCACGCTACGCGCGGGGCCCCTGCTCCGCCCTGCGGCGTCGTCGGCTCAGAACGATGCCACGAGAACACGCGCATACGCTTCGCCGGCCTTCCGCCTCCGGGGTCGCATCCCCACGCTACGCGCGGGGCCCCTGCTCCGCCCTGCGGCGTCTTACCAGAACTGCCACCATGGCTTGGACGGTGGGGCAAGCGGCAGCGGCGGCGGTTGCTCCTTGCCCCAGAATTTCCACCAGGGCCTGGTCGCGTTCGCTGTGAAGTACCGCCCATTGGGGAAGGTTTCTTTGAGCACGCGGCGCGTGTCGTCGCGAAGCTGGTTCATGCCCAGCTTGTCGTAGCTTTCCATCATCAGCACCAGCGCGTCCTCGTTGGCGGGTGTCTTCGGATAGTTGAGCAACGCGGCCTGCGCGCGGTTGGCCGCTGCCACGTAGGCGCCGCGGTTGTAGTAGTAGCGCGCGACGTGGACCTCGTAGCCGGCCAGCGCGTTGGTCAGATAACGCATGCGCTCGGCCGAATCCGCCGCGTACTTGCTGTCGGGGAAGCGCGTGACCAGCTCGCGGAAGGCACCGTACGCCTCCTTGGTCATCTTCGGATCGCGCTCGGAGAGATCGGTCTCTACCACGTAGCCGAGCAATCCCTGGTCCTCCCGGAAGTTGACCAGGCCTTTCAGGTAATACGCGTAATCGACGTTCGGATGATTCGGGTAAGTGCGGATGAAGCGATCGCAAGCCGCGATCGCCGACGTCGCCTCGCCCTGCCGATAGTTCGCGTAGGCGCCTTCGAGAATCGCCTGCTGCGCGAGGCGGCCGTACGGAAACCTGCTTTCCAGCGTGTCGAACAGTTTGATCGCACGCGTATAATTGGACGCCTGCAGCGATTCGTGCGCATCCTTGTAGATTTGCTCCGCGGTCCAGTTCGCGGTCTCGTCTTTGACCTCCGGCAGCAGGTTGCACCCCGCCAGGGCCAGACACATCAAGATCAGTGACGCAACTGCATATCTGCTCAGTTTCGACATCATTGCCTGCTCCGCACGTAGCCGTGGATTATAACCCCGACGCAACGGACGGCGCGCGTGTCGCGCTGACCATACCGGCCGAGCTCGCGGGGATGCGTCTGGACCGGGCGCTCGCGCAACTGCTGCCCGAGCATTCGCGAAGCCGCATCCGGACCTGGATCGACGCGGGCCGCGTGCTGCTTGCCGGCGAGCTGGCGGAAGCGAGCCGCAAAGTCGGCGGCGGCGAGCAAGTCCTGCTGCATCCGCTGTCCGATCCCGACGTTCTTTCGTTCGCGCCGCAGGCGCTGCCGCTGACGATCGTGCACGAGGACGAGGCGATACTGGTAATCGACAAGCCGGCCGGTCTGGTCGTTCACCCGGGCAGCGGCAACCGCGACGGCACGCTGGCCAACGCGCTGCTGCACCACGCGCCGCAACTCGCATCCGTTGCCCGAGCGGGCATCGTGCACCGGCTGGACAAGGATACGAGCGGGCTCCTGGTCGTCGCCAAGACGGCGATCGCACAAACCGATCTCGTCCGCCAGCTGCAGGCGAAGACCGTCCACAGGGAATACCTGGCGCTTGCCGCCGGCGACATCGCCCGGGGGGGCGCGATCGACGCGCCGATCGGGCGTCATCCGGTGCGGCGCACGTCGATGGCGATCGTTGCCGGCGGCAAAGCCGCCGTCACGCGTTATGAAGTGCGCGAGCGATTCGGCGATTGCACGCTGCTGGCCTGCCGGCTCGAAACCGGCCGCACCCACCAGATACGCGTTCATCTGACTTCGCTCGGACATCCGCTGATCGGTGATCCGACCTATGGCAAAAGACGCGGCATTGCGTTCGGCCGCCAGGCGCTCCACGCGTGGCGCCTCGGTCTTGTCCACCCGTCGTCGAAGCGCGCGGTGCAGTGGGAATCGCCGCTCCCGCCGGACTTCGCCTCGCTGCTCGCGACCTTGCGCGGACGCGCTGCATCCGATGCGCGCTGACGCTGCGCTCGCGGCGCAGTTCGTCTCGGCGGGACTCGACTGGATCGTACCGGACTGGCCGGCGCCGGCAGCGGTGCGCGCATTCTCCACCACGCGTAACGGTGTCGGCGGCCGCGCCGCGGATTTCGCGCGCGACCGCGCGGATGCGGCGGCCCGCGCGCTGCTGAAGCGCTTCCTGCCCGGCGAGCCGCTGTGGCTGGCGCAGATGCACGGCACGGCGATCGCGAGCGCGGACGCGCCGCACGGCCGCGCACCCCAAGCCGATGTCGCCGTTTCGCATGCTCCCGGCCATGTGTGCGCCGTGCTGTCGGCCGATTGCCTGCCGGTGCTCTTCGCCGACCGGCGGGGCAGCGTTGTCGCCGCCGCGCATGCCGGATGGCGCGGGCTCGCTTCCGGCGTGCTCGAAGCCGCGGTCGCCTCGATGCGGGCCGCGCCCGCCGACGTCCTCGCATGGCTCGGTCCGGCGATCGGGCCTGGCGCTTTCGAAGTCGGCCGCGACGTCTACGCCGCATTCTGCGACCGCGACGCTGCAGCGAGCGCGTGCTTCGTCGCGGCGCGCGACGGCAAATGGCTTGCCGACCTCTACGCGCTCGCGGCACGCGCCCTCGTCCGCGCCGGGCTCGATCCCTCCGCGATCCACGGCGGCGGCCGCTGCACCTACACCGAGCGCGCCAGCTTTTACTCGTATCGCCGCGGCGGTGCCGACCGCGCTGCGCGAATGGCGACGCTGATCTGGCTGGCACCGGGCTGAAGGCGGCATCGACGCTCTCGTATAATGCTTTGGCGATGACAGCGCTATCTCCACTTTACGCGATCGTCGTCGCCTGTCTCGCCGGCGGCGTGCTGGCGATCATCGCCGCCGCCGGTACGCTCGCGCTGCACGCGCGCTGGATATCCAAGCTGGTGAGCTTTGCCGTCGGTGCGCTGCTGGGTGCGGTGTTTCTGGAATTGCTGCCGCATGCCCTCGAGCACGGGTCGACGGGGAGCGTCATGGCGACGGTGCTCGGCGGGCTGCTGCTGTTCTTTCTGCTGGAAAAACTGGTTCTCTGGCGGCACAGCCATCTCGACGCCGAGGCGCTCGGCGGCGACGGACAGGCCGCCGTGCCGGCGCATGCGCACGGCGGGGACGGCGGCCGCTCCGGCCTGATGATCGTGATCGGCAACAGCGTCCATAATTTCTGCGACGGCATCGTGATCGCCGCCGCGTTCCTGACCGACTTCGCGCTCGGCACGGCGACGGCGCTGGCGATCGTCGCGCATGCGATTCCGCAGCAGGTCGGCGACTTCGCGGTGCTTTTGCACTCCGGCTACGAACGGCGGCGCGCATTCGCCTACAACCTGGCGACCGGGGTCGCGACGCTGATCGGCGGCCTGGCCGGCTATGCGGCGCTCGCCTCGATGCAGCATGTGTTGCCGACGGTGCTCGCGATCGCATCGGCGAGCCTGCTGTACGTCGCCGTGGCGGACTTGATCCCGAGCTTGCACCGGCATCCGGCGCCGGCGGCAACGGCGCAACAGCTGTTGCTGATCGGGATCGGCATCGCATTGATCGCAGCCGTTCATTTCTGGCTCGAGGGCTGACACGGATGAACAAGCCGAAGCGCGCGAAGAGCAAACC
>DATNAR010000164.1:0-9815 GCA_035607385.1 Casimicrobiaceae bacterium
GAACGTGCTGGTCGAGCAGTTCGACTCGATCGAGGACCCGTACCTGCGCGAGCGCAAGGCCGATGTCGTGCAGGTGGTCGAGCGCGTGCTCAAGGTCCTGCTGGGCAAAGCGCAGCGGCGTCCCGCCAGCGCCGAAGACGAGACGATCCTGGTCGCGCACGATCTTTCGCCTGCAGACGTCATCCAGTTCAAGAGCCACCATTTCGCGGCGTTCCTGACCGATCTGGGCGGCGCCAGCTCCCATACCGCGATCGTCGCGCGCAGTCTCAACGTTCCCGCCGTCGTGGCCACACACAACGCGCGTGGCCTGATCCGCGAGCACGAGCTGTTGATCGTCGACGGCGCCAAGAACGTCGTCATCGTCAACCCCGATCGTTCGGTGCTCGCCGAGTACCGGCTGAAGCAGGGCGAGATCGAGCTTGCTCGGAAGAAGCTCAAGCGGCTAAAAACGACACCTGCCGCGACGATCGACGGCGCCGACATCGAGCTGTTCGCCAACATCGAGCTCCCCGACGATCTCGATCAGGCGCTGGACAACGGCGCCGGGGGCATCGGCCTTTTCCGCAGCGAGTTCCTGTTTCTCAATCGTCAGGGACTGCCTTCCGAGGACGAGCAGTTCGAGGCGTACCGCCAGGTCGCTGCCGGAATGCGCGGCAAACCGGTGGTGATTCGCACGTTCGACCTGGGCGCCGACAAGAGCAAGGAGGGTCTCGACGGACTGGTGCGCGTCGCGCCGAATCCGGCGCTGGGATTGCGCGCGGTGCGCTTCTGCCTCGCCGAGCCGCGGCTGTTCCTCACGCAGCTCCGGGCGATTTTGCGTGCATCGCATTACGGCAACATCCGGATCCTGCTGCCGATGCTCGCCTCGATCGCCGAAATCGATCAGACGCTGGTGCTGCTCGCGCAGGCCAAGGGCAGCCTGCTGGAGCGCGGCGTGCCGTTCAATCCGTCGATCGAGGTCGGCGGCATGATCGAAATTCCGGCGGCGGTGCTGACGATCGAGCCGTTCGCGCGCCGGCTGGATTTCCTGTCGATCGGCACCAACGATCTGATCCAGTACACGCTGGCCGTCGATCGCGCCGATGAAGCCGTCTCGCATCTGTACGATCCGCTGCATCCGGCGGTGCTCAAGCTGATCGCGCTGGCGATCGCGACGGCGAACAAGGTCGGCGTTCCTATCGCGGTGTGCGGTGAAATGGCCGGCGAAGCGCGTCTGACGCGGCTGCTGCTCGGCATGGGCCTGCGCAACTTTTCGATGCATCCGGCGCATCTGTTGGCGGTCAAGCAGCGCGTGCTGATGACCGACGTCGGAGAGATCCGGCCGCTGATCCGGCGCCTGCTGCGCGGCGAGGAGACGGCAAAGGTCGCGGCCCTGCTCGAGAAGCTCAATGATTGACTTTCGCCTGCGCGGCGCTAGACTAGAACCCACGCGCCGATTTGACGATCAGCTTGCGGGCGCAAGGGAAGCCTCATCCGGGTGTCCCTGACAAATACGGCTAAAGCGGCGACGGAGATCCGAACCCGATTGGCGCCAAGCTGGTCGGGTTTTTTTATTGCCTCGATATCGCCGCGCGGCGACAGCGCCGCCTTTACCTTGACTCGGACGCCTTCTTCAGTGGGTCTGGTGACGCCCCAGCGTGCGGCGTTCGATACGCCGCTCGCGCTGCGCTCCGGCGCGACGCTGCCCGCGTTCGACCTCGTCTACGAGACGTACGGCAGGCTCAACGCGGCGCGATCGAATGCGATCCTGATCTGCCACGCGCTGAACGCCTCGCACCATGTGGCCGGCGTGCATGCCGGCGAGAACGAAAGCGAAGGCTGGTGGGACAACATGGTCGGTCCCGGCAAGCCGGTCGACACCGATCGTTTTTTCGTCGTCGGCGTCAACAATCTCGGCAGCTGCTTCGGGTCGACCGGGCCCGCCTCGATCAACCCCGCCACGGGCAAGCCGTGGGGCGCCGATTTCCCGATCGTCACCGTCGAGGACTGGGTCGATGCGCAGGCGCGCCTGGCCGACCGGCTGCAGATCGAACGCTTCGCCGCGGTGATGGGCGGCAGCCTCGGCGGCATGCAGGCGCTCGCCTGGGCGATCCGCTATCCGCAGCGGCTCGGTCGCGCACTGGTGATCGCGGCGGCGCCGAACCTCTCGGCGCAGAACATCGCATTCAACGAAGTCGCCCGCGCCGCGATCATGACCGATCCCGACTTCCACGCCGGCCACTATTACGATTACGGCGTCAAGCCGCTGCGCGGCTTGCGTGTCGCGCGCATGGTCGGACACATTACTTACATCTCCGACGAACAGATGGGCGAGCGCTTCGGCCGGCAGTTGCGCGACGGCCTCCACTACTCGTTCGCGACCGAGTTCGAGATCGAATCGTACCTGCGCTATCAGGGCGAGAAGTTCGCCGAGTACTTCGACGCCAACACCTATCTCGGCATCACCAAGGCGCTCGATTATTTCGACCCGGCGTCGGCCAGCGGCGGCGATCTGGCGCAGGCGCTTTCTCCCGCGCGCTGCCGCTTTCTGGTGGTCGCATTCACCACCGACTGGCGATTTTCGCCGGCGCGGTCGAGGGAAATCGTCAAGGCGCTGGTCGACAACCGGCGCGACGTCTGCTACGCCGAAATCGTCGCGCCGCACGGCCACGACGCCTTCCTGCTCGACACGCCGCAGTATCACGCGATCGTGCGCGCGTATCTCGCGCGCGCGGCCGAGGAGGAAGCCGCGTGAGCCCGCGGCGTGGGGATCGCGCGAGGGCGCCACCGGAGCGCGGAGCAGGGGCCCCGCGAGCGAAGCGGCGCGGGGATGCGACCGCGGAGGCGGATGCCCTGCGGGCAGCGTGTTATCAGTCTTGCACGCTGACAGAAGCGCCCGCAGGAATCGGGGCTGCGGCCGACTTGGAGTGTGTCAATTTTCGATGAAGATGGAAGAGGCCGCGCTGTGAATGCGAGCTATTCCACGCGCGCCGACTTCTCGACGATCGCCGGCTGGATCGCGGCGAACGCCCGCGTGCTCGACCTGGGCTGCGGCGACGGCAGCTTGCTCGCGTACCTGCGCGAATCGCGCGGCGCCTTCGGCTACGGCATCGAAATCGACGACGCCGGCGTGCTGGCGTCGATCGGCAACGGCGTCAACGTCATCCAGAGCGACCTGGAAAGCGGGCTCGCCGGCTTCGACAGCCGGTCGTTCGACAGCGTGATCCTGTCGCAGACCTTGCAGGCGATGCGGCACACCGAGGAAATCGTGCTCGAGATGCTCCGGGTCGGACGGGAAGCGAT
This sequence comes from Casimicrobiaceae bacterium, assembly GCA_035607385.1. Classification (GTDB taxonomy): domain Bacteria; phylum Pseudomonadota; class Gammaproteobacteria; order Burkholderiales; family Casimicrobiaceae; genus PALSA-1003. Next base: position 3,283 of record DATNAR010000164.1, read on the forward strand.
CGTCACCTTCCCCAACTTCGGGCACTGGTCGCACCGGATGCAGGTGCTGCGCGGACGCATGCCGGTGTCGAAGAACCTGCCCTACCAGTGGTACGACACGCCGAACATCCACTTGTGCACGGTGTCCGATTTCGACGCGTTCTGCGCGGCTCGCGGCTTCGACGTGCTCGAGCGCGTCGTCCTGCATGACGCGCGTCGGGTATCGATGCTGCCGAACCTGTTCGGCTCGCTCGCGATCTATCGCTTCCGGCACGGCGTCGAACCCGCCTAAAATCGCCGCGCTTCGCGGCACAGCGCTTCGTTACAATGCCGGCGATGGGTGACTCGAGGCCGCGGCTGGCCAAAGCGTTGTTCAACCGCCGGATGCTGATCTGCGTCTTCACCGGTTTCAGCTCCGGGCTGCCGCTGTACATTCTGATCAATCTGCTGCCGGCGTGGCTGCGCACCGAGCACGTCGACTTGAAGGCGATCGGGCTCTTCGCGCTGATCGGCTTGCCGTTCACCTGGAAATTCATCTGGTCGCCGCTGGTCGATCGCTACGCCTTGCCGCTGCTCGGCCGGCGCCGCGGCTGGATGCTGGTCACGCAGGTCGCGCTGATCGCGTCGCTGCCGCTGTTCGGCGCGCTCCAGCCGCAGCAGGACCTGTGGACGATCGCCTACCTTGCCGCGGCGGTGGCGTTTTTTGCCGCGACGCAGGACATCGTCCTCGATGCCTATCGCCGCGAGCTGCTGCCGGACGTCGAGCTGGGCCTGGGCAACGCGATCCATGTGCAGGCCTACCGGATCTCGAGCCTGGTTCCCGGCGCGCTGTCGCTGATCCTCGCCGACCGGCTGCCGTGGCAGAGCGTCTTTTTCATCACCGCGCTGTTCATGCTGCCGGGCATCGTCAACACGCTGCTGATCGACGAGCCCGCGCTGTCGCGCGCGGCGCCGCGCACGCTGCGCGAGGCGGTCGTCGAGCCGTTTCACGAATTCATCACCCGCGCCGGCTGGCGGCAGGCGCTGCTGGTGCTCGGCTTCATCTTTCTCTACAAGCTCGGCGACAGCATGGCGACCGCGCTGGCGACGCCGTTCTATCTGGACATGGGCTTCACGATGTCGGAGATCGGCCTGATCGCCAAGAACGCCGGGCTGTGGGCGAGCGTGTTCGGCGGATTGCTCGGCGGCATCTGGATGCTGAGGATCGGCATCAATCGCGGACTGTGGCTGTTCGGCGCCGTGCAGGTTTTGTCGATCCTCGGCTTTGCCTGGCTGGCGTACGTCAATCAGCCGGACCGGCTGCTGCTGGCCGGCGTCATCGCCTTCGAGGCGCTCGGCGTGGGGCTGGGCACCGCCGCGTTCACCGCGTTCATCGCGCGCACCACCGATCCGCGCTACACGGCGACGCAGTTCGCCCTGTTCACCAGCCTCGCCGCCGTACCGCGCTCGCTGATCAACGCGACGACCGGCTGGATCGTCGACGCCATCGGCTGGTTCGACTTCTACCTGCTGTGCATGGCCCTCGCGCTGCCCGGCATGGCGTTGCTTTTGCGCGTGGCGCCGTGGAATGCGCCCGGCCCCGGCACCGAGACGCCGGCGCCGGTCAAAGCGTAGCAAGCGGCGCGACCTCGCGCCTTTAGCCGACGGCTCGCTCGAGCGCTTCGTGCAGCTCGAGCCATTCGGCCTCGTCGCGTGCGAGCTCCCAGGTCAGGTCGCCGCGCCGCGCGAGTGAAGCGATCAGCCTTTCCTTGTTCTCCTCGATGTAGGCCTCGGAGGTCGCCAGCCACTCGTCGAGTCCGCGTTTCTCCGTCGACAACAGATCGATCCTTTGCTCGATGCGTTCGATCTTCTGCTGCAATGGCTTGCGCAGCTCGGACCGGCGCTGTCGGGTCTGGGCTTCGGCGCGCTTTTGCACCTTGCGGTCGGTCGGCGCGGGGACGGCATCGGTCCCGGTCGCCGCGCTCTCGCGCCCGCGTCCGGCCAGCACCCATTGCCGGTAGTCGTCCAGATCGCCGTCGAAAAGTGCGAGCGTCCCGTCGGCGACCAGCCACAGCTCGTCGGCGGTCGCGCGCAACAGGTGGCGGTCGTGCGCGACGACGATCAGCGCGCCGGTGTAGTCCTGCAGCGCCTCGGTCAGCGCCTCGCGCATATCGATGTCGAGATGATTGGTCGGCTCGTCGAGGAGCAGCAGATTCGGACGCTGGCGGACCAAAAGCGCGAGCGTCAGGCGGGCCTTTTCTCCGCCGCTGAACTCGCGCACCGGCGCGCCGACCCGGTCGCCGCGAAAATCGAAGCCGCCGAGAAAATCGCGGAACGCCTGCTCTCGCGTGCCGGGCTCGATCTGCTGCAGATGCCACAGCGCGCTTTGGTCGAGGCGAAGCTGCTCGACCTGGTGCTGGGCAAAATAGCCGATCGACAGACCCTGCGCGGCCAGGCGCTCGCCGCTGGCGGGTTTGAGCTCGCCGGCGATCGCGCGCAACAGCGTCGATTTGCCCGCGCCGTTGGGGCCGAGCAGCCCGATCCGCGTCCCGGCCAGGATCGCCCAGTCGACACCGGTGAGTATCGCCTTGCCGCCGTACCCCAGCGTCACATGATCGAGCTTCAGCAGTTGTCGCGCGTGGATGGTGGTGGCAGGAAATTCGAAGGAGAACGGACTGTCGACGTGCGCCGCGGCGATCAGCTCCATCCGTTCGAGCGCCTTGATCCGGCTTTGCGCCTGCCTGGCCTTGGTCGCCTTGGCGCGGAAGCGGTCGATGTACGAGCGCAGGTGCGCGATCTGCTTCTGTTGCTTGACATAGGCCGCATGCTGCGACGCCAGCGCCAGCGCGCGCTCCCGCTCGAACTGCGCGTAGTTGCCGGTATACAGGCGCAGCTTGTTGCCCTCGAGGTGCGCGATCTCGGTGACCACGGCATCGAGAAAATCGCGATCGTGCGCGATCAGCAGCAAGGTCCCCGGATAGCGTGCCAGCCAGTCCTCGAGCCACAGCACCGCATCCAGGTCGAGATGGTTCGTCGGCTCGTCGAGCAGCAAGAGATCGGAGCGGCACATCAGCGCCTGCGCGAGATTCAGGCGCATCCGCCAGCCGCCGGAAAAGCTCGCCACCGGCTCGCTCTGCCGCGCGGCGCTGAACCCCAGGCCCGCGAGCAGCGACGCGGCCCGCGCCCGTGCGCCGTAGCCGCCGATCGCCTCGAAGCGGTGATGCAGCTCGGCCAGCTGCTCGCCGCCGGCGTGCGGATCGGCCTCCGCCGTGGTTTCGGCGTCCTGCAGCGCGCGCTGCACCCGGCGCAATTCGGCGTCGCCGTCGAGGACGTACTCGATCGCCGGCGCCGTGACCGCCGGAGTCTCCTGCGCTACGTGCGCGATCACCCAAGCGGGCGGCAGCGCGACGTCGCCCGAGTCCTGCGAGAGCTCGCCGCGCAGCAGCGCGAACAGCGACGACTTGCCGCTGCCGTTGGCGCCAATCAGGCCAAGCTTGTGGCCCGTGTGCACGGTCAGCGACGCGCCTTCGAGCAGGCGCTTGTTGCCACGCGACAGCGTCAGGTTGCTCAGTCGCAGCATCTCGACGCGCTACAGCACATAGTCATAGTCGATGGAGCGGAGCATGATCGGCCAGCGCGGCCGAAGCCAAAATCGCCGCGATCACAGCATATAGTCATAATCGATGATCAACGGCGCATGATCGGAAAATCTCCGGTTCGTGTAGATCGCCGCCGTTCGCGCCGTCGCGGCGATGGCTGCCGTGGCGATCTGGTAATCGATGCGCCAGCCGACGTTCTTCGCCCAGGCCTGGCCGCGATTCGACCACCAGGTGTACTGCTCGGGCTCGCGATTGATCCGTCGAAAGACGTCGACAAAGCCCAGCTCGTCGAATACCCGCGTGAGCCACGCCCGTTCTTCCGGCAGGAACCCGGAATTCTTTTGGTTGCTGCGCCAGTTTTTCAGGTCGATCGGCTGGTGCGCGATGTTCCAGTCGCCGCACAGGATCACCTCGCGTCCGGCGTCGCGCAGCCGCTCGAGATGGGGCAGGAATTGGGCGAGGAAACGGAACTTGGCGAGCTGGCGCTCGGGCGAGCTCGACCCCGACGGCAGATAGACGCTGATGACGGTGAGATTGCCGAAGTCGGCTTCCAGATAGCGGCCTTCGGCGTCGAACTCGGTGCTGCCGAAGCCGCTCTTCACCGGCACCGCGCGCCGGGCGTACAAGGCGACGCCGCTGTAGCCTTTTTTCTGCGCGTGATGGAAGGCGGCGTGCGATTTGCGCGGCGCCCGCAGCGCCTTGGGCACGTCCTCGGGATGAGCCTTGATCTCCTGCAGGCATACGACGTCCCAGGGCTCGATGCGCGACAGCCAGCGCACCAGACCCTTGCGCTCCGCCGAGCGGATGCCGTTGACGTTGAGTGTGACGATGCGCATATCGATTGAGGCGGAGGACGCGCCGCCGCGGCGCGAAAGTTTACACGAGCGTGCGGCCGCGCCGCGTCGGGGCCGGCGCCGAGGGCGCGCGGTATAATTTGCGGTCGAACCCCGCGCCGCGCAACGCCTTTTTCATGTCCGATTTCCGCCAGGACTTTCTCGAGTTTGCGTTGGCACGCGACGTGCTTCGATTTGGTGCGTTCGTCACCAAGGCGGGCCGCAAGACACCTTATTTCTTCAACGCGGGTCTGTTCAACGACGGAGCGAGTTTGGGCGAGCTGGGTCGGTACTACGCCACGGCGTATCTGGCCTCGGAGGTGCGTTGCGATCAACTGTACGGCCCGGCCTACAAAGGCATAACGCTGGCCGCGGTGACGGCTGTCGCCCTCGCCGCAAAAGGTCACAATCTGCCGTACAGTTTCAATCGCAAGGAAGCCAAGGATCACGGTGAGGGCGGAATGATCGTGGGCGCCGCGCTCAAAGGCAAGGTGCTGATCGTCGACGACGTCATCACCGACGGCGGCGCCAAGCGTGAGGCGATCGAGCTTATCCGTGCCCATGGCGCGGTCGCTGCCGGCGTGCTGATCGCCTTCGATCGAATGGAGCGCGGCCGTGGCGAGCGCTCAGCGGTGCAGGAGCTGGAGCAGGAATTCGGCATCCCGGTCGTCGCGATCGCAACGCTCGACGACTTGCTGGCGCTGCTGGCTCGGCGCGGGGACCTGGCGCAGCATAGGCGCGAAGTGATGTCGTATCGCGAGCAATACGGCGCCGCCTGAAGGCGGCGCGCATCACCGGAATCGAAAAGGCTTATCGTGAAACCTGGCGAATCGAAGTTGTCGGCTTCCGGATGGGCGAGCGCGATCGCCGTCCTGGGCTTGGTCTGTGCCGCGGGCACCGCCGCCGCCGCCGGCGGCATGTACAAATGGACGGACGACCAGGGGGTCGTCCACTACACCGATCGGATTCCTCCGGAGTCGGTCAGCAAGGGCGCGACCGTGCTGGACAAGCAGGGGCGATCGGTCAAGACAATCGATCCGGCACCAACGGCGGAACAGCGCAAGGCGATCGAAGCCGAAGCGGAGCGGCAGCGCGACGTGGCCAAGGCCAACGCCGAGCAGGCGCGGCGCGACCGGGCGCTGACCCAGTCGTTCAGCAGCGAAGCCGAGATCGACGTGGCCCGGGCCCGGGCCGTCTCGACGATGGAGGGGCAGCTGACGACGATCGGCGCCTACATCGCGGATATGGCGCGCCGCAAGCAGGAGCTGGAAAAGCGCAAGGCAGGTTATGGCGCCAAGCCCGTTCCCGCATCGCTCGACACCGAGCTCAGTTCCGTCAGCGAGGAGCTGGCGCGGCAGAACGCGCTGCTCGCGCAGAAAAGAGAGGCGCTGGCCGCGATCGGCAAGAAATACGACGCCGACAAGAAGCGCTGGCAGGAAATCAAGATCGAGCAGGAGGAAGCGGCGGAGCGCCAGCGTGCTGCCGACGCACAGAAAGCCAGCGCGCCGCCCGCCCCGGTGCGGGGCAGGAGCGCAGCAGCCTCGACCTCCAAGCCATAGTCTGAAAGGCTCGCCGCCTCCGGCCTGCCTGCCGCGGGCGGCGTTGCCCGCACATCGGCGATAATCTCGTCTGGCGGCGTCTTCGCGCCGCCTCTTATCCAAGAACGCAGGATTTCCGTGGCCCAGTACGTCTACACGATGAACCGCGTGGGCAAGATCGTGCCGCCCAAGCGGGTGATCCTCAAGGATATCTCGCTGTCGTTTTTCCCCGGCGCCAAGATCGGCGTGCTGGGATTGAACGGCTCGGGCAAATCGAGCCTGCTGCGCATCATGGCCGGCGAGGACAAGGAGTACGAAGGCGAAGCGGTGCCGATGCCCAACATGCGCATCGGCTATCTGCCGCAGGAGCCGCAGCTCGCGCCGGACAAGTCGGTGCGTGCAACGGTCGAAGAGGGCCTGGGCGAAATCCTGGAAGCCAAGCAGAAACTCGAAGGCATCTACGCGGCGTATGCGGAGCCCGATGCCGATTTCGACGCGCTGGCTGCCGAGCAGGCACGTTACGAGGGCATCATTGCCGCAGCAGGCGGCGACACCGAAGTGCAGATGGAGATTGCCGCCGATGCGCTGCGACTGGCACCTTGGGA
>DATNAR010000171.1:0-15854 GCA_035607385.1 Casimicrobiaceae bacterium
CGAATTCCCCAACCTGCTGGTCCTGCGTACGCTGTCGAAAGTCGGCATGGCCGGCATCCGGCTGGGCTACGCGATCGCCGCGCCCGAGTGGATGGCTCAGCTGAACAAGCTGCGGGCGCCGTATAATGTCAACGCATTCACGCAGGCGGCCGCCGTGGCGCTGCTCGCCGACGCCGGCTGGATGGCCGACCAGGCGGCGACGATACGCGCGGAGCGCGGCCGGGTCGCCGTGGCGCTGGCGCGATTGCCCGGGGTTACCGTGTTTGAAACGCAGACCAATTTCCTTCTCGCGCGCGTTCCCGAGGCCGATCTCTTGTACGACGGACTGAGGCAACGCCGGATCCTTGTGAAAAATGTACACAGTTGGCACCCGCTGCTGGCGAATTGCCTGCGGATCACCGTCGGAACGCCGCGGGAAAATGACGCTTTGCTCACCGCATTGAACGCACTGCTGCCCGGCCGATGAGCCCCTCTGCCAGCCCCGCGTCCGCCGCTATAGCCTCGGCGCGCCAGGCGAGAGTCGAGCGGGCGACGCGCGAAACGCGGATCGCCGTGAGCGTCGATCTCGACGGCAGCGGCCGAGCCGAGCTCGCCACCGGAATACCCTTTCTCGACCATATGCTCGACCAGGTCGCGCGCCACGGGATGATCGATCTCACCGTCGATGCCAAGGGCGATCTGCACATCGACGGTCATCATACGGTCGAGGACATCGGCATCACGTTCGGCCAGGCGGTCAAGCAGGCTTTGGGCGACAAGGCCGGCCTCGTGCGTTACGGTCACGCCTATGTGCCGCTCGACGAGGCCTTGTCGCGCGTCGTCGTCGACCTGTCCGGACGGCCAGGGCTCGAATATCACGTCGAGTTCACCCGCCCGATGATCGGCGCGTTCGACGTCGACCTGACCCACGAGTTTTTTCAGGGCTTCGTCAACCACGCGCTGGTCAGCCTGCACATCGACAACCTGCGGGGCGACAACGCCCACCACCAGGCGGAGACCGTTTTCAAGGCTTTCGCCCGCGCGCTGCGCATGGCGATCGGACGCGACCCGCGCGCCGGCGGCGCGATACCATCGACCAAGGGGACGCTCTAGCCGGCCGACGGGCGGCAGCTGAATTCCGCCCTCTCGTCAGTCGATCCATCCGCCCGATGCCCGACATCGCCGTCGTCGACTACGGAATGGGCAACCTGCGCTCGGTTGCCAAGGCGCTCGTGCATGTAGCGCCAGGGCGCGCGATCGAGGTCACCGCCGATGCGGCGGTCATTCGTCGCTCGCCGCGCGTCGTGCTGCCAGGTCAGAGCGCGATGCCGGACTGCATGCGCTGCCTGAACGAGAGCGGATTGCGCGATGTCGTGCTCGAGGCGGCCCGCGACCGCCCCTTCCTTGGCATCTGCCTCGGGCTGCAGATGCTGTTCGACGACAGCGAGGAGGGGCCAACGCGGTGCCTGGGCACGCTGGCCGGCCGGGTCGTGCGGTTCCGCGAGGAGGCGATGTTCGATCGCGACGGCGGCAGGCTCAAGGTGCCGCACATGGGCTGGAGCCCGGTCCGGCAACGCCGCGCACACCCGCTGTGGCACGGCATTGCCGATGAAACACGTTTCTATTTTGCGCATAGCTACTACCCGGTGCCGGCGCGGCCCGATCTGACGGTGGCGAGCGCCGACTATCCGACGGCGTTTACTTGCGCGATTGCAAGCGCTAATATCTTTGCCGTGCAGTTCCATCCCGAGAAAAGTCACCTCGCCGGTCTCCAGTTGCTCACCAATTTCGTTACTTGGGACGGACGCGCCTAGAGAACTTGCCGAACGTCGTCACGGTAGCGACGCCTCAGTCGCCCAACCGCCGCCATGCAGATCATTCCCGCAATCGATATCAAGGACGGAAACTGCGTTCGCCTCAAGCAGGGCGAGATGCAGTCGGCCACGGTGTTCTCCGAGGATCCGGCGGCGATGGCGCAGCATTGGCTGGAGCAGGGCGCGAAGCGGCTTCATCTGGTCGATCTGAACGGCGCGTTCGCCGGCAAGCCGAAGAACGAGCAGGCGATCCGTGAAATCGTCAGCGTCATCGGCGAGGAGATTCCGGTGCAGCTCGGCGGCGGCATCCGGGACCTCGATACGATCGAGCGCTATCTGGACGACGGCATCAGCTACGTCATCATCGGCACGGCGGCGGTCAAGAACCCGGGCTTCCTGCACGATGCGTGCACCGCCTTTCCCGGCCATATCATCGTCGGCCTGGATGCGCGCGAAGGCAAGGTCGCGACCGACGGCTGGTCGAAATTGACCGGGCACGACGTCGTCGATCTGGCCAAGAAATTCGAGGACTACGGCGTCGAAGCGGTCATCTACACCGACATCGGCCGCGACGGCATGCTGACCGGCGTCAATATCGAGAGCACCGTGCGGCTCGCGCGCGAGCTCAAGATACCGGTGATCGCCAGCGGCGGCATCAACAGCATCGAGGACATCCAGGCGCTGGCCGCGTATGAAAGCGAAGGCGTCAGCGGCGCCATCGCCGGCCGCGCGCTCTACGAAGGGACGCTCGATTTCATCGCGGCGCTGAAAGCGGCGAAGGGCGCATAGAGCCGGTTCGCTGCAGGTTCCGCAGCTTCGACTGCGCCGCGGCGGGCAGCAAACCGAATCCATGGGTCTCGCCAAGCGCATCATCCCCTGTCTGGACGTCGCCAAGGGCCGCGTCGTGAAGGGCATCAATTTCGTCAACCTGCGGGATGCCGGCGATCCGGTCGAGGTCGCGCGGCGCTACGACCAGCAGGGCGCCGACGAGCTCGCGTTTCTCGATATCCAGGCGAGCGTCGAATCGCGAGCCCTCCTCTACGACATGGTCGAGGCCGTCGCCGATCAGGTTTTCATTCCGTTGACCGTCGGCGGCGGCGTCACCCACGTCGACGACATCCGCGCGCTGCTGACGGCGGGCGCCGACAAGGTCAGCATCAATACGGCAGGCGTCAACAATCCGGCGCTGATCGGCGAAGCGGCGAGCCGCTACGGCGCGCAATGCATCGTCGGAGCCATCGATGCGAAGTTGTCGGAGCCCGGGCGCTGGCAGGTCTACACGCACGGGGGCAGGACCGCGACCGGACTCGACGCGGTCGAATGGGCGCGCCGGCTGGTCGAGCTGGGCGTCGGCGAGATCCTTCTGACCAGCATGGACCGCGACGGCGCGAGAAGCGGCTTCGATCTCGGCCTGACGCGCGCGGTCGTCGATGCGGTCGACGTGCCGGTGATCGCTTCGGGCGGCGTCGGAAAACTGCGCGATCTGGTCGATGGCATCATCGAAGGCGGCGCCGATGCGGTGCTCGCAGCCAGCATATTCCACTACGGCGAACATACGGTCGGCGAGGCCAAGGCGGCGATGGCGGCCGCGGGGATCGAGATTCGTCCGACACCATGAGCTGGCTCGACGAGGTAAAGTGGAATGACGAAGGACTGGTCCCGGCGATCGCGCAGGAAGTTGAGACCGGCATCGTGCTGACGCTGGCCTGGATGAACCGCGAAGCGCTGTCGTCGACGCGGGAGACCGGCGTCGCGCATTATTGGTCGCGGTCGCGGGGCAGGCTGTGGCGGAAGGGCGAGCGCTCGGGTCACGTGCAGCGGGTACGCGAGATCCGGCTCGACTGCGACAACGACGCCGTTCTGCTGGTCGTGGAACAGCAGGGCGGAATCGCCTGTCATACCGGCCGTCACCGCTGCTTTTTTCAGCGGCTCGAAGGCGACGCCTGGCGCACCGTCGAACCCGTACTCAAGGATCCGAAGGCTATCTATGGCGACTGACGACGTATTGCAGCGTGTTGCATCGACCATCGCGGCGCATCGGAACGTCGATCCCGTGCAGTCCTATGTCGCGACGCTGTTCGCCAAGGGCAAGGACGCGATCATCAAGAAAATCGGCGAGGAGGCGACCGAAGCGGTGATGGCCGCCAAGGACGGTGATAAAATCCGCTTGACCGCCGAGCTGGCCGACCTGTGGTTCCACTGCCTGGTGCTGCTCGAGTGCATGGGCCTTGGGCCCGATGACCTTCTGACCGAGCTCGAACGGCGGGAAGGAACTTCCGGCCTCGCCGAGAAGGCCGCTCGCGGCTAGAAGGGCGGCCGGCGTTTTGCGGCCGCTTTCCGCTTTCAAACATGGACAACTGCATCTTCTGCAAGATCGTTCGCGGCGAGATTCCGTCGGACAAGGTATACGAGGACGACGAGGTCCTCGCGTTCCGCGATATCCGTCCGCAGGCGCCGGTGCATTTCATGCTGATACCGAAAAAGCATATCGATTCGCTGGCGCACGCCGAAAACGAGGCCGCGATTCTTGGCAAGATGCTCGCGCTATCGGGGCGGCTCGCCCGCGAGCAGGGATCGCCCGACGGCTACCGCGCCGTCGTCAACACCGGCCGCATCGGCCGGCAGGATGTCATGCATCTGCACATACACGTCATCGGCGGTCCGAGCCCGCTTGGCCCGATGATGCCCAGGTCGGGCCCGTAAAGGAGGGAACATGGGATCGTTGAGCATCTGGCACTGGATGATCGTACTTCTGGTCGTCGTTCTGATTTTCGGTACCAAGAAGCTGCGCAACATCGGCCAGGATCTTGGCGGCGCGGTCAAGGGATTCAAGGAAGGGATGAAGTCCCCCGAGGCCGAGCAGCCGCCGCCGGGAGCGGCCCCGTCGCAGCAGATCGGCGGTCAGACGATCGAGGGCGAGGTCAAGAAGGAGAAGACGTCGTAAGCCTGCTCGCTCTTACGCCGCGAGCGACAAGCGCTCCCTGCCCGGGCGCCGCACGCGAGGGGTTCGATGTTTGATATCGCTTTCAGTGAAATCGTCGTCATCGCCGTCGTCGCACTGATCGTCATCGGACCCGAGCGGCTGCCCAAGGTGGCGCGGACGCTCGGTCACATGTTCGGACGGCTGCAGCGGTACGTGAACGAAGTCAAAGCGGATATCAACCGGGAGATGGAGCTCGACGAGCTGCGCAAGCTCAGGAGCGAAGTCCAGTCGGCCGCGAGCGAGTTCGAATCCTCGATCCACAAGGCCGCGCAGGAGGTCGACTCGGGCGTGCGCTCGGTCGAGACCGAGTTGAACGAGGCGGGCCGATCCCCGGCCGAGACTGCGCCGGCGGCCGCGCACGACGCCGTCGCGCCTGCCGCCGCATCGCCGCCCGCGCCGATGCCGGCCGCCCCGGCGCCGTCGGGCGAGGAGACGCCGCGACAGACGGCGCTGCCGGGGTTCGACCGGATCTGAATCGGCAGCCGCGGCTTGCCGCTGTCGGCCGCGCTACAATTGGCCCGCGCATTTGCGCGCGGCTTACCTCTCGATGAACGACACATCCCCCGCTCCGGAAAGCACGCAGGAAACGTTCATCTCGCACCTGGTCGAGCTGCGCACGCGATTGCTGCACGCGATCATCGCGGTCTTCGTCGTGCTGCTATGCCTGTTTCCCTGGGCGAAGGACATCTACGCGCTGCTTGCCGCGCCGCTGATCAAGGCACTGCCGCGCGGCGCGACGATGATCGCGACCGACGTCACCGGCACATTCCTCGTCCCGCTCAAGGTCACGCTGATGGCGGCGTTCCTGATCGCGCTGCCGTACGTTCTCTACCAGATGTGGGCGTTCGTGGCACCCGGTCTGTACCGCCACGAAAGGCGCCTCGCGCTGCCGGTGATCCTGTCCAGCGTCGTCTTTTTCGCGCTGGGGATGTGCTTCGCGTATTTCGTCGTGTTTCCGATCGCCTTCGGGTTTTTCGCCGGCTACGCGCCGACCGGCGTGCAGATGATGACCGACATCGACAAGTACCTGTCGTTCGTGCTGACGATGTTCATCGCCTTCGGCATCACCTTCGAAACGCCGGTGGTGGTGATCGTGCTGGTCCGGCTCGGCGTGGTGAGCCTCGAAAAGCTGCGCGCGATTCGGGGCTACGTCATCGTCGGCGCGTTCGTCGTCGGCGCCGTATTCACGCCGCCCGATATCCTGTCCCAGCTGATGATGGCGGTGCCGCTTTGGCTGCTCTACGAGCTCGGCCTCCTGGTTGCGCGCTTCGTCTCCGTACCAAAACGCGACGGCGACGCGATAGGCGAGGAAAAGGCGGCGGGATAGATCCGGCCGCCGCGCGGCGCTGCTAGGAGACGCGCGGCTTCGGCCGCTTGCCGACGATGACGTCGATGTCGACCTGTTTTTGCTCGCGCATCACCTGGAGCCTGGCCTGACTTCCCGGCGTGAGCGCGGCGATCTGCGCGAGCAGCGAGGCGACGTCGTGCGTCGGCTTGCCGTCGATGTTGATGACGACGTCGCGCACCTGCATGCCCGCGCGGTCCGCCGGCCCGCTCTTGAGCACGCCGCGGATCAGCACGCCGTCGGACTTCGACAGCGCGAATGCCGTGGCCAGCTCGGGCGTGATGTCCTGCGGCTCGATGCCGAGCCAGCCGCGCGTCACCTCGCCGTCCTTGATGATCTGCTCGAGCACATTCTTGGCGAGCGATACCGGAATCGCGAAGCCGATGCCTTGCGAGCCGCCGCTTTGCGAGAAGATCGCGCTGTTGATGCCGACCAGGTTGCCGCTGCTGTCGACGAGCGCACCGCCGGAGTTGCCCGGATTGACCGCGGCATCGGTCTGGATGAAGTCCTCGAAGCGGTTGATGCCCAGATGGCTGCGGCCGAGGGCGCTGACAATGCCGTGCGTGACGCTGCTGCCGAAGCCGAACGGGCTGCCGATCGCGAGCACGGTGTCGCCGACCTGCACGTTCTCCAGCTGGCCGAACGTGATGACCGGGAGGTTCTTGCCGTCCACCTTGAGCACCGCCAGATCGGACTCGGGATCGCTGCCGCGAACGGACGCCCGCATGCGCCGGCCGTCGGCGAGCACGAGCTCGATGTCGTCGGCTTCCTCGACGACGTGATTGTTGGTCAGCACATAGCCTTCGCTGCTGACGATGACCCCGGAGCCGAGACTGGTCGCGCGCCGCGGCTCATTTTCTTCCAGGCCCGGAAAGAAGCGGCGGAGGATCGGATCGTCGGCCAGCGGCTGGCGGTGCCTGACTTCCTTGCTGGTGTAGATGTTGACCACCGAGGGCATCGCTTTTTTCGCGGCGTCGGCCAGGCTCGCGATCTTCGGCGCGGGCACGGTCAGCGGCGTCTCCTGCACCAGCACGACATTGTTTTTGCCGGCGAATCGTGCGAGCAGGTCGGGACGCAGGGTCGCGACAACGAACAGCGCGGCGACGCAGACGGTCGCGACCTGCGCGAAAAGTAACCAGAACCGGCGGAGCATGGCAGGCGGCGAAAGGCCGGAAAAGAGCGCTAAAAGGCGATTATAGACGCCCTGTGCGGCGATGCAGCACGACGCCGGGATCCAACGGTGAAATCCCGTCCAAGCGCCTGTTTTGTCGCGTTTTTTCGTACAAGTGCTTGGGCCGGACGACCGAAATCATTTATAATTTGCGGCTTTTGGGCATCGGGCTATCGCGAAGGGTCGGGCAATGAGCGACGCGGGAAGCGTAGACAAGGGAAAGCGCCGGTTCCTGATCGGTGCCACGACGGCCGTCGGCGCCGTCGGCACCGTGGCGGCCGCGGTGCCGTTCGCGATGAGCATGTGGCCCAGCGAGCGAGCCAAGGCGGCGGGGGCGCCGGTCGAAGCCGATATCAGCAAGCTCGAGCCCGGCCAGAAGATCAACGTCGAATGGCGCGGCAAGGTCGTGTGGATCATCAACCGGACGCCGGCGATGCTCGCGACTCTGCCGAAGCTCGACGACAAGCTTGCCGATCCGAGATCCGACGTCGATCATCAGCCGCCGTACGCCAAGAACGAGGACCGGTCGCGCAAGCCCGAGATATTCGTAGCCGTGGGCATTTGCACGCATCTGGGCTGCTCGCCCACGTTCCGGCCTGAAGTTGCGCCGGCGGATCTCGGTCCCGAATGGCTGGGCGGCTTTTTCTGCCCCTGCCACCAGTCGAAGTTCGATCTGGCGGGCAGGGTGTTCAAGGGCGTGCCCGCGCCGACCAACCTGGTGATCCCGCCGTACAAGTTCGAGTCGGACAGCAAGATCCTGATCGGCGAAGACGAGCTGAAGAAAGCATAGGCCCACGACATGCAGAAGATGCTCAACTGGATCGACGATCGTTTCCCGCTGTCGGCGCTGTGGAAGTCGCAGGTCTCCGAATACTATGCGCCGAAGAATTTCAACTTCTGGTACTTCTTCGGCTCGCTCGCGCTGGTCGTTCTGGTGATGCAGATCGTCACCGGCATCTTCCTGACGATGAGCTACAAGCCCGATGCGGCCAAGGCCTTCGAGTCGGTCGAGTACATCATGCGCGATGTCTCCGGCGGCTGGTTCATCCGCTATCTGCATTCGACCGGCGCATCGGCTTTTTTCATCGTCGTCTATCTGCACATGTTCCGCGCGCTGCTCTACGGCAGCTACCGCAAGCCGCGCGAGCTGCTCTGGATCGTCGGCTGTTTCATCTACCTTGCGTTGATGGCCGAGGCTTTTTTCGGCTACCTGCTGCCGTGGGGCCAGATGTCGTACTGGGGCGCGCAGGTGATCGTCAACCTGTTCTCGGCGGTACCGATCATCGGCGACGACCTGGGCATCTGGATACGCGGCGATTACACGATTTCCGACGTGACGCTGAACCGTTTTTTCGCTTTCCACGTCATCGCGGTGCCGCTGGTTCTGCTGCTGCTGGTTGTCGTGCACCTGATGGCGCTGCATGAAGTCGGATCGAACAATCCGGACGGGATCGAGATCAAGGATGCGAAGGATCCGCTGACCGGGCACCCGCTCGACGGCATTCCGTTCCATCCGTATTACACGGTCAAGGACCTGGTCGGAGTCGTCGTCTTTCTCGCGCTGTTCTCGGTCGTCGTCTTCTTCTGGCCCGACGGCGGCGGCTACTTCCTCGAGGCCGACAACTTCATTCCGGCCAATCCGCTGCAGACGCCCGAGCACATCGCGCCAGTCTGGTATTTCACTCCGTATTACGCGATGTTGCGCGCCGTGCCTTCGTTCCTGCAGTCGCAGTTCTGGGGCGTGCTGGTGATGGCCGCCGCGGTCGTCATTCTGTTTTTCATGCCGTGGCTCGATCGCGGCCGGGTGAAGTCGATCCGCTACCGCGGACCCGTCTACAAGATCTGGCTCGCCGTATTCGTCGTTTGCTTTCTCGTCCTCGGCTATCTGGGCACCGTCCCGGTCACCGTATGGGGCCAGTTCGGCGACATGATGGGGGCGGCCGACCGCGCCACCGTCGTCGCGCGTGTTCTGACGCTCGTCTACTTTCTGTTCTTCCTGCTGATGCCGTGGTACACCGCGCGCGACGCGACGAAGCCGGTGCCGGAAAGGGTGACCTGGAAATGAAGACCGTCATCCGCTGGATCGGCGTCGTCCTGCTCGTTGCGGCGAGCGGAGCATTCGCAGCCGAAGCGGGCTTGCGTCTCGACCCTGCGCCGGGGCGCCGCCTCGACCACGAATCGCTGCAACGCGGGGCGCGCGACTTCGTCAACTACTGCCTGACCTGCCACAGCGCGCAGTACATGCGCTACAACCGGCTGACCGATCTGGGCTTAAGCGAGCAGCAGATCAGGGACAACCTGATGTTCGCCACCGACAAGATCGGGTCGACGATGACGGTGGCAATGACCAAGGCGGATGCCACGGCATGGTTCGGCGCGCCGCCTCCGGATCTGTCGGTCGAGGCGCGGGTGCGCGGCGCCGACTGGCTGTACAGCTATCTGAACGCCTTCTATCGCGACGAAAAGGCGCCGAGCGGATGGAACAACCTGGTCTTCCCCAACGTGGCGATGCCGCACGTGCTGTGGGCGGTGCAGGGCGTGAACAAGCTGGTCGAGACCGAGTACGAGGATCGCGAAAAGGCCGAGGCGGCATGGATCGCCGCCAAAGGCCTGGCGAAGCTCGAGCGCGCGGCCGATGGCAAATATGTCGTCAAGACGCTGGCGCAGCAGACTCCGGGATCCCTGTCCCCGGTCGAATACAAGGCGCTGGTCGCCGATCTGGTCAACTACCTGGGCTACATGGCCGAGCCCGCGCGCAACCAGCGCATCAACGCCGGCATCGCCGTGCTGATCTTCCTCGGCGTTCTGTTCGCCTTCGCCTACGCGCTCAAGCGCGACTATTGGAGAGACGTTCACTGACGGGCGCCAAGCGACACTGCGGACCGGAGCGCCGCTTTAGCGCCGCCAAACAGGACGCGACTCGTCGCGTCTCGCTCCACTGGGAGAAACAAGCATGATGACCCTCTACTCCGGGACCACCGACCCGTTCAGCCAGCGCTGCCGCATCGTGCTGCACGAGAAGGGCATGGATTTCCAGATCATCGACGTCGACCTGGACCACAAGCCGGAAGACCTCGCCGTGATGAATCCGTACAACCAGGTTCCGGTGCTGGTCGAGCGCGACCTGGTGCTGCACGAGTCGAACATCATCAACGAATACATCGACGAGCGCTTTCCGCACCCGCAGCTGATGCCGGCCGATCCCGTCATGCGCGCGCGCGCCCGGCTGTTCCTTCACCGGTTCGAAAAGGAGCTGTTCTCGCACATCGACACGCTCGAGGCGAACAACCAGAAGCAGCTGGAGAAGGCGCGCGGCCTCGTGCGCGACAGCCTGATGCAGATCGCGCCCGTTTTTGCCAAGCACAAGTACATGCTGGGCGAGGACTTCTCGATGCTCGACGTCGCGATCACGCCGCTGCTCTGGCGGCTCGACTACTACGGCATCCAGCTGCCGAAGCCGGCGGCGCCGCTGATGAAATACGCCGAGCGCCTGTTCTCGCGCCCGGCGTTCATCGAAGCGCTGACATCGGCCGAACGCGGGATGCGGAAATAGCGCCAGGGTTCACAGCCGCCCGACCTGTCTGTATGCTTGCACCATGTCCGAGCAATCCGCCAAGCCCTACCTGATCCGCGCGATCTGCGAATGGTGCGCCGACAACGGCCTGACGCCGTATCTCGCGGTGAAGGTGAACGCGCAGACGCGCGTTCCGGTCGCGCACGTCAAGAACGGCGAGATCGTGCTCAACATCAGCCGCGGCGCGACGCGCCGGCTGACGATCGACAATGAGTGGGTCCGGTTCGCCGCGCGCTTCAACGGCGCCTCGCAGGAAGTCGCGGTTCCGATCGGCGCGGTTTCCGGCATCTTCGCCAAGGAATCGGGCTACGGCTTCGCTTTCACCGTGCCCACCGATCCGGTCGCCTCGCTCGAGGCCGCCACCGCACCCGGCACGATCACCGACAATGCATCGACCAGCGAAAAACCGCGCAACCGGCCGAAGCATCTTCAGGTCGTAAAATAGTCGGCTGGTTCCAGGCCGGGCCGGCATGGCTCGACTGGTGGCATTGCGGTCTTGCAAACCGTTCGGTCGTGAGTTCGTCACGGCTCACCGCCGGCGCAGGCCCTACGTTTGTTCGCGATAGGGTTACCTGTCAGTGCTCGGCCTTCCGGCGACGACGGCGCGCAAAGCACACGGCACCCCCGCACGGTCGCTCAAGCTTGGCTTTCGTCGAGCAATTTTACATTTTCCTCGATAAGGGTCGGATCAGCTGGGCCAAGGCTTTGTTTTTTTGTTGAAATACAGCGGGCGCACGCTTGTTGCTTAGAGCCAGTGGCGCACCCTTCAGAGTGCTGGGGAGAATGACGATGAACCGATCGATCGAGATGGTTTCCACCGGCTTGGCGATGGCGGCCGCCGCCATTGGACTCGCTTTCGTAATTGCCGGGCCGGCGCACGCGGATAACCTAGTAGTAAACGGGAGCTTCGAGACGGGCGACATCACTGGGTGGACGGAAAGCGGCAACACCGGTTTTATGGGTGTGGAGTGCCCGGGCGCGCCGTTTGCGGGTCCGGGAGACGGAAATTGCGACCTTTTCGCGGGGCCTGTCGGATCGATTGGAACGCTCTCTCAGCTTCTGACCACACAGCCTGGTCAGCTGTACTTTATCAGCTTCGACTTCCAGCCCGACGGTGGTAATCCCAGCTTCTTTTCCGCCGTTTGGGATGCTCAGCCGGCTCTATTCAGCGCGACGAATCCGCCTGCGAGTCCCTACCAGGTGCTGCAATTCACTGCGTTTGCGACTGCCTCGACCACGTCGCTGTCTTTCAATTTCCGCGACGACCCCGGCTTCTTGAAGATTGACTCCGTCAGGGTCACCGTCCCCGAGCCGGGAAGCATGGCGCTGCTAG
Source organism: Casimicrobiaceae bacterium (assembly GCA_035607385.1). Lineage (GTDB taxonomy): Bacteria > Pseudomonadota > Gammaproteobacteria > Burkholderiales > Casimicrobiaceae > PALSA-1003. The sequence goes on from DATNAR010000171.1 coordinate 12,200, forward strand.
GCATCGGCATGGCTGGGCTCTGGGGGTGGCGGCGTAAAGTGCGATAGGCACACAACCCGTGCTTAAGCGGCGGCCCTGCCGCCGTTTTTTTTGATGGTCCTTTTCTCCATCAGCCGGATGCAGAAGTCCGATTTGGTTGACATCGCTTTGCTTCTCACGGGCGCTAGCCAACGGCAAACCGCGCACCCGGCCGAAGCACTTGCAGGTTGTAAAATAGCGCGCTCTGCAAAGGCCGGCCGGCATAGCTCAGTTGGTAGAGCAGCGGTTTTGTAAACCGAAGGTCGTGGGTTCGACTCCTACTGCCGGCACCAAAGTCCGTCGAGGAGAGAAGGCGGACGAGCCGCGGATCGCGCAGCTCGCCGCCAGGCTGCTGCATCGAGGAGGATGTTAACGCAGCGCCAACCGAAGCGTATGCGACCGCGCGGCGCTTGTCAGTTAGCGAAATGTAAGCAACTTTCGGCGACCTGGCGCAAGGCCCGATCGCGGTGGGTCGGCCGCGCTCGCGGCGAACAGGTAGCTACTCGCGCAACTCGACAGCAAGCCGCGCGTGATCGCCCGCGTCTGTCGGTTGGCGATCGATCCGGCGTTGCTTGGCGCGCAAGGGATTACCGACGGATGCTGCCTCGCCCGTCGGCCTGCGGTGATCAGCGTGGGCGAACGAAGCGCCGGTGGCCAGCGTCACGATGAACAGCGCGAGGCTTCCGACGAACACGAACTGCACGATGGCCGGGACGCCGGCCACTATGGCCGCGGCAACGCCGCCTGATCCGAGCAATGTCGCCAATAACAGGACTGCCAGGAGCCGCAACACTTGCTTCGGACCTTTCTCTTGCTACGTTTGTCGTTGGTTGCATATTGCCCGGTGGACCAAGCGCGAAGCAATCGGTGTTTTGCTGAATCGAAGGTAGGGAATAATTGCGCCCTTGTAGGCCGCAGGCCTATGCCGCGCCAGGGGCGCGGTCCGCGTCCGCCGCCTCCGCGCGAGGGGAAGCTCGACGTTTCGCGTTCATGGCGAGAAGCCATGGGGGATTGAGTACCGGGTCCCGCAGCCCTGTCGGCCGGTTGGTGCCCTGAACTTTCGAAGCTCGCATCCTCGCCGCGGCCTACTGGCATGTCGTGCCCGGCCGCACAAAGACTTCGCGCGTGATCGTCTTGGTCTGGGTCACGCCATCGACGTTGTAGCTGAAAATTCCGGTGTTTCCGTCGACGAAGCTGAACGTGGCGGTGCCTACATTGCTGCCTTGGGCTCCTCCCGGAGCTCCGAGTACCGGAAACGGAACCGAGTTGAACGGCGGCCCGCGGGTGGCACGGTAGAGTTGCCCGCTGTAAGTCGCCGGTCCCGTTCTGTTGGCCGTGACGATCAGCCACATCGGCGAACGATCCAGATCGTAGGTAAACCAGGTGGCGACGATCGTGTCGCCCTCGTGCACCAGATTGATCCCCCACCCCGCTTCGGAGCCGGCCGGGGCGTTCCACCACAGGTCCTGGTAGTTGGTGGCGAACGCCAGGCTGGATTGCGCTGCCGAATTACAGGCCGGCAGGATTCCGAAAGTCTCGCGCGTGATCGCCTTGGTCTGGCTGATGCCGTTGACCGTGTACGCGAATGTGCCGTTGTTGGCGTCGCTGAACGTCAAGGTCCCGTTGCCGACAGCAGCGCCACTCGCGCCGCCGGCGCTTCCGGTCGGGGGGAACGGAACGGCATTGAACGGCGGCCCTGTCCCTTGGAACAGCGTCCCGGCATACGTGCCGGGCGATGTCTTGGTCGCACTCATGACCAGCCACCAGGCCTTGCCCATGAGATCGTAGGTGAACCAAGAGGCGAAAATCGTATCTCCCTGTTGCGCGAGATTGATCCCCCATCCTGCCTCCGATCCGCCGGGAGAGTTCCACCACAGGCCTTCATAGGGCGCGGGCGTGGGGGTGGACACCCCGAGGCCCGACACCTGAAGGATCGCAAGCGATGAAAGCTGGGGCGCATCGACGACCAGATTGGCCAGCCGCTGTCCCGTCTGCCGTGGCGTGAAGTAGAGCGAAAGCTGGCATGACTTTCCGGCGGCTATCGGGACGCCGACGCCGCAGGTCTCTTCGGACCCCGAAAAGTCGTAAGCAGCAGGGCCGTTCAGCACGATCGCGCTCGGCGTCAACGTTGCAGGCCCCAGATTCTTGAGGGCCATGACCACTGCCCCGGATTGCAGTCCTATGAGCTGCTCCCCGAAATCGGCCCTCGCCGGAACAAAATCAAGCGTCGCGCTGCCCGCCTGTTGATCGATACCGCGCCCATAGAACGCGAGCAGCGGACCAGGCGTGCTGCTGGTGTTGTTCAGCCACAAGCCGCCCGAGGTCTGGCCTGTAGCGAAAGGCGAAAAAAGAATGCTGATCGAGCACTGGCTGCCCGGAGCCAGTGCCGCCGCTGTGGAACAAGTCGTCGAAGGATGGAAGGCCTGGCCCGTCGCAGGGTCGACGCTGATGTCGGTGAACGACCATGCCTCGCTTCCGCAGTTGCTCACGGTTGCGTTCATCGTCGTGTTGGTTCCGACCAACCGATTGCCGAACGTCAGCACGTCGGTACTGATACAGAACCGCCCTTCGGCAGCGGCGCTGGCCGCCGCGCCGATGCCGATCAGCAACAGCAGCAAACTGCGGATATGCCGCACCGCGCCGCGTGCCGCGGTCACCCTTACCGCGCGTGCATGACCGCGAGCGCGCGGCGCCGCAACTCTTCGGCCAGCCGGGTATCGATCCGCCGGTTGCCAGCTCCGGGATGCGTAACCGGAGTGTTGGCAGCTTCCGTATTCGCAGCCGAATAAGGGTAGGGTCTGGGACGGTAAGGCGGGCCGTTGCTGACGGTCTCCTCTTCCGAAGGATCGACCGCCTCGGCTCGGCCGGACAACGCGGTGATCCAGCCCATCTTTCTCTCCGATTGCCAGCTCATTTTTCGCTCCGGCTCTCGCCCCGGCGATCAGGCGACGCTTCATCCTACGACTGCCGTCCAGGGCTGAACATCGGCCCCGGTCCGAAGATGGTGTAGGACGATGCGCCGGCCGGCGAGGGACAAGAGGATCGTCGTGCCAAAAACGAGGAGAGGCAGGTAGAAAAGGGCTATCTTTTCGATCGGCCGGCGAGCATCATGGGTGCGGTAGCGAACAAAGCCGAGGCGGGGGCGCCAGCAGCTTCCCCGCGATAGCGAGGTGGGTATGTCGACCGACGGCGATGCGATTCTGCGCTATGCCCAGGCAGACCGGGAGCTCGACGAAAAAGCCCGGCCGGTGCTGACGCAGATCATCAAGGAGATCGAGGATCATTACGGGATAAAGATCGCCGAATTCCGCGTGACGATGGATCCGACCCACAGCGGCAATGGCTGGCCGAGCGTGAATTGCGTGATCATGCGCGAGCGACGCGGCGCGTGTTGACATGATCCGCGGCAGCCTTGCCCACGCCTGCGTCGATTCCAGAAGGTAATCCAGCAGCGGCTGCCCGGTCATCGACCAGCCGGCGCGGCGGCGATCCGGTAGACCGCGGCCAGAACCACCCCGAAGACCAGGTGCGTCACGGCAGTGATCCAGTCGCGCGACGACGCGAACCACGGAAACACCGCCGTGAAGCCGTACATGTTGAGCGCGTACATACACAGCCCGAATGCGGCGCCGACCAG
>DATNAR010000179.1:0-3144 GCA_035607385.1 Casimicrobiaceae bacterium
CTTCCCCCATCCTGCGCATCTCCACCGCCGCCCGATAGCGGTCGAGAAACCCATCATGGATCGAGAGTGGAACGACAGTCAGCCGATTTATCGGCAGCTTCGCGATCGTGTCATCGCGATGATCCTCGACGGGGTGCTCAAGGAAGGCGATCCCCTGCCGTCGGTGCGCAATGTCGCGGCCGAATATCTGGTCAATCCACTGACGGTTCTGAAGGGTTATCAATTACTGGTCGACGAGCAGCTCGTCGAGAAGAGGCGAGGTCTCGGTATGTTCATCAACGCCGGTGCGCGCAATCTGCTGTTGCAGGGCGAACGCCAGAAATTTCTTGCCGAACAGTGGCCCGCGATCCACGCGACCATCCAGCGCCTCGGCCTGACACCGGAGGAACTGCTGCGTGCTGCCGCGTCCGGCGGTCGCCCGTCGGCTGGCGAAAAGGAGCGCTGAAACCATGCCATGCATAGAAGCACGCGGCCTGCGCAAGGCTTACGGCGCGACGGTCGCGCTGGACGGCATCGACCTGTCGGTCGAGGAGGGCCATATCCTCGGACTGATCGGGCCCAACGGCGCGGGCAAGACGACCGCGCTCAACGCGATTCTCGGGCTCGCACCCTACCAGGGCGAGCTGAAAGTACTCGGGCGAGACCCCTGGACCGAGCGCGACCAGCTGATGCGCGACGTCTGCTTCATCGCGGATGTCGCGGTGCTGCCACGCTGGCTGCGGGTCTCGCAGGCGCTCGATTACGTCGCCGGCGTGCATCCGCGCTTCGATCGCGCGAAGGCGGAAGCTTTTCTTGCAAAGACCGCCATCAAGCGCGCCAGCAAGGTCAGGGAATTGTCGAAGGGGATGGTCACGCAGTTGCATCTTGCGCTGGTCATGGCCATCGACGCCAGATTGCTGGTGCTCGACGAACCGACGCTCGGCCTCGACATCCTCTATCGCAAGCAATTCTACGATTCGCTGCTGAACGACTACTACGACCGGAGCCGCACGATCGTGGTGACGACTCACCAGGTGGAAGAAGTCCAGCATATTCTCACCGACCTGATGTTCATCAACCACGGTCGCATCGTGCTCGATTGCAGCATGGAGGAATTCGAGTCGCGCTACCTGGAGGTGATGGTGAACCCCGAGCACGTGCCCGCCGCGCGGGCGCTCAAGCCGATGCACGAGCGCCAGGTGTTCGGCCGGAGCATCCTGCTGTTCGATCGTGTCGATCGGCGGGAGCTTGCCGCGCTCGGCGAGGTGCGCACCCCCAACATCGCCGACCTGTTCGTTGCCGTCATGGGCAATCAGCCCGGGACGCCACAAGGAGTGGCCGTATGAATACGCAATCCGGCGCCACGTTGGGCTCTCCGCCCGGCTCGAACGAAATCCCGGCCGCTGCGCTGCCGCCTACACCCACGCGGCCGATGTACTGGTCGATCCGACGCGAGTTGTGGGAGAACCGCTCGATCTATATTGTGCCGTTGGTCGTCGCCGGCGTCGTCCTGCTCGCGTTCCTGATCGCGACGATAGGCCGTGCGATCGTGATCGTCGACCCGGTGGAGAAGGCGGCCGTGCTGGCAGAGCGGAATCACTTCGCGGCGGCCGTAATGATGGCGGCGGCTTTTATCGTCGGCATTTTCTATTGTCTCGACGCGCTGTACGGAGAGCGCCGCGACCGCAGCATCCTGTTCTGGAAGTCGCTGCCCGTTTCGGATCTGACGACCGTGCTCGCGAAGGCGAGCATTCCACTGGTGATTCTGCCGCTGGTCACCTTCGTGGTCGTCGTCGCCATGCAACTTGTCATGTTGCTGTTGCGCAGCGCAGCCCTGCTGATGAGCGGTCTGAGCGCCGCAACGCCGCTTTCGCTTGAGCAGCCAGTGATCCTGCTGTACAGCCTCGTCGTGCTCGCGCTCTGGCATGCGCCGTTGTATGCCTGGCTGCTGCTCGTCTCCAGCTGGGCGCGCCGCGCGGTATTTCTCTGGGCCATGTTGCCGCCGGTTGTCATCAGCGTCTTCGAGAAAGTTGCCTTCAACACCTCGTACTTCCAATCGATGATCAACTACCGTCTGACGGGCTTCGCCAGGGAGGCTTTCGCGGGCGGCGGGCACGGCAGCATCGACTCGCTGACCCAACTTACACCGGGTAATTTCCTGAGCGCGCCAGGTCTCTGGATCGGGCTCGCGTTCGCAGCGGCGTTTCTGCTCGCTGCTACCCGCATGCGCCGGTATCGGGAACCGATCTGATTCACTGGCAGGTTCGATCGCTCACTCGCGAATGGAGCAGCGGTTCGCGCCATAACGGCGGCGGGACACTCTCAAGCGGCACTCGGCATGTGTTCGTCGACCAGGGCGGCAAGCGAAGCGATCGTAGGAGCGTCGAAGATCGCGCGGAGCGAGAGTTCGATGCCGAAAGCATGGTTGACGCGGACGACCACTTGCGTGGCGGACAGGGAATCGCCGCCGATGCAGAGGAAATCGTCGTCGACGCCGACGCGGTCCAGGTGGAGGACCCGTTTCCAGATCCGCGCCAACGTCTCCTCGACCTCGTTTCGTGGAGCGACGAACGTCGGTGTCGAGCGCGCGCGCCCGAAATCGGGAACGGGCAGCGCGGCAAAGTCGAGTTTCCCGCCGGCCGTACGAGGCAGCTTGTCCAGCAGTACGAACGCGCCGGGCACCATGAAGCGGGGCAGCGACCTCTCGAGATGCAGGCGAAGACGGTCATTGAGGGCGGAATGGCCAGCGTCCGCAACTTCCGGTGCGATGGCCACGTAGGCGACGAGGCGTTTCTCTCCGTCGGCATCCCCGACGCCGCGCACGAGGCTCTCGACCACATCCGGGTGCGTGCCGAGCGCGGCTTCGACACTCCGGGGCTCGATGCGAACCCCGCGCACTTTGATCTGGTGGTCCATTCTGCCCATGAAGACGATGTTGCCGTCGGGCAGGTAGCGGGCGAGATCGCCGGTCCGGTACAGACGGTTCGCCGCGTTGCCGCCGAAACAATCAGGGACGAACTTTGTTGCCGTGAGCTCGGGATCGTTCAAATAGCCGCGCGAGACCGGAGCGCCTCCTATACAGAGCTCGCCGACAACGCCGATCGGGACGGGACGCAGGTGCGCATCGAGAATGTGGCACCTTGCGTTCCAGATTGGCCTGCCGAT
>DATNAR010000082.1:0-5198 GCA_035607385.1 Casimicrobiaceae bacterium
CAACCTGACGACGGTCGCTTCCGGCTGTACGATCGAATTCGTCGCGCCGGCGCGCGAAAACGACGTGCTCACCGCGGTCGCGCAGGAGCGCAGCGTCAGCGGCCGCACCGGCGTGTACGATATCGAGGTGACCAACCAGGACGGCACCGCGATCGCTTTTTTCCGCGGCAAGTCGTACCGGATCAAGGGCCACGTGCTCGACGGCACCGGCGGGGCCGCCTAGTCGGCGCGAGCGCAGGAGGAGATTGATGGCCGTCAGGAAGCCCGCGCCCGGCGATCTCGAGCCGATCGAAACCGCCAGCCGCGACGAGCTGCAGGGGTTGCAACTCGAGCGCCTGCAGTGGTCGCTTGCGCACGCCTACGACCATGTCGCGCATTATCGCAACGCGTTCGACCGCGCCGGCATTCACCCGCGCGATTGCCGTTCGCTCGCCGATCTCGCGCGCTTTCCGTTTACGGTCAAGACCGATCTGCGCGACAATTATCCGTTCGGGATGTTCGCGGTGCCGCGCGAACAGGTGGTGCGCATTCACGCGTCTTCGGGCACGACCGGCAAGCCGACGGTCGTGGGCTACACGCGCGCCGACATCGACACCTGGGCTGACGTCATGGCGCGCTCGATCCGCGCCGCCGGCGGCCGCGCCGGCGACATCGTGCAAGTTTCGTACGGCTACGGCCTCTTTACCGGCGGGCTCGGCGCGCACTATGGCGCCGAAAGGCTGGGCGCGACGGTGATCCCGATGTCCGGCGGACAGACCGAAAAGCAGGTGCAGCTGATCCAGGACTTCAAGCCCAGCATCATCATGGTGACGCCGTCGTACATGCTGGCGATCGCCGAGGAAATGGAGCGGCAGGGCATCGATCCGCGGCAGACGTCGCTTAAGATCGGTATTTTCGGCGCCGAGCCGTGGACCGCGACGATGCGGCAGTCCATCGAGGCCCGGCTCGGCATCGACGCCCTCGATATCTACGGCCTGTCCGAGGTGATCGGGCCAGGCGTCGCGCAGGAATGCATCGAGACCAAGGACGGGTTGACGATCTGGGAGGATCATTTCTATCCGGAAGTCATCGATCCCGACACCGGCCGCTCGCTGCCGGACGGTGAAAAAGGCGAGCTGGTGATCACCTCGTTGACCAAGCAGGCGCTGCCTATCATCCGCTATCGCACGCGCGACCTGACGCGCCTGTTGCCGCCGAGCGCGCGCTCGATGCGCCGTATGGAAAAAATCACGGGGCGCTCCGACGACATGCTGATCATCCGCGGCGTCAACGTGTTTCCGACGCAGGTCGAGGAGCTGATCCTCAAGCAGGAGGCTCTGGCGCCGCATTACCAGCTCGAGATCACGCGGCCCAAGGTGCTCGATGAGCTGACGGTGCTGGTCGAGCGCGCGCCTGGTGCCGGCGGCGTCGACGGCGAAGCGGCCGGCGCCAGGCTTTCGCACCTGATCAAGAGCCTGATCGGCGTCAGCGCCGAGGTGCGCGTCGTGCAAAGCGGCGGCATCGAGCGCTCGCTGGGCAAGGCGAAGCGCATCGTCGACAAGAGGCCGAAGCTTTGACGTTCGGCATTTCACACGCCCGCAGGCTTGAGGACCGGCGCTGAAGATCTGTATTGTCGGCGCCGGGGCGATCGGCGGATTCATCGGCACGAGGTTGGCGCGCGCCGGTGCCCATGTCGCGGTGCTCGCCCGTGGCACGACGGCCGCGGCGCTGCGTGCGCGCGGCTGGCGGCTGCAAACGCAGCAGGGATTGATCAGCGCACTGGCGAACGTCGCCGTGACTCCTTCGGCCCTCGGCGCGCAGGACCTGGTCATCGTAGCGGTCAAGGGTCCGTCGCTTAGCAGTGTCGCCGCGACCATCGCTCCGCTGCTCGGTCCGGAAACGGCGGTGCTCACGGCGATGAACGGCGTGCCGTGGTGGTTCTTTCATGGCTTCGGCACCGCTTATCGCGACCTGCGGCTCGTCTCGGTCGATCCGAAGGGCGAGATCGAGTCGGCGCTCCCGGCGCGGCGGATCGTCGGTTGTGTCGTCCATGCGTCGTGCTCGACGCCGGAGCCGGGCCTGGTACGGCACCACGGCGGTCAACGCCTGATCATCGGCGAGCCCACCGGCGACCCGGTGCCCCGCACGCACGCGATTGCCGCGCAACTGACTGCCGCCGGATTCGACGTCGAAGTCTCGCCCTGCATCCAGCGCGACATCTGGTACAAGCTGTGGGGCAACATGACGATGAATCCGATTTCCGCGCTGACCGGCGCGACGATGGACCGCATCCTCGACGACGAGCTGGTGAAGAGGTTCTGTCTGGCTGCGATGAGCGAGGCGGCGGCCATCGGCGCGAGGATCGGTTGTCCGATCGAACAAAGCGGCGAGGATCGGATTGCCGTGACGCGCCGGCTCGGCGCAGTCAAGACGTCGATGCTGCAGGATGTCGAAGCGCACCGGCCGGTCGAGATCGACGTGTTGTTGAGCGCCGTGCGCGAAATCGGCGAGCGGGTCGAGGTCGCCACTCCGGCGATCGATGCGCTGCTGGGGCTGGCGCGGCTGCAGGCGAGAGTTCAGGGCCTCTACGCCTCGTAGCGGCGCCTCGTGCGGCTCGCGGCAATCCCTCCTACAATGAGCCCATCGCGGCCCTCGGCAGCGACTTCGACACAGGACTTTCGCAATGAGTGACAAGAAATTCGCGTCGCAAGCCGACCTGGAAGCCAAGAAGGTCAGCTTCGACAAGCTCTCCGATCACGCCTACGCGTATACGGCCGAGGGCGATCCGAACACCGGCGTCGTCATCGGCGACGACGCGATCATGGTCATCGACACCCAGGCCACGCCGGTGATGGCGCAGGACGTGATCCGCCACATCCGCACCGTCAGCGACAAACCGATCCGCTACGTCGTGCTGTCGCACTATCACGCGGTGCGGGTGCTCGGCGCGTCGGGCTACCAGGCGCAGCATGTCATCGCCAGCCGGGACACCTACGACCTCATCGTCGAGCGCGGCGAAGCCGACATGAAAAGCGAGATCGAGCGTTTCCCACGGCTGTTCCAGGCCGTCGAATCGGTGCCCGGGCTGACCTGGCCGACGATGGTGTTCGAAAAGCGGATGACGCTCTGGATCGGCAAGCTGCAGGTCGAGCTGATGCAGATCGGACGCGGCCATACGAAGGGCGACACCGTCGTCTGGCTGCCCCAGGAGCGCATCCTCTTTTCCGGCGACCTCGTCGAATACCAGACGACGCCGTATACGGGCGACGCCTACCTCGGCGACTGGCCGGCCACGCTCGATGCGATCGCGGCGCTCAAGCCCGCGAAGCTCGTGCCGGGCCGGGGCGCGTCGCTGCAGGACGAAACCCAGGTCGCCGCCGGCCTGGACGGCACGCGCACCTTCATCACCGAGATGTTCGGCGCGGTAAAGGCGGGCGCCGCTTCCGGCAAGGACTTGCGCACCGTGTACAAGGAGACCTACGCGAAGCTCAAGCCCAGGTTCGGCGACTGGGTCATCTTCGACCACTGCCTGCCGTTCGACGTCACGCGCGCCTACGACGAGGCGACCCGGTACCGCGATCCGCGTATCTGGACGGCGCAGCGCGACAAGGAGATGTGGGAGTCGCTCGAAGGTTGATCGCCGGCTCGCCCTCCCGTTGAAGACCTACGCGCACCCGGTTTATCCGTATACCCGTCCCGCCGAGCTGCGTGGCGCGACGCGGCACTGGCCGGTCGTCGTCGCCGGCGCGGGACCTGTCGGGCTAACTGCCGCGATCGATCTCGCATCGCGCGGGATCGACGTGTTGCTGGTCGATGAGGATGACACGGTCAGCGTCGGATCGCGAGCGATCTGCTGGTCGAAGCGGACGCTGGAGATCCTCGACCGCCTGGGGTGCGCCGAACGGCTGGTGCAAAAGGGCGTGGGCTGGAGCGTCGGCCGCGTTTTCTTTCGCGACGAGCAGGTCTACGAATTCAACCTGCTGCCCGGCGAGGGCCACCGCCGGCCGGCGTTCATCAACCTGCAGCAGTATTGGGTCGAGCAGTTCCTCGTCGAGCGGCTGTCCGAGCTCGGGCCGGCCGAGCTCCGCTGGCGCAGCAAAGTCATCGGTGTCGAACAGGGAGCCGACGGCATCGCGCTTCGCATCAGCGCTCCGGACGGCGACTACACGTTGCACGCCGACTGGCTGATCGCGGCCGACGGCGCGCACAGCTCGATTCGCACGATGCTCGGACTCGAATGCGAAGGCCAGATTTTCCACGACCGGTTCCTCATCACCGACATTGTGATGAGCTCCGGATTCCCCGCCGAGCGGCGCTTCTGGTTCGATCCGCCGTTTCATCGCAACCAGTCGGCGCTGCTACATCGTCAGGCCGACGATGTCTGGCGGATCGACCTCCAGCTGGGCTGGGACGCCGACCCGGAAGAGGAAAAAAAGCCGGAGCGCATCGTTCCGCGGATCCGGGCAATGCTGGGCGAAGACGCGCGGTTCGAGATCGAATGGGCCAGCGTCTATACGTTTCAATGCCGGCGCATGCGCTCGTTCCGTCGCGGCCGCGTGTTGTTCGCCGGCGATGCGGCCCACCTGGTTTCGCCCTTCGGCGCGCGCGGCGCGAACTCCGGCATCCAGGACGCGGACAACCTGGCGTGGAAGCTCGAGCTGGTGCTCGCCGGCCAGGCGCCGGAGCGACTGCTCGACAGCTACGACACCGAGCGTGCGCAAGCGGCGGACGAGAACATCCGCCATTCGACGCGCAGCACCGATTTCATCACGCCCAAGAGCGACGTCAGCCGGTCGTTTCGCGATGCCGTCCTGGGGCTCGCCAAACGCTACGCATTCGCGCGAGCGCTGGTCAACAGCGGGCGGCTGTCGCTGCCTGCGACGCTTTCCGAATCGCCGCTCAACACGCCCGACACGTCCGGTGCTTTCGGCAGCGGCCCGGTTCCCGGCGCCGCGGCGATCGATGCGCCGGTCTCCGGCCCGCGCGGCGACTGGCTGCTCGGTTATCTCGGCGGCGGGTTCACCTTGCTGTGCTTCGGCGGCGGCGTTCCCCCCGACGCCGTGCGTTCGCTTGCCGGGGACGGCATCGCATGCACGGTCGTGCAAGTCGGCGGCAAGCCGGCGGCCGGGGTCTGCCCGATCGACGACAGCGAGGGACTCGCGGCCAAACGTTACGACGCGAGGCAAGGCACCTGCTACCTGGTGCGCCCCGACCAGCAT
>DATNAR010000186.1:0-3671 GCA_035607385.1 Casimicrobiaceae bacterium
GAACGGTCGAGCGCGGCGAAATCGGCTTCGAGTTCATGCTCAATGCCTTGCGGCTGACCGACGGTGTGCCGGTCGCGCTGTTCGCCGAGCGTACCGGCTTTGCGCTCACGCTCGTGCAAAAGGGATTGGACGAGGCCGAGCGACGAGGGCTTATCGAACGCGACCACCAGCGCATGCGCCCGACGCCGCTGGGGCAGCGCTTTCTCAACGATCTGCAGGCCATTTTCCTGCCTGCCCCCGATGCCGTGGCGGCCGAAACCGTGGCGCGCCCGGTCAAGCTGGTGCGTGCGAAGCCGTGACGCCAGAGCCGCACACGATGACGCTGGTCGCGGCGATCGAGGCGATGCGCAGCGGCGCGCTTTCCTGCGCTGCGCTTACGCAGTCGCTGCTCGAGCGCATCGACGTCACCGACGCGAACGTCCAGGCGTGGGCCTGGTTGGATCGCGAACAAGCGCTTGGCAAGGCGCGCGCGATCGACGCGCGGCGTGCCTCGCAGCGCGCATCGATACTCGAAGGCGTTCCGATCGGGGTCAAGGATATCGTCGCCACCGCCGGCATCCCGACGCAGATGGGTTCGCCGATCTACGCCGGCTCGATACCCGCACAGGACGCCGAATGCATCGCGCGCCTCGGCCGGGCGGGCGGCATGGTCCTGGGCAAGACGGTGACGACCGAATTCGCGTTCATGCAGCCCGGCAAGACGCGCAATCCCTGGAACGCCGCGTGCACGCCGGGCGGATCTTCGTCGGGCTCGGCGGCGGCCGTCGCGCTCGGACAAGTGCCTGCCGCGATAGGCACGCAGACCAACGGCTCGGTGATCCGGCCGGCGGCATACTGCGGCGTCGTGGGTTTCAAGCCCGGCAACGACCTGCTGCCGTTCGCCGGCGTGCATCGTTTCAGCCCGACGCTGGATACTTTGGGCGTTTTCGCGCGATCCGTCGTCGATTGCGCGCTGCTCGCCGGCGCGCTCGCCGGTGAAGCCACCGGCGAGGCGCTCGAGACGACAGACGCGCCGGCGCTGGCCTGGCTGCCCGAGTTCCCTTGGGCGGCGGTCAGCAACGAGCAGCGCGAAGCGGTCGATGCCGCTGGGGCAGTGCTGCGCGCTGCGGGCGCACGCGTCGGCACGCTGGCCCTGCCTGCGATCTGCGGCGACGCGCCGACGCAGTTGCGCCGGATCATGCTGCACGAGGCGGTGCGCGAGCTCGGAGCATTGCAGGATCGCGAGCGAGGAAGAATGTCGGCCAAGCTCAATGCGGCGCTGGACGAAGGCCGCACGATCGGCGAGGGCGCTTACGCGGATGCGCTGGCGAGACGCAGCGAGATCATCGCCGCGCTCACCGAGCGGCTTGCCGGATTCGACGCGGTGCTGACGCCGCCGGCGCTCGGTCCGGCGCCGCATGACCTTACGCAGACCGGAGATCCCGCCTGCTGCTCGCTATGGTCGCTCGCGGGCTTTCCCGCCCTGTGCTTGCCGGTGTCACTTGCGCCGAACGGACTGCCGCTGGGGATGCAACTCGCAGCACCCGCATCGAACGACCGTCGGCTGCTCGCGGTCGGCAAGTGGTGCGAGCTCCGGCTGCCGTTTCGCGGCCTGGTCTAAGGCGGACGCGCGCTACGACGATGACGCTTTCGCGCCGCGATCTCGAAGAGGGCCGCATGCGCGCCGTCTACGTCGAAGCGCTCGATTCGCACCGGGCGCTTTCCGACGACGCGCTGGCCGCATCGCTGGCAGCGGCGCTGGCGCGGCGGCCCGCGCATGCCGACTGGTGGGTGTTCGCCTACGGCTCGTTGTTGTGGAATCCGCTGTTTCCGTTCGTCGAAGCGCGGCCGGCGACCTTGCGCGGCAAGCACCGCCGGTTTTGCCTGTGGTCGCTGGCGTCGCGCGGCACGACCAAGTCTCCGGGCCTGGTGCTCGGGCTCGACCAGGGCGGCACCTGCCACGGCGTCGTCTATCGGCTGCCTGCCGAATGCGCGCACGCCGAGCTCGCACTTCTGTGGCGGCGCGAGATGGTCGTCGGCGCCTATCAGCCACGGTGGCTGCGCGTGCGCGCCGGCACGCACGCCTTGACGGCACTCGCTTTCGTCGTCGATCGCCGGCACCCGCAGTACGCGGGCAAGCTGGCGCTGACGAGGCAGGCGGAGGTTCTATCCCGCGCGGCGGGAGCTTTCGGGTCGTCCGCCGACTACCTCGAGCGCGCGCGCGTGTCGCTGATCACGCATGGCATCGTCGATCCTTATCTGGAAGCGCTGGCGCAGCGCGTCGCCGCGCGGCGAAAGCAAGTCACCCTCGCGGCTGCGCCCGCTACAGGGCTCACAGCGCCACGTGCCGCCCGCCGTCGACGTTGATCGTCTCGCCGGTAACGTAGGTCGCCTCGAACAGCAGGAAGTGCACGGCCTTGGCGATGTCGTCCGGGGTGCCTTCGCGCTTCAACGGCGTGTTCGAAATGATCCGCTGCCGCGACAGCTCGTCGAACGACTCGTCGTCGGGCCACAGGATCGGGCCGGGCGCGACGGCGTTGACGCGCACTTCGGGCGCCAGCTCGCGCGCCAGCGAGCGCGTCAGTCCGACCAGCCCGGCCTTGGCGACGCTGTAGACGACGTAGTTCTTCAGCGGGCGCTCGGCGTGGATATCGGTGATATTGACGATCGCGCCTTGCGTCTTCTTCAACGCCGGCGCCGCGGCCTGCGCGATGAAAAGCGGCGCGCGCAGGTTGGTGCCGATCAGGTCGTCCCAGTTCTCACCGGTTATTTCGCCGACGGGGGTCGGGAAGAACGACGACGCATTGTTGATCAGCGCGTCGAGCTTGCCGAACGTCTGCACCGTCTGGTCGATCAGCGACTGCAGCTTGCCGAGGTCGAGCAGGTCGGCCTGGATCAGCGCGACCGAGTCCTTGCGCTGATGGTTGAGCTCGGCTTGCAGCAGGCGCGCCTCTCCGGCCGATTCGCGATAATGCAGCATCAGCTGCGCACCGGCGGCATGCAGTCGCCGGCAGGTCGCCGCGCCGACGCGTTTGGCCCCACCCGTGATCAAGACCACTTTGCCCTGCACGCGGCGCTCCGGCTACACTGGCCCGAATCACCCAATCTATCACATCGATGTCCACCGCTCCACACGGCGATGACACTGCCGGATTGCCGCCGCCGTCGCTCGAAGCCCGGGCGCACGGCGGCGAGGTCCTGGCGCACATCGCTGCGGCCATCGACGAGGCGGGCGGCTGGATCTCCTTCGCCGATTACATGGGAACGGTGCTGTATGCGCCGGGACTCGGTTACTACTCGGCGGGTGCACGCAAGTTCGGCGCCGCCGGCGATTTCGTCACCGCGCCCGAGCTGACACCGCTGTTCGGCGCCGCGCTGGCCGCGTCGGCTGCTGAAGTCATCGAACGCGTGCCGGACGGCGAACTGTTCGAGCTGGGACCGGGCACCGGACGGCTCGCCGCCGATCTTTTGAATGCGCTGCTCGCGAAGGATCGCCTGCCGCGGCATTACAGATTGCTCGAAGTGAGTGCCGATCTCGCGGCGCGGCAGCGCGAATGCCTGCTCGAGCGAGCGCCGGCGGCGCTGCCGCGCGTCGAATGGATCGAGATGCTTCCGGCGCGCTGGCGTGGGCTGATGCTCGCCAACGAAGTCCTCGATGCCGTGCCGCCGCATCTGATCGCCCGGCAGCGTGG
>DATNAR010000196.1:0-3082 GCA_035607385.1 Casimicrobiaceae bacterium
ATGGTCCGCCAGCGCCAGCAGCGTCTCGTCGGGCATCGTGACGATCGTATCGGGTGCGGCAAGGGCTTCGACGTAGAGCACATCGGACGCGGCGGGGTCCTTGGTCCCGGTGCTCGCCCAGAGCAGGCGCTGCTCCGGCGCGCCGGCAGCGGCAAGACGCCGCCATTCCGGCGCCGCATGCAAGCGGCGCCATGCCCGATAGGTTTGCTGCGCGACCGCGATGCCGAGCCGGTTGCGCAGGCTCGCGGGGATGGTGGCGGCGACCGCCTTGTCCCAGCGGCTGACGAACAGCGACGCGACCGAGCGCACCGGTTTCAGCCGGGCGGCCAGGCGACGCTCGATGCCGCGGCGATATGCAGCGGCCGCCGCGAGGCATTGCTCGGTCGAGAACAGCAGCGTAACGTTGATCGGCACGCCGGCGGCGATCGACTCTTCGATCGCGGGAATGCCGGCGCGATTGCCTGGAATCTTGATGAACAGGTTCGGACACTCGGCGCGGGCATGAAGCGCTTTCGCTTGCGCTATCGTGGCGGCGGTATCGTCGGCGAGCAGCGGCGAAACCTCGAGCGAAACCCAGCCGTCGGCGCCGGCAGTCGCGTCGAACGCCGGCCGGAAATTGCTCGCGGCGCGGATCAGATCCTGCAGCGCGAGCTCGAAGAAGATCGCTTCGTCGGACGCGGAGCCGCGAGCCGCCTGCTCGATGCTGCGGTCGTAGCGGTTGGTCTTGCGGATCGCCTTGTCGAAGATCGTCGGATTGGACGTGAGGCCCGTCAATGCGTATTCGCGGACGTAGCGGGCTAGCGTGCCATCGTCCAGAATCTCGCGCGACAGATTGTCGAGCCAGAGGCTCTGTCCGAGCGCGTGCAGCCGTTGCGCAGCATTCATGCTTGCCTCCTTGCCGGGCGGAAATCCTGGCGTCCTGACGGTCCGCGCGACGCCGGAACCAACAAAGTCCTGCGCCGTCTGACCGGTATGGCCATGCTCAAATTGGACAGCGGGACGCCGGGGCCGTTCGACACCGGGAGGACGGCGATCGCCGCCACCGAGGCTGACGCATTGGTGCTGTTTGGCGGTACCGGCGACCTTGCGCGCAAAAAGATCTATCCGGCCCTGCTCGCGATGGCGAGCCGCGGCCATCTCGCCATTCCGGTGCTGGTCGTCGCTCGCGGACCCGGTGACGCTTCGACGCTCCGCGCGCTTGTCCGCGATAGCCTGCAGAAACACGGGCCGCTGAACGACGCGGCGTTTGCGAAACTCGGACCCTTGCTCGATTACGTCCGCGGCGATTATGGCGATGCCGCGACCTACGACAAGCTGCGGCGTACGCTCGGAACGCGGACGCGTCCGCTCTACTACCTGGCCATTCCTCCCGATGCGTTTCCGGTCGTCGTCACCGCGCTGGGCCGCATCGGCGGCACCGAGCAGGCGCGTGTGGTCGTCGAAAAGCCCTTCGGGCGGGACCTCGAGTCCGCGCGGTCGCTGAACCGGACGCTGCATCAGGTATTTCGCGAGCCGATGATTTTCCGCATCGATCATTACCTCGGCAAGGAGGCGATCCAGAACCTGTACTACTTTCGCTTCGCCAACGCGTTTCTCGAGCCGGTATGGAATCGGAACTACGTGGCGAATGTGCAGATCACGATGGCCGAGCAATTCGGCGTCGAAGGCCGCGGCGAATTTTACGAGTCGGTCGGGGCGGTGCGCGACGTTGTGCAGAATCATCTGTTGCAGGTGACCGCGCTGCTGGCGATGGAGCCGCCGTACAGCCCGCGCGGCGATGCGCAGCGCGACGAAAAAGCCAAGCTTCTGCGCGCGGTGCGGCCGCTCTCCCCGGGCGAAATCGTACGCGGGCAGTATCGCGGCTACCGCGCCGAGGCCGGCGTTGCGCCGAACTCTCAGGTCGAGACCTTCGCCGCCATGCGCCTGCACGTGGATTCCTGGCGCTGGGCCGGCGTCCCGTTCCTGATCCGCGCCGGCAAGCGCCTGCCGGTGACGGCGACCGAAGTTACCGTCGAGCTCAAGCGCCCGCCGCAAATCGTCGTCGACGAGGCGGTGCCGCCGGGTGCCAATTATGTCCGGTTCCGTCTGGGGCCGAAGCGTGTGGCGATCGCGATCGGCGTGCGCTCCAAGCGTCCCGGCACGGCGCTCGTCGGCCGCGATCTCGAGCTCTATTGCTGCAACGAGACCGACGATGCGATGGACGCCTACGAGCGACTGATCGGCGATGCCTTGCGCGGCGATTCCGCGCTGTTCGCGCGCCAGGACACGGTCGAGGCGGCGTGGTGCGTCGTCGAGCCGGTGCTGGGCGATTCCGTTCCGGTCGTCGAATACGAACCGGAAAGCTGGGGACCACCTCAAGCGGAGTCGCTGATCGCGCCCTTCGGGCACTGGCGCGCGCCGGCACCGGACAGTTGACGCCGGATGGCCAGGCCCTCGGCAGCGGGTGCCAGACGCGGGCGCGGCAGAGTCGGCCGCGCTGCCTCGCCGCGTACGCTGGCGATCGACATCGGCGGCACGCACATCAAGGCGTCGGTGCTCGATCGCGCCGGCCAGCTGATCGCCGACCGGGTCGACGCGCCGACGCCACGGCCCGCGCCGCCGGAAGCGGTGCTTGCCCTGATACGGACGATCGCCGGCGAGCTCCCGGCATTCGACCGCATCTCGGTCGGATTTCCGGGCGTCGTCAAAGGCGGCTGCATCATCACGGCGCCGAACCTCGGAACCGAGGCCTGGAGCACGTTTGCCCTTGCCGCAGAGCTCGAAAAGGAGCTCGGCAAGCCGGCGAGGGTCCTCAACGATGCCGAGATCCAGGGCCTGGCGGTGATCGCCAATTCGGGACTGGAATGCGTGCTGACCTTCGGCACCGGAATGGGCAGCGCCGTTTATCGCGACGGGCAACTGATGCCGCATCTGGAGCTCGGTCAGCACCCGGCGTGGAAGAGCAAGACCTACGATCGATATGTCGGCGCGGCGGCGCTGAAAAAGCTGGGTGTGTCCAAGTGGAACCGGCGGGTGAGCCGCGTGATCGTGCTCGTCCGGACGCTGCTCAATTTCGATCGGCTCTATCTGGGCGGCGGCAACG
>DATNAR010000203.1:0-3234 GCA_035607385.1 Casimicrobiaceae bacterium
GAGGTGATAGCCGCGATCAACGACACCGGCTACGGGTTGACGCTGGGCATCCACAGCCGCATCGACGCGACCGTCCGGCACATTGCATCGCGCGTGCGCGTCGGCAACGTCTACGTCAACCGCAACATCATCGGCGCGGTCGTCGGCGTGCAGCCGTTCGGCGGCGAAGGACTATCGGGCACCGGGCCGAAAGCCGGTGGGCCGAACTATCTTTTCCGCTTCGCGGTCGAGCGCACGCTGTCGATCAACACGGCCGCCGCGGGAGGCAACGCCGCGCTGCTGGCGCAAGACGAGGCATAGCGT
The DNA here is from genome assembly GCA_035607385.1 of Casimicrobiaceae bacterium. GTDB lineage: Bacteria > Pseudomonadota > Gammaproteobacteria > Burkholderiales > Casimicrobiaceae > PALSA-1003. Next base: position 304 of record DATNAR010000203.1, read on the forward strand.
CGCGCGTCATCGGCTGCGCTCACCGCGCTCGACTCTGACGCCGATCTGCCTGACGCCGGCGATCGGCGCAGGCTTGGCGACGCTGACCTGGACCCAGCGCGCGCCGAACTCCGCGCAGACGAGATCGGCCAATGCGGCGGCGAAGCGCTCGAGCAGCTTGTGCGGGTGGTCCGCCGCAAACGCCTTCACCCGCGCGACCACCGCCGCGTAATCGAGCGCGTCGGCAAAACTGTCGCTGGCGAATGCCGCCGCCGACGGCGGCTCGATCTCCAGGTTGAGCAGCAGCGGTTGCTTCAGTCGCTGCTCCCAATCGTAGATGCCGATTCGCGTCTCGACCTTGAGATCGGCGATGAAGATCGTGTTCACTTTAGCGACGGCGTGGCGGTTTGCTAGAATGCGCGCGCATTGTAATCGAGATGGAGGACGCTCGTATGCCGACGCTCGGCGTGATCATCGCCGCGTATTTGCTGGGCTCGGTATCGTTCGCCGTCGTCGTGAGCAGACTGTTCGGCCTGCCCGATCCGCACAGCTACGGCTCGGGCAATCCGGGCGCGACCAACGTATTGCGCACCGGCAACAAGCTTGCGGCCGCGTTGACCCTGCTCGGCGACGGCATCAAGGGCTTTGTCGCGGTGTGGGCCGCCAATCGCCTGGGTGCGAGCTGGGGCGATGCCTCGCTCGCGACCGCGGGCGCCGCGCTGGCGGTGTATCTCGGTCATCTGTATCCGGTGTTCCATCATTTCGCCGGTGGCAAGGGCGTATCGACGGCGGCGGGCATCGCATTCGCCTTGTCGTGGCAACTGGGTCTGGCCCTCGCCGTCATCTGGCTGCTCGTCGTGCTGGCGTTTCGCATGTCGTCGCTCGCCTCGCTCGTCGCCGCGGCGGCGACGCCGCCGCTGGGTTTTTATTTCCTCGGCTTCTGGCCCGAGTCCTGGGTCTTGGTGCCGATCGCGCTGCTGATGTTCTGGCGCCACCGCGTCAACATACGCAAGCTGATCGCCGGCGAAGAGCGCAGGATCGGAGAGAAATCGGCGTAGAAACGCGGCCGTGTCCTGCGTCCGCTTCAGCCGCTCGCGCGCAATCCAGGCCGCGCGAGGCTCGAAAGCTCCCACCGCGGCCGCACGCCGAAAGCGTAGTCCTGCGACAGCCCCTGCTGGAGCCGCAGCGCGCCCACCAGCGCGATCATCGCGCCGTTGTCGGTGCAGAACTCAAGGTCCGGATAGAAAACTTCGCCGCCGCGCGCCGCCACCGCGTCACTCAGGCGCTCGCGCAGGCTGCGGTTGGCGCCAACGCCGCCCGCGACGACCAGGCGCGACAGGCCGGCGGCGTCGAGCGCCGACAGCGACTTCGCGACCAGCACATCGGCGATCGCGTCTTCGAACTCGCGCGCGATGTCTGCGTCGCGCTGCGCGGAAGGCTTTGTGTCGCCGGCCAGCGTGCGCACCGCGGTCTTCAAACCGGAAAAGCTCATGTTGAGATCGCCGCTGTCCTTCATCGGGCGGGGCAAGGTAAAGACGCCGCGCCGGCCGCGCTCCGCGAGCCTGGACAGCGCGGGACCGCCCGGATAAGGCAGCCCGAGCAGCTTGGCTGTCTTGTCGAAGGCTTCGCCGGCGGCGTCGTCCAGCGTGTCGCCGAGCAGCGTATAGTCGCCGACGCCGCCGACCGCGTAGAGCTGGCTGTGGCCGCCCGAGACGAGCAGGGCCACGAAGGGGAACGCCGGCGCAGGCGTCGCGAGCAGCGGCGACAGCAAATGGCCTTCGAGATGGTGCACGCCCAGCGCCGGGATGCGCAGCGCGAAGCCGAGTCCATTGGCGATGCTGGCGCCGACCAGCAGCGCGCCGGCAAGCCCGGGTCCCTGCGTATAGGCGACGCCGTCGAGGTCGGCGAGCGAAGCGCCGCCCTCGCGCAGCACCGACTCGGTCAATGGCACGACGCGGCGGATGTGATCACGCGAGGCAAGCTCGGGCACGACGCCGCCATAAGCCTCGTGCATCGCCACCTGAGAATGCAGCGCGTGGGCGATGAGGCCGCCAGCGCTGTCGTACAGCGCGAGGCCCGTCTCGTCGCAGGAAGTTTCGATGCCCAGTACCAGCAAGAGCGTCTTTCCCTAAGGGCCGCAAAGTATAGCTTGCTTGCGGGGGTCCGGACGCCCTGTTATACTTGTGGGCTTGGTTACAAGTCATTGCTGCCGAAAGGAATAATCACCGATGCCCAGCGTTCGCGTTCGCGAAAACGAGCCGTTCGAAGTCGCGCTTCGCCGCTTCAAGCGGACGATCGAGAAGACGGGCCTGCTCACCGAGCTCCGCGCCCGGGAGTTCTACGAAAAGCCGACGGCCGAGCGCAAGCGCAAGCTGGCCGCGGCGGTCAAACGCCACTACAAGCGCCTGCGCAGCCAGCAGCTGCCGCCGAAACTCTACTAGTTGTTAGTGCGGCACGCTCTGCGTGACGCACTTAACTCGCCGCGTTGAACCGGCGCCTTAGCGCAGGTTAACGCGGCGTTCTGCTTTTAGGACTCTGCGATGACCCTCAAAGCCCGCATCACCGACGAGATGAAAGACGCGATGCGCGCCAAGGCCACGGCGCGCCTGTCGACGATTCGACTGCTGCTGGCGGCGATCAAGCAGAAGGAAGTCGACGAGCGCGTCGAGGTGAGCGATGCCGACATCGTCGCGATCATCGAGCGCATGATCAAGCAGCGCCGCGAATCGGTGGCGCAGTTCGAGGCCGGCAAGCGCCCCGATCTGGTCGCGCACGAACGCGCCGAGATCGACATCCTGCAAAGCTATATGCCGCAAGCGCTGTCGGACGCCGAGGTCGACGCGCTGATCGCCGCGGCCGTCGCGCAATCCGGCGGCGGCATGGCGGCGATGGGCAAGGTGATGGCGGCGCTGAAAGCCCAACTCGCCGGCCGCGCCGACATGGGTGCCGTGT